>JALOOG010000004.1 GCA_025454525.1 Anaerolineae bacterium | reverse complement strand
ATCAACATTAATCCTACTTTACGCCGTTTTGATCGAACTCGCAACCGACGCTTACCCTACGGTTGGGCTACGCTTCCATTAAAGAGAGAGTGTCATCGTTTCAAAAGACATCGGCGAAAAGACGTAACATTTGTTACGATTTTTTCGCTCATCTGTGCTATCATCGCCTGACTACGATCATGTCACCCCTAGGAGTATTGGATGAACGTACAGTTTCAACTTGATTTTGCGGTTTCGGATTTGCTTTTTGGCGTTGGGACGCAATCTTACGATCCCTCTAACCATGTTGCCGCTGTCGCCGGATAAATTTTGGGTCTTCGCTGCCGTCACCACCGCATAGAACGGACGACTTTGTAGCAGACTCGATCACCTGTGATTTTTGAAGCAATTACTAGGCTTAAAGAGGCAAGTCGCTTGTGTTCAACCCAATCGTCGTGTACACTACATTACGATTATCCTGTCATCCACCCAGTACACAATCGATCTTATGACCACACGACTTCTAAAAAATATCCGCCTGCTGATCACCATGGACGGGCAAGAGATCCCAAATGCCGCAGTAGTTCATCGCGATCATGTGATCGAATTTGTCGGCCCACAAGCCCAACTTCCACCGGTCGAAGTGGATGAGACTCTTGATCTCTCGCATCATGTGGTGATGCCAGGCATGATCAACACACATCATCATATGTTCCAAAACCTCACGCGGGTGATGGCCCAACAAAACGAGTTATTCGGTTGGTTGACGACGCTATATCCGATCTGGACGGGGATCACCGGTGAGATGATCTATGTGTCCGCAAAGTTGGCTATGGCAGAATTGATCTTATCGGGTTGCACGACCTCTAGCGATCATCTCTATCTTTATCCGAATGGTGCCTTGATCGATGATGAGATCCGCGCCGCTTATGAATTAGGGTTTCGCTTTCATCCGACTCGCGGATCGATGAGTGTGGGCGAAAGCAATGGCGGACTTCCACCCGATCGGATTGTGGAAAAAGAACCCCATATCCTCAAAGACACACAACGCGCTATCGAACAATTTCATGATCCGAAGCGTTATTCGATGTTACGGATGGGGATCGCACCAGCTGCACCGTTTAATGTCTCGTTGGATCTGATGCGCGAGTCGGCCGCCTTAGCCCGTAGTTATCCCAATGTGCGCTTACATACCCATTTGGCCGAAAACGTGAACGACATTGATTACAGCTTAGAACATTATCAGATGCGGCCCGGTCAATTTGCCGAGTCGCTAGGGTGGATCGGAGATGATGTTTGGCACGCCCATTGTGTGCAATTGGATGATCAGGAAATTGATCTTTTCGCTCGAACGGGTACCGGAGTCGCACATTGCCCCTGCTCTAATATGCGACTGGCATCGGGGATCGCGCCGATCCGCCAAATGTTGGCGAAAAATGTGCGAGTCGGTTTGGGCGTAGATGGATCGGCCTCAAACGATGGCGGACATTTGCTGAATGAGGCACGACAAGCAGTCTTATTACAACGGGTGAAGGATTGTGATCCAGCAGCGATGACCGCCCGCCAAGGCCTTGAAATTGCTACGATTGGTGGGGCAGCGGTGTTAGGGCGCGATGACCTTGGCAAGATCGCCCCCGGCATGGCCGCCGATCTGATCGCCTATCGACTCGATCAATTGGCATTTGCTGGCGCGCAACATGATCCTTTGGCCGCATTGATCTTCTGTCAATCGGTCAATGTGGATCTGTCGATTATTCACGGAAAGATCGTGATACAAGCGGGTCAATTTGTCGGTTTAGATTTACCCATGTTGATCGAACGGCACACCCAACTTTCACGCCGATTGTTATCTGGAATTTAAGGCGTGATGAGTTTTTTACGCCTTTCGACCAATTGCGCGGTATTTGATGATCAAGGGCAAGTGCTGTTATCAAAACGGCGCGATCTCAATGTGTGGAATCTGCCGGGCGGACGTTTGGACTCGAATGAAAGTCTGCTTCATGCGGCGGCGCGTGAAGTCCGCGAGGAAACCGGACTAATCACTCATGTAGAGCGTGGAGTCGGTTTGTATTACTGGGAAGGGTGGCAACGCCTGAACATCTTGTTTATGGGGTTTCCAGTGGGAGGTGAATTGTTACAACGGACGTATGAGACGGGTGAAAATCGTTTTTTTGCGGTTGACGGGCTGCCCGAAACGTTGAGAGATCGTCACTTGGTTCAAGATGCAATCGGTGAAACACGCCCATTACCACAGGTGATCACCACCCCACCCACCCAATTGCGAATGACACGATGGAAATTGCGCCGCCGTTACGTCACAAATTTTTTACGCGGCAAACCAGAACCGCGCCATGTGCGTTTTAACCTTCAGGCGGTGGGGATTGTGTGGGAGGCGGAATCGAATCGGGTATTGACGATCTCGAATCAGCGGATGCGATCATTACCGCGGGTGGTATGTGATGGGAGTGCGCCATGGTCGCAATTAGCGCGCTTTATTGGGCGTTATCTAGAAACTCGGTTGACGTTTCAATGGGTGGGAGTTTGGCAATATCCACAAACCGATAGCTTGGAATTGGTGTTTGCAGCTACGGTTTACGATCATGCCCTTTCGCAAGCGGAATGGTCATCCGCGCAAAATGGTGCATTAAATGAGCGTGACGCAAGGTATGTGCAACAAACCAGCCCAGATTATCTCGCTGCGTCGGTCTGGATGCTTTCAGTGTAAGCCGAAAAATCGAACATTTGTTTGGATTTTCCCTGCGTTTCGTGTTATAATTGCTTTGATGGCCTCTCACAAACGTCGCTAATCATACAGGTGATTAGCAAGCTAGAGACAAAAATAACCAATTACCTTTCGTCATCATCACTTAAAAACAGTAATTTATTAGAAAAAGAAGGATCTTTCCCTTTCTAAATCCTCAAGCGTTTTTAATGTCGATCGATATACTTGAGAAGATGAGGTATCCGTTTTTTCATTGCTCCCCGCCTTCGATCGTCATAAACATACGGGAGAGTGCAATTTATGAGAGCAGTGACTTGGCAAGGCCCCAATAAAGTCACGGTAGAAAATGTCCCCGATCCAACCCTTTTGAACCAACATGACGCGATCATCAAAGTCCGGTTAACCTCCATTTGCGGTTCAGATTTACATCTTTATGATGGGTTTGTGCCTTCAATGTTGCCCGGAGACATCATTGGACACGAGTTCATGGGGGAAGTGGTCGCTATCGGAAAATCCGTCCGTAAGCTGAAAATCGGGGATCGGGTGGTGGTCTCATCGATCATCGGATGCGGGAAATGTTGGTTTTGTGAGCAGGCGCTGTGGTCATTATGCGACAACTCTAATCCCAATAATGGTTTAGAAGCGATGTACGGTTACACCACTTCCGGCATTTTTGGCTATTCGCACTTGTTCGGAGGTTACGCGGGCAGCCATGCCGAATATATCCGTGTGCCGTTTGCCGATCAAGTCGCCTTTGTGGTACCAGAAAACTTAAGTGATGAGCAAACATTGTTTGTGTCGGATGCGTTCCCGACAGGGTATCAGGCTGCCCTATTTTGTGATATTCATCCCGGTGATACGGTTGCGGTATGGGGCGCGGGCGCAGTGGGGCTATTCGCGATGCGAAGCGCCTATATGTTGGGTGCGGAAAAAGTGATCGCGATCGATCGCTTTCCCGAACGTTTAGAACACGCACGGGTAAATGGTCATGCCGTGGCCACCCTTGATTACACCGAAACCGATGTGATTGATGCACTCAAAGAATTGACTGGAGGGCGCGGGCCGGATTCGTGTATTGACGCGGTAGGCATGGAAGCACACGCAGGCGGTTTACCGGGAATGTACGATAAGGTCAAACAATCGATGCGAGTCGAAACTGATCGGCCGCATGTGTTACGGCAAGCGATTCAAGCCTGTCGTAAAGGCGGAACATTTTCGATTATCGGGGTATACGCGGGTCTGGTGGATAAGCTGAATATGGGCGCGGCATTTAACAAGGGCCTCACTTTCCGCATGGGGCAAATGCACGGGCCATCGCTGATCCCGGATCTGTTGGGTCGTGTCGAACGCGGTGAGATCGATCCTTCCTTTGCGATCACGCATCGTATGAGTTTAGAACAGGCTTCAGAGGGGTATGAGACCTTCAAACACAAAAACGAACAATGCCTACGGGTCGTGTTTCAGCCATAAACCATAAAAAGGGGAAAGTGACATGATCAACGAATTTAACGGTACATCGTCTAACAGCAGTCCGGTCAACGTAGGGCCGGATGAGCGCACGATCTCGTTAGTGGCTGGTGTGGTGCTGATCTTACTCGGATTGGCAAAACGGAATTTATGGAGTTTACCCGCAATCGCCTTAGGTACAAAAATGCTCTATCGTGGCGCAACCGGCCACTCACCGATCTATAGCCTGTTGAAATTGAACACCGCTGTATCCACCCACCCCGAAGCGGTGAGCGTGCCGCATCAACAAGGGGTGCATGTGGTAAAAGCGATCACGATTCAGCGCTCGATTGAAGACCTGTATCAGTATTGGCGCAATCTGGAAAATTTGCCGCATATCATGGGGCATTTGGAGTCCGTGAAGGTGATCGATGTTCAACGATCGCATTGGGTCGCAAAAGCGCCGGCCGGATTATCGGTGGAATGGGACGCGGAGATCGTCAATGATATTCCGAATGAGGTGATTGCGTGGCGTTCGGTCGAAAATGCTCAAATTGCCAACGCGGGATCGGTACGGTTTAAACCCGCTCCCAACAATCGCGGCGTGGAAGTGAAGGTGACTTTGGAATATGTCCCCCCTGCGGGAAATATCGGTGTGGCAATCGCCAAGTTATTCGGTGAAGAACCCGCGCAACAAACCGCCGATGGGTTACGCCGTTTTAAACAAGTGATGGAAGTGGGTGAAGTGACGACGATCGAAGGACAAAGTTCCGGCCGCAAGTAGCTTATAGGCCGGCACGCCAACGCTCATCTTGATAGTCTTGAGGGGTATCGACATCACGTAAAATGCTGTCATTGTCGATATTGACGTAGTGAATTCGCTCACTGTGGGTGTTTAAAAAGTCGCGCAGTGAGCGATCTGATGCCAAGTTTTGGATCTCACCCCAATAGCGTCGCCCGATCAATACCGGATGACCACGCCGCATCTGAAAGCTGGGGATGATCAGATCATGTGTTGACTCTGAGTAATGATGCAAGAGATGATAGAGTGTTTTCGGTTGTAAGCGGGGTTGATCGCCTAAAACCACCAAAGCAGCCGCGATATTGCCTCCAAACGCACCGAGTCCAACTTTTAACGAGGATAACATCTCTCCGGTTTTGTAATTTTTGTTGTAGATGACTTGAACTTCAAGCGGTTTTAACAGCGCTTTGATCTCACGGGAATAATGTCCTGTCACCACCGTAATTTGATCGATACGAGCGCGGATCAATTGGTAAACGATATGCTCAATGATGGTGCGTTCATCCGTCCAAGGTAAAAGCATTTTCGGTTGACCCATGCGGGTTGAAAGCCCGGCCGCTAAGACCACGGCCCCGATCGGACGTTGGACTTCATAGACTTGTTGCGCGCCGCGGACGGATCCCAACACAACTCCACTAAACCGGGGTGAACGTAACATCAAACGCGAGATCATGCGCGCCCGTCCACGCCAACCTTTAGACGGGATGCCATTCAGAAAACCGATTACACGGCGCAATTCCGGCACACCCTTTAGCCCTAACACTTCATCACGCATCACTTGCGCGATCCATGGAGACTTGATCGGTACACCTTGCGGAAAACCGTAACGTTCGATCATCGCTTCCATATTGTAAACATGCTGTTCATCGAGAGGCTTGCCGATCACATTTAAGGCCGCTACAGGGATGACCAACGATGTCTCATGCGGGATCATCGGTTCATCGACAAACGGTGCTTTGAAGGGTAAACCGTTGGCCGTGTCAGCCTCTACCAAAAGTAGATCGGAGTCCACAGTATCAAGAAGTTGCGAAATATAAGATTGGGTGACACCGGAAAAGCGGCCGCGTTGGAGTCCTTGATACAAGAACACAAAACGATGTTCATTGAGGGCTTCTGAGATCTCCGTAACGCTGGTATCCGCACGGAGTGGATGCGGCATCACCTCCAATTGTTGGGCATTGGTGGAAACGGTGGTCGTGCCTAACACACGCCAACCCGCTTCAGCAAGTTCATAGCCAAGTGCCAACATTAACGAGGTTTTGCCGCCCGCGCCGATCAATGAGACCACATCACCGCGCACGATCTCGAACGCCTCACTCAATTTCATCTGATCGATCCGACTCCATGGGCGCGTAAGGCCTTGACCACTTTATCGGGAGTTAACGGGATCTCATCGATCCAAACACCGGTCGCATAGTGGATCGCCGCTGTGATCGCAGGGGCAAGCGCTAAAAATGGCATTTCGGCCATGCCGCGTGCGCCCCATGGGCCGATCGGATCGGGATACTCCAAGATCACCGTTTTCACCACATCCGGCACATCTAACACGGTTGGGATCAGATAAGTGGAGAGATACGGATTTAAGATCTTGCCGTTGACTGAAATCAAATTTTCCATGATCGCGTAGCCTTGCGCTTGTACGATCGCGCCTTCTACCTGACCTTCTAACATGATCGGGTTGATGACTTTACCAACATCGTGTGTTGAGACCACCTGAATTAGCCGTAAAAGTCCGGTTTCGATGTCGATCTCTAATTCGACCGCTTGCGCGGCATAACCATAGGCAAAGTTAGGCTCACTTTTGCCCGTTTGGGGATCGTACATGGTCGTTTTCGGGGGGCGATACATAAATTCAGCAACTGCCGGACGTTCCTCATGTTGCCATGCTTTTAGGGCAAGTTCGGCCGCACCACGAATCGCATTGCCGGCCATAAATGTTAACCGTGAAGCCGAAGCACTTCCGGAAGATTGTGTATCAGCGGTATCTTGCGCGATCACTTCTACTTGTTCAACGGGTACACCCACCGCTTCGGCCGTCATCTGTAAAAAGGCGGTATGTGCGCCCTGCCCAACATCCGCGCCTGCGTGCCAAACTTTAACCTTCTGAATTTCGACATCGCCTTGTAATTCGATCCGCGCCCAAGAATGTTCAGGAAAACCAAAGGCAAAACCGACATTTTTGTATCCACAAGCAAAACCGATCCCCCGTCGCAACGCAGGATCGGTCGGTTGCGTTAAAGGTTGCTGTTGCCAGTTTGATCCGTCAAAGTGCCAAAAGCTTTCACGTCCCCCTGCTTCTAAGACCTCTGGCATACTCACCCCCGGAGGTAATGGCGTGCCAACCGAAAGGATACTGCCTTCACGGATCGCATTTTTAAGGCGAATCGTGACCGGATCGATCCCAAGGGCAAGCGCAAGCTTGTTTACTTGCGACTCCGCGGCGAGTGCAGCTTGGGGCGCGCCGAATCCACGAAATGCCCCCGTTGGAATGTTGTTGGTTAAGACTCCATAAGCATCTACATAGACGTTTTCGACTTGATACGGGCCGCTCACCATTAGACACGCATTCGCGATCACTTTGGTGGAGGTGTAATTGTAGGCCCCAGCATCGCCCATAACCGTCGCTTGGATCGCGGTGATCGTGCCGTCTTGTTTCGCGCCCCACTTGGTACGGATTAAAAACGGGTGACGTTTGTGATGATAAAGGATCGATTCCTCGCGACTCCATACAATTTTCACCGGACGACGGAGTTTCATCACGGCAAGGGCTAACACGATCTGGACGGACATATCTTCACGTCCACCGAAAGCGCCACCGATCGCGGGATAAATCACCCGCACACGATCTTCGGGAAGATCTAAGGCATGGGTGATCTGCCAAAGATCCTCATGTACCCATTGACCCGCTACGACCACGGTGATCCGGTCTTGATCGTCTAAATAAGCGAGGCCGGATTCAGGCTGCAAAAAGGCATGTTCTTGATAGCCTGTGCGATACTCGCCTTCGATGATCACATCGGCGGATTGAAAGGCAGCCTCAACATCGCCTTTACGAATCCGGTAGCGGCATAAGGTGTTATTCGGCGTGTTCTCTTGCACCAAAGGCGCGCCTTCGCTTAGAGCGGCCTCCATGTCAAAGACGGTAGGTAGATCTTCATAGCGGACTTGAATCAAATGAGCGGCCGCGGCGGCTGTCTCTGGATCTTCGGCCACGACGACCGCGATACAATCCATATAACAGCGCACGATATCTGCATAAGGATTCGCGCTTCCCGGCCCACATAAAACCGGTTGATCTTTGGTGACAAGTCCATATTCGTTGGCCGGAATGTCTTTCGCGGTGAAAATGGCGACCACTCCAGACAGCGACTCGGCTTGAGTGGTGTCAATGGTTAACACGCGGGCATGAGCGCGATCGCTAAACCGTAATTTCATCCATAACTGACCTTCTCGATCTAGATCAGCGGGGTATGGCGTTTCTCCGGTGACTTTGCCATGTGCATCAATGCGTTTGATCGATTCGCCGATGGCGAAGGTGGTCTGTTTCGGCATAAGGTCTCTTTCATAGCAAAAAGGGACGCAACCGATTGCGCCCCCTGATCCTGATTTAAAACACACACCACATTAGCGCTTTTTGAGCTGTTCCGCTTGAGCATCTTTTTTACGTTCGCGGGCCATTTTTGCTTGAGCGCGTTGTTTGGTCTTTTTGGCATCCTTGGCGGCCTGAATGCGTTCTTTACGCTCACGATCTAAACCGCGTTCGGTGACACCCCGCTTCGGTTTGGGAGCGACAACCGTATAAACGAGTGTCGCCAATAAGACCAAAGCGAAAAAGATCACCCCTCCGGAAATTAAATCAAAATTTTCGGCAAGACTCGGCGGAATTGTGATCGAATCGCTGATGATATTGGTTAAAGTCGGCGCAAAGACTGCGGCGATCGCACCAAATACAATCATCAGGATTAGGCCGATTAACGGTAAAAAGGCGCGGATCGAGATCCGTCTAGCCTTTCGTATCCCATAATTTTCATCAGTCCCCAGCGTACTCTTCATGACTCATCCTCTTTTGACTCGCTTCGATAAATGCTTGAACGATCTTATAATATCCGGTGCAACGGCACAAATTCCCGCTGATACTTTGTCTGATTTGTTCGGTGGTGGGTTGCGGGTGTTCTTCTAACAATTTGGCCCCAGACATCAAAAAACCGGGTGTACAATATCCACATTGTACCGCACCTTGTTGGATAAACGCGCTTTGAATTGGATGAAGTTGATCGCCTTGCGCGAGTCCTTCAATCGTGATAATTTCTGCGCCATGTGCGCGAGGGGCGGGGATCATACAGGCCATCACGGCCGCACCGTCTAAAAACACGGTACAAGCGCCACATTCACCCTCCGCACATCCCTCTTTTGTCCCTTTAAGTCCGACCTCATCCCGTAAAAAGTTGAGCAAGGTCTTATCGTGGCCGGTATGCAGTTGCAACGGCCGTCCGTTGACGGTGGTTTCAATCGGTTGTACAGATTCATAGGCGATCGGATGAATCTGACGATCATGCCCCCATAACATCGCGGGATCTTCTGGTAAACGGGTGTGGGCGGTATTTTCCGACACAATCCGTAAAGCACGGGTCACTAAAACACGGATCATCTCGGTGCGATATTCCGCTGTACTCCGTACATCATTGATCGGAGTCGGGACATGAGACGCGATTTGCGCGGCGTTTTGGATGATTTCGGCTGTCAGTGTTTGTCCGATCAGCGCCTGTTCCGCCGGAGGGACTCGGATAATCGTTGGCGCAACGCTCCCTAAAGTGAGGATCGCATCGGTGACTCGTTGATCGGCAAAGGTCAAAAGTGCAACCACATTCACCACCGAGATCGCTTGGGCGCGGCGGAGTCCCAACTTAAGGAACACACCGCGTTGATCATGTCGCATTTTCGGAAAACGGATCGCGGTCAACATTTCATCGGGGCGCATCACCGTGCGTCGGACTCCGGTGTAAAACTCGGATAAGGGGATCACACGCTCCCCTGACAGCGATGAAAGGGTGAGTTGTGCGCCTAAGGCTATCAATGGGGTAATGGTATCATTGGCAGGTGAACCGGTGATGAGGTTGCCGGCAATGGTCGCACGATTACGAATTTGCGGCGCACCGACTTCCCAAGCGGCCAAAGCAAGCGGCAAAGCGTATTGCTGAATCAAAGGGCTGACGACCGCTTGATTATGGGTGACAAGCGCCCCTAAATGCAGGTGATCCCCGTCATCAAGGATCTGATCTAAGGTGGGAATGCGGCTAATGTCAATCAGGGTATCGACACCGGGGCGTAATTTGCGCTCTAATTCGATCAATAAATCGGTTCCCCCCGCGATCAAACGAGCGCGTTCGCGATATTGGTCTAAGAGTTGGAGTGCTTGGGAGATCGAGGTAACGTTGTAATAATGACTCCACATAGGGTCTTGCATCCTTGTTTAACCGTAGAGAAGAAGTTAATCGCGCCAGTAAAGGCGAATCGCCTCACGAGAGCTTTCATCTCCGATATGATACAGAATTAAATAGGCCATCTGACGCGCATTGTAACAACCTTCATCGCATAGCACATCGATCACCTCTGGGACGACCACATGCGGGATCGTGCGTTGCGCGATATGAACTAAGGCCCATGCGGCATTAGAACGCACCCCGAACACCGGATCATATAGCGCTTCTAATAAGGCCGGCACGGTGATCGGGCTATTCAGCATGTCTAAGGCCCATGCGGCGCGTTCTCGAACTTCGCTATGTTCATCGTTTAAGGCCCGCACGACCCACCCTAACCCAGAAAATAAGCGTTGTTTACCAATAATCATCACCCCTAAGGCGCGTTGATCTGGTTCATCACTTTTTAGGTAAACGAGTATTTCTTCAAATGTTTTCATAGCGGATCAATTTCAAGCACAGTTACCGGGTTGATGTTTAAGATACAGGTATCGTGATATTCGCTGCGGGTGGTTTTACGACGATCATAGGTATGGACATGACCATGCAGCATATAACGTGGGCGATACCACTGCATAAACTTCAAAAACGCGCTAAAGCCTTGATGCGGTAAATCTTCTTGATCATGAATACCGCGTGCAGGTGAATGTGTGACAAACACATCGACCCCATGGCCGCGTGTCATCCGCTGATACCATAACTGACCAGACATCCCGATCACCATCATGTTCATTTGATATTCGGTGTATTGAATCGTCCCTTGATTATACCGGATTGAGCCTTCTAAGCCACTGAAAGTTAGACCATTGTATTTGATCACCCGTTGATGTAGATCTTCGCCACCGGGGGGAGATTGGCTATAACCCTCATCATGATTGCCACGCACATAAAACAACGGGACGTTTAACACCGACACAATAAACTCTAAGTATGCGGCGGAAAGATCACCACAACTCAACACCAATTCTACATCATGGTAACGTCGTCTTAAATTGGCCGCGCTTTCGAGTTGCGGCATAATCGTATCACTGACACAAAGAATTTTCATAAGTCTATAACAGTCACAAAATTTATTTTCCGTTAGATTAGGAAAATGTCTCCTTTGCTACTGCCTCCATCCATTTCATCGATTGTCCCGTTCCCCCGCGCTGGATCATGACAATTTCGGCCATGATGCTAAGCGCAATTTCTTGAGGGGTTTCTGCTTCTAATTCTAAACCAATCGGTGCGTGAATCCGATCTAATTCAGCATCGGTTAAACCGTGGTTTTCCTGTAATGCTTTCACGGTGAGCGCCCAACGTCGGCGACTCCCGATCACGCCGATATAAGCGGCCGATGTCTGGAGTAAACTGGGGATCAACGCAAGATCAACCGGAAGACCTCGTGTTACACAAGCAATATAAGTTTGAGAGGTGATCGTAAGGTGTTGCGTGATCTCACTCGGTTTACAGACCAAGTAACCCGCTAATCCCGGCACAAGTTCCGAATGACAAAATTCGGGGCGATCATCGGACAAATAGGTGCGATAGCCTAGCCATTTGCCTAACTCTGCTAACGCTTTTCCACAATGTCCGCCGCCGATGACCAGCAAAGTAGGGGCAAAGTTAAGGGGTTCAATGAAGATGTCGGCCGTTCCGCCACAAATTCCGGGATCACCATCTTCTAAATTATTGAGGGTGTAAGTTTTGAGGCGCGTTTGACCATCTTTAAGTGCGGCTAACGCCTCTTGAATCACCAAGGACTCCATCGCCCCGCCGCCGATCGTGCCGACTATTGAGCCATCACCGTGAATCAGCATTTTACTGCCTGCATGACGTGGCATTGAGCCTTGAGTGCGGATCACCGTAGCTAAAGCGACTGGCTCATGTGTGTGATGCAGTGCCTCAAAGACAGCACGTTGATCCTCAATCATCACCGTACCTCAATTTCCCCGATAAACCATCTTCGCCCTTCTGGGTCGGTTGTTTCCATAGGCATTAACCGCTCAAAAGTGACTGGATCATATAATCCTAACGCCACTTGGTAATGTCCTGATGTGACTTGCGATAAGTCTACCACAAGTTGATCGGAAAACACCCCTTCTAACAGATTACCGATCGGAAGTGTGCCATTCCCTAAGCGCTGATCCTGTGCTTGGGCGATCGGCGGTTGCGCCGGATCAGCGTAGACATGCACAAATAAGATGTAATCCCCTGTGGCTTGGCCCTGCTGAAACCAATTGAGGTTAAGGGTCAATTGGTCATCATTCAATTCTAATGACTCAACTTGAAGTTGGAGCGCCCCCTCTTGAAATTGAGCATCTACCCGATCAAGCGAATTTGGTTGATACGATCCCTGATATAACCAATGGTAATAGGGCATGTAATGGCCGTCGGGAGTATTGGCAACGATTTTAAAGTCCAATTGTTCCGTGATCACCAAGTCGGCAGGGATTAAGGTCGCCAACTCTAACCATTGGCCCGGAATTTGCGGAATCCAACGGGTGGTAAGATAAGTTTCACCCAAGTAAAGATCGATCGTGCCGCGAATTTCAGGGTGAATCCGCGTGATCAAGATCGCATCTTGTCCCATTTTAGCGCGCATCGTGAAATGTTCTTCACCATTGATCCGGCGGCCGCCGTCGGTCACGATACAATCGTCTAACCGACAATCTAAATATGATTGTTGATAAAATACGGTGGGAAATCCATCAAAACGGACACGATCAAACCACCGATATTGATGTGCTTGTTCCGAAGCAAGATCCGCGACATTCAGTTGATCAACCATTTCAAAAGGGGTGAGATAGTCATGAACACTCGGTTGTTGGATGTGGTGCGCGGCTTCAACTCCGTTCCAAGTGGGACGAAACACCCCTTGAAACTCCGCCCCTAACGCCACATTAAAACGCGGGTCATATTGAGCGGTGAAACCGATCAAGAGATCGCCATAAACGCTGCTGGTCGCAAGGTAATTGAGACCGCGAGCGGTGGTATAGGCGGCGATGTAATCGGGACGCTGGCGGATTAAAAATTCACCGACCGCGCCGGGGCCGTTGCGCCAATAATCAGACGCATTGGCGGTTGTGAGTCCAACCATATCAATCGTAGTGCGCTCACCATAGTAACGCATAATTCCCACATCATGGACGGCGATCGTCGCATCAGGTGAGGTGTTTTCACGTAACCATTGCGCCATCGACAACGGTTGTACGATGATATTCTGCACATTGGTACGATAGTGTTCGTAGAAATGACTCCATGAAATTGCCGTAAAACCCATTAAACCGATCGCGATCACTAAGGCAAAGCGGCGCGGTAATCCCCACCCGCCGAAAACCCATAACAAAGCGATTAAGGGCATTTGATAGCGCTTGAAGTGCCAGAAGGCAGTGTCTAAGGTGGCGATCGCAATGGTTAAAGCGAGAAACCACAAAAAACACAAAAGCAAAAGCCGATTTTGTCGCACCCGAAATAGACCATAAAGCGCAAATAAGAGCAGGATCGGCGGTAAAAACCAAATCCCATCTTGATTGATTCCGGTCAAAAATTCGACCCACATCCGGGTAAAGTTTTCCCAGATCCGAGTCAGAATCAGATCGTAATAGGCGGGGATCATGCCTAGTAATGATTTTGATTGATTGCCAGCGGCCGAAAATGACCCGGTAAGGGCAAAATTGAGTAACGGTTGTACAAACACCAACGTGATCGGCAAGAACACCCATTTTAATTGATCACGTTGCCTCATACGCCATAGACGCTCCGCATATAAACCGGCCGCGATCACGGTCATAATGCTGCCTTCGGGTCGGGTCAATGCCAATAACGCGGCCGCAAACACCCATAAACCTAAACGTTGTGTGATAAACGCATACAACGTCCAGAGGGTGAAGGTGATCATCAGACCGGTTTCCATGCCGCTCATGAAATGCCAAGCGATCGCCCCGTTGAAGCTAAAACTCACGGAAATCAGACCGGCGATCATCGGGGATATACTTTGGGAAGTGAACAATCGATAGATCGCGATCCCCGAAAAAAATAGGGCGATCGCACCGATCAACATCGCCCAAATTCCTAATTGTAAGTCTTGAAAGCCAAGCAGGTACCCCAACGCTAAGAAATAGGGGTAAATGAAGCTGGTTGCGCCAGAAGTGGGAGGTAAACCGGGGTTGTAAACGTAAGGTTGGCCTAAAGCCAATTGTTTCGCGTATTGAAAATGAATGTACGCATCATCCACTGGCATGATCGGCGCGCTATTCGATAGCGAAACACTGCCCTGATAATAGACGAGTAAAACCACTAGGACACAGAGCAGATGAACCAGATGAACCGGATAGACCCATTTAGGAGACATAACGATCCGCGAACACATCGATCATATAACGCACATCGTCCCCGATCGGGTATAAAACCGCGCAAGTTGCACCAGAGGTAATATAGTCTTGGACTTTAGCGCGCACTTCATCAGCCGAACCCGACGCGGTGATTAACTGCACCACGTCATCCGGCACAAGGCGCATTGCATCCTCAATTTGAGCGGGTGTGGCATTCCAAGTCAGCACTTGAGCCAATTCATCCAAGAGTTCTTGACGCACGCCACAGGCACGCATCAATTTCGGTTGTTGCACAAGGTATTGAGTCACCACACGGCGCGCACGATTTAACGCCTTAACCCGATCAGGATCGACTGAGCAGACGATCAATTGTGGGCGATCCACGCTGTCAATCGATCGCCCCGCTTGTTTTAAGCCGCGCTCTAATTCGTCCATTGCTTCACGATTATAGGCGGGTGAGACAAAAAAATTGAGTAATACACCGTCGGCGATCTCTCCGGCTAAGGCGACCATACGCTGAGCCGTTGCGCCGATGTAAATCGGGACTTGACGCGGTTCACGACGGCCATGAATCACATCTAACATCACATCGTCTAATTGGACAAATTCACCGCGATAAGTCACCCGTTGACCCGATAATAAAGCGCGCACCCCTTGCACCACCTCACGCATTGCCAATAAGGGCTTGGTGCGATTTACCCCGACTTTTTGGGCGATCGGCTCCCACCATGTACCTAAACCACACATAACCCGATCAGGCGCAAGATCATCTAAGGTTAAAAAGGTCATGGCGATCGCGGCCGCGTTGTGCGTCCAGTGATTGATCACCCCGGAACCGACCTTGATACGGGTGGTGTGGGAGAGATAAGCGGCCATCGGTACGATCGCATCACGGGCTAAGCGGCTCTCCGCTTGCCAGACCGACTCGAAACCACGCATTTCGGCATATTGGACGTATTTGATCGAGTCGCGTAACGAAAAATCGTCTTGCAAATATAACCCGTAGCGCATCAACGTTGTTCCAATTTGGCCTGAATTGCGTCAAACGCATCCGATAACGATAAGGACATATCATGCTCACGCCGATGCAAAATCCGGTAGAAATTGGCGATGTCTTCCGGTAAATCAATGTCTTGGAGCAGATTTTCGGACTCATAGACATTCACCTCCGCGCCAGCATCCCGGGCCAAGACCGCATGACGTTGATAACTACCCGGGCCATAAGCATATTGAATCAAGCCGGGTGGACGCACATATAAGGCGTTAGTCCCGTCTTTATTGCGATCGGTTGCAATGGTCACAGCCCTTTCGTAGTGCTGTCCGAGTTTGATGATGCCGGAAATATCGTCGGTAGAGATCATCGGTAAATCGGCAGGCAAAATCAACACCGCATCGCTACGCCAACTGGCGATAATCTGGGTGGCACGCATTAAAGCGGTATTTAATTCCGGCGCACCGCTCTCTTGAACGGTTTTTGCGCCATAATCGCGTGCGATGGTTAAAGCCCGTTGATCCCGACTGATCACTAAGGCCCCAGTGACAAGTGGCACTTGACGCACCACCTCTAAGACATGACGAAACATGCTTTCGGCGAACCGTTGACGCTGTTCAGGCGATAAAACCTCGGCTAAACGACTCTTGGCGAGTCGAAGCGGTTTGACTGGAATAATTACCCATGTACTCATCCATCCCCCCCTTCCAGAAGCGCTAACACTTGTTGCGCGACTCGTATTTTATCTTCGTTGGTGTGCATAAGCGTATCCAACGCAGAAACGCGGCCCTCCGAAAGTGAAAAAGTGAACGCAGTATCACGCTGATCCCGGATAAAACCGTTGATCGTCGTCCCATAAAATTCGGCCACAGCACGCGCTGATACTTCATATCCTAATTCTCGCATGATTTTCGCCGCGGGGCCCTTAACCGCTTGGCCTTCAATGATCGGAGTCATTGCAATACGAGGGATCGGTAATTGACTCAAGTGTTCACGCAAATTTCCCACTGATAAAATCGGTTCAATGGATAGCCATGGATTCGACGGGCCAAACACAATTGCATCCGCTTGTCTCAAAGCGTGGTGAACTTCATCGGACAATTGCGCGGTGTTGGCCCCTTGATAACTGATCTGACGGACTTCTGGTTGCCAACGATGCTTTACAAAATATTCTTGAAATTCCAACCGCCCGTATTCAACTGTCTCTAAAATTGTGGATACAGGTTGATCGGTGACAGGTAAAATAGTGCATTGTATGCCAATCGCACGGGCTAAGCGTCCGGTGATGGTGGTTAAACGCTCCCCTTGACGTAATAATTCTGTACGGAGCAGATGAGTCGCAAGATCACGATCACCAAGGCGAAACCAAGCAACTTCGCCATAAGCACGCAAAGTCGTTAACATCTCGGTGGTGTCTCCGTGAATCCCCCAACCGTTGACCGGATCTACCCAATCGGCAAGGGTATACATGATGGTATCCAGATCTGGGCAGATCCGTAAACCATAATGCCAGAAGTCATCTGCAACATTGACGATCACGGTCAATTGTTCGGGCGCTAAGACACGCGATAAGCCATAAGCTAATTTAGCTCCGCCTACGCCGCCCACCAAGACCACTAGTTTATTTAACGCCACACCACACTCTTTTCTAACGGATGGCGCGTCTTTTCACGCGATTGCGCGGGATAACCCAACGTAATGATCCCTTGTGGTTGCCAATCATCGGGTAATTGAAGCGCCGCACTCACGACCTCCGGACAAAACAGTGGCGCACAAACCCAACAGGCCCCTAATCCTAATTCATGCGCGGTTAACAGCAGGTTTTGTCCGGCCATCGCGGTACTCTGCACGGCCATCACATACTCATGTTGATTGCGACGCGGATCGCGATAAACGTCCATCTCTAACATCGATAAACATAATAGAATCACCACAGGCGCTAAAGTCAAGCGCTCATAGGAACGTTGTACATCGGCAGTGATCACGGCTTCATCAACCTGATCCGCCTCTAGATCCTCGCGGAGACGCGCTCCCATCGCCTGCGCTAAGAGATGTTTCTGTTGCGGACTTTCGATCACCGCAAACCGCCACGGTTGACGATTATGCGCCGAAGGGGCCCAAGTGGCCGCCGTAAGCAGTTGTTCGATTATAACGCGGGGAATCGGTTCAGGATGATAACGTCGCAAGGAACGACGTTGCAGGATCGCATTAAAGACAGGATCGGTCATCTGAATACGACTAACGATAAAGATCTTGATGGGATGGGCGATATAAATCGGCTGCACGGCCCGTGGTGTCGTGATAGTCTAATCCACGCACTAATACCACTGGTAGTCCCTCCGCACCTTCTCCACAAACGAGATGAGCCGCGGAAGCGATCAGATCCGCGTAACCCTGTACCGTTGCGCGTAAAATCCGTCCGAACAAATCCGGTTGACCCCGCATATCCAATAAAGCCGGAACACCCGCTACACCGATCGCAACGCCGACGTTACCTAAGCGAAACGGGCGGCCATGGGTATCGCTGATCACAATGCCAAGCTCTACACCATAGGCATGATGTAAGGCGGCCCTTAAATGTTCAGCACTATGATCCGGATCTTCTGGCAATAACAAAATATGTTCACCCCCCGGCGCAACATTGCTTTGATCGATGCCTGAATTAGCGCTGATAAAGCCTAAACGATGTTGTGTGACGATCACACCAGGGGCGCTACGAGATACCGAGAGACTCTCCCGTAACACCATCTCCACAATCCGCGGGTCTTTGCCGGTTTGAAGGGCGTAATGCTCCGCTTCAGCGCTAGGGGTGATCGTCCGAAGATCGATCATGCGGCCTTCCGATTTTGAGACGATCTTGGAGGCGATCACCAAGACATCATGATGTTCAAGCCGAAGATTGCAACGAATCAGCGCTTCTTGAATCACTGTAGCCAAGTCATCCCCTTGTTGGATCAATGGGATGCCGGGAAGCGCAACAATGGTTAAGCCATCCACGATTATTCTAAACCTGTGATCCGAATACCAGATCCCTTAACTTTATAGGTCTTGTTGATATAGAGCAGAACCGGGGTAAGGGACTCGGCTGCAACCGCATTCGCTAACGGGCCAGCATCGATCCCGCGCATTCCCGCCGCTTCCACCAATTTGATCACTTGTGATTTTGCCTCAACGTTATCTCCACAAACCAACACATCACAATCAACTTGTGTAGTGGGGTCTTTCAACTTTTCGGCGCTCACGTTTTGGAAAGCCGAGATCACATTCACCCCGTCTCCTAACAAGGCCTGTGCCTCTAATCCGGCGGCCTTACCTTCTGGTAAATGGACGGTACGAACGGCCGGAGGTTGAAGTGGAACGGTTAAATCGACTAACACTTTACCGTGTAAATGGGCGCGGACACCTTCTAATGTGCTACGGTGAGCGGTATAAGGGACGCTCAGGACGACAATATCGGCGATACGGGCGGCTTCTTCATTAGCCATTCCCACGAGATACTCGCCATTTAATTCCGCATTGGTGGTGTTGGCAAATTCAGATGCTTTGGTTGCATCCCGCGAACCAATAATCACTTTATACCCGTTTAAGGCCCAACGAATCGCTAAGCCTGATCCCTCTTTCCCTGTCCCCCCTAAAACCGCAATTGTTAAGACCATCGCCCCATCAGTCATCGTATTATCCTAATGATATAGATATAAAAACCTAAGTACCCGTACCAAGTGAAGCTGATTATAGTACGAGAGACAGACGATGAGTAGGGATAGCGTGATCAAAAAGCCGATCATGATAATTGATGTCAATATTCGTAAAAATACCGTTCAAAGCGGTATCACCCGCTCAAATGTCCGTTTAACAAGGTCGTCTGAGAAGTTAAATTCCCTCAGAGGGAAGATGAATGTCTACCAATCCGCCCCGTTTCGCTAATTCTTGACGGATAGCCGCAATAATTGTCTCTTGAGTTGCGCCTAGATCCATGTAGAGGGCATCGTCACGGCGCATCATGGAGAGGTAAAGCGGGCCTTCCATGGTGGATAGTTGAATACCCGGCGCATAAGGGACATCACGCTGTTCGACTTCCCAGAAACGCTCTGGACGCATCCCCTTTGTTCGCAAGGCGTGGTAGATGCGATCCACGAAGTAATCGGCCCGACTGTATAGATCGGCGATCTTCTCCGCATGGATAAAACGATCCCAAGTGGTATAGATAAACGAGATCGCCCGTTTGGTCTCATTATGGATCGGGGGCGATTTGGTTTGAAGCGGAGCAAGCGAGATTTTATAGTATTCATCATCGGCATTTTTGTGATTGGGTTCCTCTGGCAGCAACCAACGCCGATAGACCAATTCTAAGCCAGTGATACGGCCAAAATAATGTATTGAGCCGTTTTGATCGCCAAAAGCGTTACTGAGAAAAAAGCCAAGATACTCTGCTTGAAGCCCGCGCGATAACTTGGCTTTGGGAATCCGATACCAATGCCCTTGTTGGGCATATTCCAGATCCCGCTTACGATTAATTACCCCGATTAATACACGGTCTTCCGGGAAAGTCACAAGTATTCCTTACTGTTGTCGTTGATCGTCATCTAATAATTGTTGCTCAAGTCCACGAATTTCACTAAACAATTCATCACGGCGTTTGGCCAAAGCGCGATAATGAGTCCGCTCATCTTCGGTCATATATTCCGTGCCGCCTTTATGTGTGTTGAGCAGATGAGTGATCTGCGCGTGGGTGTCTTCGTATTGAAGCACTAAATTCCGGTAAGTCTGTACGCTGTTCAGATCATTATTTTCGATCACGATCCAATTCCCCTGTTATGAGTTTTCGCTAAGTGATTGCTCCCGTTGTGGTAAGGCCAAAGGTGATCCTTCAACACCGATCGTAGAAGCCACGACATATAAGGGGCGATCGCGGGCTTCATCATAGATGCGGGCGACATATTGCCCTAACACAAACAAGAAAAACAACTGAAACGATCCGATCAGCAACAAAACAACAATGGTGGTGGCCTGACCGCCAAAAAAGTCAGGGCCATATTGAATCCGTAAGACGGCGATCACAGGGATCGTCAAAATACCAATTAAACCCAGTATAAAGCTAAAATAGATCATAATCTGGAGTGGAAAATAAGAAAAGCCGGTGACGGCATCCCAAGCAAAACGGATCATCTTACGCAGGGGATACTTAGTCTCACCAATTTCTCGCGCTTCACGTACATATTTTACACCCGTTTGACGGAATCCGACCCAACTGGTCATGCCGCGGATAAAACGATTGTGTTCACGCATCCGGCGTAAAACATTGACCACCCGCTCATCCATCAGGCGAAAATCCCCTGTATCCAAGGGGATATTGACATCGGTAATCCGATAGATCACGCGGTAGAACAGTTTGGCGGTGAACAATTTAAACCAATTTTCGCCTTTGCGTTCGGCGCGGACGGCGTAAACGACTTCGTAACCGGCCTTCCAGCGTTCGATCATCTCTAGAATAACTTCGGGCGGATCTTGAAGGTCAGCATCGATCAGGACGACGGCGTTTCCACGGGCGTAATCAATGCCAGCAGTCACGGCGATTTGGTGTCCGAAATTGCGGGCAAAGTTGATGATCTTAACGCGGGGGTCTCTGGCGGCCGCCTCTTGCATTTGTATCAAGGATTGATCGCGACTGCCATCATTGACCATAATCAATTCCCAAGTATCGGGTTGTGAGTCCATCACTTGACGAATCCGATCATAAAGGCGCGGGACATTGCCTTCTTCGTTGTAGATCGGAGTGACAATTGAGTAACGCGGTTTAACTGTAGTTGAGGTTGATATGGACATTGATTTTCACTGTTTTCATTTAAAAAAGAAGATACGAATATGCGCCCCTGATCGACATACTCATGCAGGATAACCCTCAGATCTGTCGATCGTTGCGTCCTTTGTATTTACACGCCAACCGTTTGAAATACTGAAATAGGGATCAACAGATCACCTTAATGCAAGTTACCCAAAATTTCGTTACTCTTAACCTTCTTGCTTATGCCACATGGATATGGATAAGGGCAATTTATGGACATCGGGACGTTTAAACAAATTATGTCACAGTGGGCTTCAGGTGTCACGGTGATCACAACCCAACTTGAAGGGCAATATCACGGAATGACGGCTAGTTCATTCGCTAGTTTAAGCCTAGAACCACTTTTAGTAACGTTTAACATGGCAAAAAGTTCCCATAGTTTTCAAATTTTTAATCAAACTGAGGGCTTTGTGATCAATATCCTCAGTGTGGAACAGAGTGAGATCGGTCGGCGTTTTGCGGGACTGACCACCAACCGAGAAAATCGTTTTGAGGGGATCGCTCCACAAATTGCCGCTAACGGTGGGATCATCGTACCAGGGGCGATCGCATGGTTAGAATGTCGCACCTATCAAAAATATGAAGGGGGCGATCATGTGATCTTTTTGGGTGAAGTGATCAATGGTGAGATCCTCACCAGCGGCCAACCCTTAGTCTATTATCATCGCACATGGGGGCAATTTACCCCGCTCACCCCACCCCAAGCCTTGATCCATGTGGTGATGTTCAAATTACATGAACCCACCTTAGAAAATTTACACCTTATACGGGAGTCGTTGCTCAACTTAAAAACGTTGATCCCACAAATTCAGGCGATCGAAGTGGGGATCAATGCGATCGAATCAGCGCGGGCTTATGATCTGGTGTTAACGGTGCGTTTTAAATCCGTGGATGATCTCAATGTTTATCAGATCCACCCGGAACATCAACAAGTTGTTAACACAATCATCAAACCACGCGCCGCTTCAATCGTGGCGGTGGATTACCACACTCCCTAGATAGCACCGATTTAAACGCTAAAATCGCGTTATTTAGCGGTCGCGTGTGCGGCCAAGGCCGCGCCAACAATACCCGCGTCGTTAAAAAAGGTCGCGGGTATCAATTCTGTTCGCACCTCTAAGAGAGGGAAGAACTTATCATACTTGCGACTGACTCCCCCACCGATGATAAATAGATCGGGTGAGAATAAAAACTCTAGATATTGCAGATATTCATTGACACGCTTGGTCCACTTGGCCCAACTTAATTCTTTTTCTTCACGGATGCGGTTAGAGGCACGATGTTCGGCTGGTTTTCCACGCAATTCTAAATGACCTAATTCGGTGTTGGCGATCAAGTGGCCATCTTGAAACATGGCGCTTCCGATCCCTGTCCCGAATGTCAAGATCATCACAAGGCCTTGTCGTCCCTTGCCAGATCCAAAGGTCATCTCTGCAATGCCGGCCGCGTCTGCATCATTTAAGACGATAAACGGACAATTGGTTTGTTCTTCAAACAGTTGTTGACCATTGGTACCGATCCAACTGGGATCTACGTTGGCTGCGGTTTGCATGACCCCCTGCTTGACGACGGCGGGAAAGGTACAACCTACTAAGCTACGCCATTGAAAATACTCAATCACATTCGCGACGGCGTTGGCGATCGCGTCAGGTGATGAGGGTTGGGGGGTATCCACCCGATAACGCTCTTGGGTAAATTGACCGGTGGTGACATCCACCACCGCTCCCTTGATCCCCGATCCCCCAATATCAATACCTAAAATTTCCATTAGCTTTTTTCTCCCCAAAGCCGTACAAATTCTGCCAACAAACGCGCCCCATAACCACTCCCGCCCTTTGCTGGGATATACGGGTTATCCGCAAGATCCAACATCACACCGGCCATATCAATATGCGCCCAAGCGGGATAATCGATAAACTGTTGTAAAAAGACCGCCGATGTCCCGACCCCAGAATTACGCCCTCCGGTGTTTTTCATATCCGCGGTATCGGATTCGATCGCTTTTTTATACTCTGGATAAAGTGGGAGTTGCCAGAGACGTTCATGGGTCGCATTGCCGGCCGCTTGTAAAAGATCCCGTAAATGATCATCGGTACAAAAGAAACCAGCCGCAGCAGATCCTAAAGCCACAATACATGCACCCGTTAAAGTCGCAATGTCCACGACCGCAGCTGGATTGTAGCGCTTGGCATAAACCAAAGCATCCGCAAGTAACAAACGCCCTTCAGCATCGGTGCTGATGATCTCAATTGTCTTGCCATTGCTGGCCGTGACCACCTCTTGCGGGCGAAATGCGGTACTGCTGATCATGTTATCCGACGCAGGGATCAAACCGACTACACGCAACGGCAAATTGAGCATCCCGATGATCTGCATCGCGCCGATGACCGCTGCGCCCCCGGCCATATCGGCCTTCATGCCGATCATGCCTTCACCCGTTTTGAGGTTATACCCACCCGTGTCAAACGTCACCCCTTTACCAATCAAGACGATCGTCGGAAGTTCAGTTTGAGCCGCGTGATGCTCAAGGATGATAAAACGGGGGGGCGTATCGCTGCCTTGTGCGACAGCCAATAACGCGCCCATGTGGAGTTCTTCGATCTGATCTTTGTCCAAAACGGTGATCTTGAGGCCGGCGCGATCTGCCACATTACGAGCCACACTAGAGAGATAGGTCGGTGTGCAGATGTTGGGCGGTAAATTGACAAGATTGCGGGTGGTGATCGTGCCGGATGCGATGATGCTGCCCTCTTTGACTCCCGTTTCGATCGATGATTGCTGATCATCGGATGCAAATAATTCTAAAATCGCGGGAAGTTCTTCTGTAGTTTCACTTTTTTGACCTTGATAGATGTAAGCGCCTAAATGCGCGCCTTCTGCAAAGGCACGAGAAAGATCAAGTGCGCTCCATGTTTCACTGAAAGGAAGGATCGCCGCGACTCGATTTAGCTTTAGCTCACGGGCCTTTTTTACGCTAGAAGCGACAGCGCGCCGAAAGCCTTCTAATTTGAGATCGGCCCGTTGACCTAAACCGATGAACATCACCCGTTTAGCCGAAAGACTACCCCGTGGATAGATCAAAGCGATTTGGGCTGATTTACCCGTAAAATCGCCATGAGTGAACAGGTCTTGTAAACCATGATTCAAGGCTTGATCGATCGCACTGGTCAGCGGATCAAAGGTGGTCTCATTTTCAAAAAGATAAAGAACGAGTGCATCGGTCTCTTGTTGAAGTGCTGAAGTTGAAAAAAGTTTTATTTCCATACCCAAGCTCCTTAAGGGTCAAAGTACGGAAATTATGACACATAACGAACCAGTTTCCAATTTAGGGTAAATAGGTCAATTGCTGACGATACGGCCTTGGTGGCGGTAGTGGCAGCGGCAACAGGAAGAAAATTTTTTCGGCGACAGCGGCAACGTAATTTCTGTCGTAATACTTGCTCTCAATAGGGTAAAAATTGGGGTGTTTATCATTTTCGGACGCTCCTGATCGTGTTTCATTGATCATAGCACATATGAGCGGAAAAATCGTAACATTTGTCCGTTTTTTCTCGGATTTCGGTGAAAATGAGGTAGGAAAAAACAAACGGATTCAGGTCAAATGATGATCCCCACTTGCATGTTTTCCCTGTGTTATTTTAAGCTTAGATTAGTGGATTCCATTTAGACAGGTAAATTTATCATGAGGATCGGGGCGACCTTTCGCTTTTATGGCGAAACTAACTATTTTTTGCCCACTGGACAACGCAACATTGATATTTTTCATGCGTTTGATTGGAAAACATCGATTAAGGATATGGTGGAGGCATTGGGCGTGCCACATCCTGAAATCGATTTGATGACGGTGGATCGTGTGGCAGTGGATTTTGAGTTTATCCTGCCCACCACTGGGGTTTATGTTGAGATTTTTGATCGGGCGGATCAGGTCAATTTAGAGCAGAAGATCGCGTTACGGCCGCCGTTAAATGAAAAGCCACGTTTTATCCTAGATACGCATTTAGGGCGGTTGGCCTCTTACCTCCGGATGATGGGTTTCGATACGCTGTATCGCAATGATTACAATGATGATGAGTTGGCTTATGTCTCGCATCACGACAAGCGGGTGTTGCTGACTCGTGATATTGGTCTGTTGAAGCGGAGTTTGGTAATTTACGGACGCTTTATGCGCGAGACGGACCCTAAACGTCAGATTGTGGAAGTATTACGCCATTATCATTTAAGTTCGTATGTCGTGCCGTTGCAACGCTGTCTGAAGTGTAATGGGGTGTTGGGTCGGGTGGAAAAAGCGGCGATCTTGCCTCAATTGACCGAAACCACAGCACAACATTTTGATGTGTTTCATCAATGTCCGGATTGTGGTCAAATCTATTGGAAGGGATCGCATTACGAAAAAATGCGGCAATTTATGGAAGAAGTGATCGCAACCGAGACCGAAAATTAAACAGAAGTCGGTACGGTAAAGTATCCGTTAAACGTTTTAAACCACAGAGGACACAGAGAAAGACCCTAGGGAAAGAGCTGTGGTGCGCTGTTAAAGTAGCGTCTTGGCCTTTTGTGAGTTTAAATTGCAACCCCATCCCTAGCCCTTCCCCAACCATGGAGCAGGGAACTGGCCCGCATAGGATGGGGTAGTGTGTCTCCATTGGTGGGGTATTTTTCTGAGATGACAGCGGGTAGGCTAAAATAAAGCGCGATTCAAAATTTGAGAGGATACCTCATCATGCGGATTAACCGTTGGTTGCCTTGGTTGATGTTGTTGATCTTGGGATCAAGTCAGGCACAAGCACAACCGATCACGCTTACTGTATTTGCGGCTGCATCGCTCACGGATGCGTTTGAGGAGATTGGGGCGCAATTTGAGTCCGAACACCCAGAGATTGATGTGATATTTAACTTTGCGGGGTCATCGGCTTTATCAACCCAGATTCTTGAAGGCGCTCCCGCGGATGTGTTCGCAAGTGCTAATCAAACTCAAATGCAGGAGGTTCAAGAGGCGGGATTGGTGATCGGTGAACCGCGTACTTTCGCTAAAAATCGCTTGGTGTTGATCGTGCCAAGCGATAATCCGGCCAATATTCAGGGATTGCGTGATCTGGCAAATGAAGGGGTGAAATTGGTGGTCGCTGCGCCGGGTGTGCCGGTGCGAGAATATACCGATACGTTGTTCACACGCTTAGCTGTCAATGCAAGTTATGGCGAAACTTACTATACGGCGGTGATCGCCAATATCGTCTCGGAAGAAGACAATGTGCGGCAAGTCGCGGCAAAAGTGGCACTCGGTGAAGCTGACGCGGGGATCGTCTATCAATCGGATGTCACACCCGATTTGGGTGAAACGGTGATCGCTTTGCCGATCCCGGATGCGCTCAACACGATCGCAACGTATCCGATCGCGCCGATAAGTGAGCAGACGGCCGCACCCACTTTTATCGATTACGTGTTGTCAGAAAACGGTCAAGCGACCTTGGTGAAATGGGGGTTTATCTCTGCCGTGATGCCTGATCCACCGGATGGGATCACATTGAACACAGATGGACGCTTGTATATCGACGGACAAGTGTTGAATCCGTTGGCGTTGAGCGTTGCGGATCTGCAAGAATCATTTAATGTACAATCAATCACATTGAATGACACCCAAACCACCGTGATCGGAGTGCGCTTGTTTGACTTGTTAAGCGCGGCCCAAGTCCATGTGGATCATGATGTGGTCAACGACCGTCTAAGTTTGTTTGTGGTGGGGACAAACATCCATGGTGAACAGTTGACGTTGAGTTGGGGTGAGATCGATCCCGAATTTGGGGATCAAACAATCTATGTGATCAGCGATGGAGATAGCTTTCAACTGGTAAGTTTATCGGATCGTCGTAGCTTATCTCATCTGGTTCAATTAACCGTGCGAGACGCGCCGCGTCCAAAATTTAATGCGTAAATTATGGTTGTGGATCGCATGTGGGCCGATCCTATTGTTGTTGATCGTGCCGATTGCGGCCCTCGTGTTTCGGGGACTTTCTGCGAGTGATTGGGAAAATCTCACCCGTCAAAGTGTGCTTGATGCGCTCTGGTTAAGCGGAATCACGACCGCGATCACCGTCGTGTTGATTGTGATGCTGGGAACCCCGTTGGCTTACCTCTTAGCGCGTTACGAATTTCGATTGAAACGGGTGGTTAACCTGTTGATCGAATTGCCGATCATTTTGCCGCCGGCCGTAGCGGGACTTGCGCTGCTTTTGACATTTGGGCGGCGTGGGCTGTTTGGGCCCCTCCTCGCGGAATATGAGATCACCTTGCCGTTTACAAGCGCGGCGGTGATCATCGCACAAGTGTTTGTGGCGGCCCCGTTTTACATTCGGGCGGCGGCGGTGGGATTTCAGGGAGTCTCGAAAGAAATTGAAGATGCGGGTCGAGTGGATGGTGCGGCGGGATTTGACCTGTTTCGCACGATCACCTTGCCATTGGCGGCCCCAACGCTAGGTGCGGGATTGATCTTGAGTTGGGCGCGGGCTTTAGGGGAATTTGGTGCAACGATCTTGTTTGCCGGAAGTCTGCAAGGTCGCACACAAACGATGCCGCTATTGGTGTATAACGTTTTAGAACGCGATCTCAATGGCGCGATCCTCACGGGTTTGATCTTGGTGGGATTCGCGCTGATCGCATTGATGATCTCGCAATACCTCACTAGAGCCGCGCAAACTGACTAAACCGCTTTCTATCACAAATAACCTAACGATCTTTCATCTCAGCTTTCAAAAGTGTCTTGATAATCAACTATAGGCGCAAATGAACAGGGAAGGCAAGATCATGAAATTAGCAGGGCGAGTCGCGTTGATTACAGGGGCTGGATCAGGTTTAGGTGAAGCGGCGGCGTATGAGTTGGCACGGCATGGAGCAAAAATCGCGGCATTAGGGCGATCTGAAGATGATGTTGAAAACGTGGTCCAGCAGATCACCGATCGTGGCGGAGAAGCGATCGTGGTCAAAGCGGATATTTCGCAAGCGGATCAAATGCAACAAGCGATCGAAACCATTACACAAAAATGGGGGCGATTGGATATTGTGTTTGCTAACGCGGGGATCAATGGTGTATGGGCCCCGTTAGAAGAACTTGACCCGGATGAATGGGATCAAACCCTGAATATCAACCTCAAAGGCACGTATTTAACGGTGAAATACGCTGTCCCCTACCTGAAAAAACAAGGGGGATCAGTGATCATCACCTCGTCGGTAAACGGAACACGGATGTTTAGCAACACGGGCGCAACCGCTTACGCTTGCTCTAAAGCGGGTCAAGTGGCGTTCGCGAAGATGATCGCGGTGGAATTAGGGCCGGCAAAAGTACGGGTAAACGTGATCTGTCCGGGGGCGATTGAGACCAATATTGACGCGAATACTGAGAAGCAGCATATTGAGGAGGTCAAAATTCCAGTGGAGTTCCCAGAGGGTGAGATCCCGTTAACGCATGGACAACCAGGGACATCCGAACAAGTCGCAAAATTGGTCTTGTTTTTGGCCTCGGATGACGCGAGTCATATCAGCGGGACAGAGGTATGGATCGATGGCGCACAATCGCTGTTACAAGGTTAAGGACATCAATCCTACCCTTCAAAGTAAAGAAGTGGACGCAATGCGTCCACTATTTTTGTGTCGCTTGTTTGAGATAGATCGCACGGCCGGCCTCTTGAGCAGCCTTACGCACATCTAACTCGGGATCATGGACATAAACATCTTTCAAAGCTTCTAAAACCTCAGTGTCAGCAGCATCGGCTAGTAGTTCCAACTCTTTGATCGATTGTAGGCGGATCGCGGCGCTTTTGTCTTTTAGCCGCGCAACATGATAAGCAATGATACGCTTAGAGGTGGTCACAAGCATCTATCCTTTAAGCCAAGTAAACCGGCATCATGCCCTCTATTATAAACCAATCTAGAGGGAAAACGATGGTTTTAAACTTAAGGATTGTGTCAAGAAAAAGACAAAAAGCTCAAAAGGGTTGAAGGGGTAGACGATCAGAACACCGATGTTCTGATGATCAAACATCGGTGTTAGGTGATCTGGTTTAACGAATATCTAAGCGTTCGTTTTCGCCTAAGACTTCGCCAGCAGATTTACCCGTAATGATCGCTTCGACAAAACCCACAAGTTTGATCACCGGATTAGGGGCTTTGGAATCCCAGTATTCGGCGGAGTCCACGCTCACCTTCATCAAGGTCAAATTGGGATCATCGAGTCCGTCGGGAAACCACGCTTTAAACATCGGATCCCACAAACTCTCTTTTTTCTTGCGGTCATCCACCAAAGTTGCACGTCCAGACACCGAAACATAGGTGTTATCGCCCACATAGCTCACATTGACATGGCGATCGTTCCGCATTTCGATCACTTTGCCGGTGTCGCGCCCGGTGAAAAACCAGAGCGTGCCGTCAAAAGCGACTTGTTGGGTCTGCATCGGCCGGCTGTGGAGTTCACCACTGCTGCTGACGGTGGTCAACATGGCGATCTTGATATTTTTGATCAAGTCACTCAACTTTTGGATGTTTTCCGCATGGGTGTGGGTATGGGTACGATTTTGAGTCATCGTTACGCTCCTTCGTATGTTTTAACTTTTCATTACAGGGTACATAAACATTTTGAAGGGTGTATGATAATGACTTAAGAATCAACGGCGGAAACGACGCAACAAAACCCCCGGAATGGTGCGGGCCTCTTCTAATCGCAAGGCAAAAGCCAAGCCAAAAAAGACCCCTACCCCTAACACACTGCCGATCACGGTGAGCGATAGTGAAGGTAAATCAAAAAATGTGACTAGGCCAAAAACCGCCAAGCCCATGAGCAGACTTGCGATCAAAGCGCGTGATGCACCGCTGATCACATGCACATCGTTGATGCTGCCGATCCGGCGGCGCAAGATCCACCAAAGCGCGGCACTCTCTAACAAAGTGGTCAGAGAATTGGCTAAGGCCAACCCGGCAAAGGGGCCACGCGATAACGACCCCGGATCCCCCACAAATTGGATAAATAGGACGCTCAAGATAATGTTGGATAACATCGACGCGAGTCCAATTAAAACCGGAGTCATGGTGTCGGAGAGCGCATAAAAGGCACGCGATAACACCTCTAACAACGCATGTCCGGTAATGCCTAAGGCAAAAAAGGCTAAAGCCCAAGCTGTGCCAGCAGTCGCTTCTGCATCAAAGGCCCCGCGTTGAAATAATACCGCGATGATCGGTTGGCCTAAGGTGATTAGGCCCAAAGTGGCCGGAAAAGCTAAAAATAAGACGCTACGGATCGCACTCGCTAAGCGATCTTTGTAACCCGGGAGGTCATTGGCGGCCGCTAAGGCGGATAAAGACGGGAACACGGCCGTGCCGATACTTTGACCGATCACCCCTAAGACAAAGAACATCACGATCCACGCGGTGTTGAGCGCGATCAAACTGCCTACCCCCATAGAAGTTGCGAAACTGGTGTTGACGAGAAAGTTAATTTGCGCGACTCCGAGTCCGATCACCCGTGGGAGCATCAAACGCAACACTTGGATCACGCCTTCAGTTTGATAATCTGGTAAGAAACGTAAGCGCGCCCCAATGCGTGGAAGTCCGAATAATTGGATGGTGAGATGGAGACTCGCACCTAACAACGCGCCTAAAGCGAGTCCATAGACATTCAGACTCGGTGGGGCAAGATAAGCAGTTAGCCCTTGAAGATCGGGTAAAAATTGATAGGCGATCAGTGGGTTCGCGGCCGGATAAGCGAATAGTCCAACCGCAGTCGATAACAAGGGAGCAAATATGACCCCGCCGATGATCAAACCGATATTGTTCATGCTCATGGCTAAGGCGGGCAGTAAAAAGTTTTGATGACTGTTCAGAATGCCCATGAGCAAGCCGCTGATACTAAAGATCACGGTGGTCAACAACATGAGCTGGGTCATGTGGATCGCGAGATCAAGGTAAAGTGCGCGGTTATATAAGAGCGGCATATACCACGGCGCGGCCAAGATCAAGAGGACTCCGAACACGAATGCAGCCAAAGCGGAGAGCGTCATCACGGCACTTGCTAAACGCCACGCTTGATCAGAACGGTCATCAGTTAGATACTTAGCAAAAACCGGAATAAAGGATGACCCTAACGCGCCACCTGCCACGAGTGTAAATAACAATTCGGGGATGCGTTGGGCGGCATAAAAAGCCTCTAATTGCGCGCTTGCGCCAAAGAGCGCGTTAAAGATGGCCGCCCGTAATAACCCTAAAATGCCGCTGGCCAAAAAGCCGATCAAGACAACGCCGGCGGCGCGGGCAATTTGCCCTGTGGTTAATGCTCGTGTCATGGTGAGGTGATCCTGTGCGATTAGCGGTTAAAACCCAGAACGTCTATAATTTGAAGGAATCATCTCGACGTAAAGGCGATAATCCCGTGTCTGTATTTGCGCTTGAACATTTTTACTATGGGCAATCGGTTGCCAACAATAAACCTGACAGTCGGCCGCGGTTGTTGGCGGCCTCCCCCAATATTACACCGGAATTGGCACAAGCGGCGGTGGAACGCGCAACCCTACCCCCCTTGATCCGATCCACCAATAAATCATGGGCGTTGGTACGCGGATCGCGTCAACTCCCGTTTTTACTGATCCAAGCACAAATTGGCAATGCCGGAGAAATCCTCTCCCATTACATTTTACTGCCTTCGGAGGTGTTGCGCGCCTTAGGAGGTAATTTGCGCGCAATGCTGAAGCTGGCAGAGGACTCATTGCCGACATTCGCCTCTAACGGTGGAAAACTTAAACCGATTGAGATCAAACCCGCAGAAAGTGAAACCACCCAACAACAGATCGATGATCTGTTGGATCTGATGACGATTGCCCGCGATAGCTTGGATACGATCGAACAATTGTTAGCGGCAATTGTGCAGGGCAAACCGATCATCGTGCAGGGTGCGCCCAATGACTTTGAACAGCGGCTTGATTTTATTGAGGGGATTTTGGCTTTGTTGCCGCTCTCAGTACGCTTTGCCGTCACTTTTGCCACGCATACCTTACCGACCACCGAAAGCGATGTCCAGATCCGCTTCTATAGCGATGATCTGCCGCCTAAAGATACGCTTGTGTATAACTGGACGACCGGACGCTTGATCGGCGAAACTTTTAACGACGATTACAGTCGTTTTATGATCAGTCAACTCCGGCTTGACCCGGAATTGGTGATCGAACGCACGCGGGCGCTCACCTCGACCGCCGGGTGGCGGATGAAACAAGGCGATAAATTGGCTGATGCGCTGTCGTATGCCTCACATCGCGTCAAAGTGGATACCGCTTTGATCAACAATCAACCGATCAATAAAGACGATGTGGCCAACATCTTAGCCGAAGATCCCACGCTGAATGACTCGATGCGAATCGCCTATGCGCGGCATCTGCTCACGTTTTCGTTAGCAATGGATGACGTGCAACACGCCGATCCGATCGCAAAATTGTTGGCCAGCTCATCCGACTTAGAACGCGCTACCTATCGTCAAATGAGCGATGCGATCGATGATAAGCAGGCCGCAACGGTCTACAAGATGATCGATCGGTGGTTAAGCGGGGATAATCGGATCGAGGGGGAAAATTGGGTGACGTTGGCTTATCGCGCCGCCACGACGCGGATCGATCAATTGGTGAAGGCGCAAAACATTGACGGGATCAACGCTTTTGTCCAAGTGTTACAACAAGCGAGTCCGATGATGCGCTTAGAGCGCTTAGCCCCCAAAGTGATCGAAAAGATCCTCACGTTTACGTCGCAAGATGCGCCGCTTGCGGAAAATGTGTTCTTGCTGGGGATGGCGTATATGGAAACACCGATTTTGCGGCGCTTATTGGAACTTAAGCCGTTTATGGCGCAGCAACGCCTCCCGATCCGTCAAGTATGGGCGATCTTGAGTGGTGCAGAAGTGCGAAACCCGCCGCCGGGGTTGTTGATCGGCGCGGCGCGTGGCTTTGGGGAAAATTGGGAAGCGGTGATCTTAGTGCGTTTTGCGGAATTGGCACGACAAATTGGCCGATTCGACCTGTTAGATGAGCCAACTTTGGCCAGCATCGTACAATTGGCGCTTTCACCACAAGGCAAAGTTCATCATAAACGTTTGTTGAACATCTCTGAACCCTTCGGCGAATATGAGCTTACACAATTAGGGGCCAAAGGCGCACAACGCCTCCTTGAGATCCGATTAGCACGCGGCGATCATGCCGGACTCGCCGCGCAAATGATCCAACAATCGGCAACGCTGTATAAAGGCGATCTCCAGATCGAATACATCAAGATGCTGGAACGTTTATTCAGCGAAATTCCGCTCACAAGCGATCAAGTCGCCACGGCGATCACCCAACTCGCACAACAAGGCATTAAATCCGCGCCGTTGGCGATGGCCACGATCGGCGCATTGCAAAAACGAACCCGTACTCCTGCTTTGGATGGAGTGGCGAAAAACCTTGAAACGCTATTCGGAAATGAACCGCGTTTATTGGACGTGATCCCCGCGCAATCGATCCTTGCGTTGCTCAATTATCACATTCAGAACAACGCGATTGAAGACGCGATCCGAGTGGCCCAATTGATCGCAAGTGGCGCGAGTCAAAGTAGCGAGGGGTTATGGGTGATCGGTCAAATCTATCGTCAAATGGCCAATAACATCACCACCAAGGCTGCGGCGCTAGAGATCGTGCGGGTGTATGTGCGCGATGCAGAAGATAAAGCAGCCCGTCAAGCGATCGCTTATTTTGGGCGTGAGTTAGGTGGGCCGGTGCGGAATGCGCTAGAAGCGACCTACTTGGTCAAACAGGCGCGCAATGGGCAAAATTTGGCCACGTATACCAAGATGATCCAACGTTTCGCTAACTTCTTACAAGACATCGCCACAGCGTATAATGACCGCAATTTACCAAATCTACCGGATCTGATCAACAGTTTAGAGATGATGCCGGATAGCTTCTCACGCGAAGAACAGCGCGTTTTTAGCAGGGCGATGATGAACCTGTTACGCGGGATGATCACTGTAGCGCAAGCACAAAAAGCCCAACGCGGGAATGCCGATCGCTTGATCAGCGGTAACGCGGATGCGACCAATGGACTCGATCTGCTACGGGTGATGTCTGGACATTTCACAGGCGGGAAAAAGCTGGAATTGCGCTTAAAAACGATCAATGTGATCGTCGATCCGGTGGGTGGACGAACGCGGCGATCTTTGCGGGATGACGTGATCGCGGGTAATGAGGTCTTGGCTGGGTTGGCGCGTGGGTATCCAGCAGAGACAAAAGTCGAGATCAAAACGGAGTTGATCCGTGAAGAGTTAACCAGTTTGATCAAAGAACTGAATGAAGCCGAACAACGTGAAGTAAATCGCAACTTAGGGCCGGAATTGCAAAAACTGGTTGATGTGATTGGTGTGATCGTGGAAAAAGGCGATGTCAAAGTGTTGGATGACGCGGGATTAGGTGGAAGAATCGACACCTTGAAACAACGTCCACGCACCGCCTTAGAATATCTACGGTTTTTGTATGGGTATCACCAAAAAAGCTAAAGGGAAACTACCCCGTGATCGCAGGATGACGGGGTTTTATTCCACACTATCGCGCTTCACATCTGCAAACGTCCCCCCGGTGAGGAGCGCTAATTGATCTAAGCGCACGGGGAAAATCGCATTATGTGCGCCGGCCGCGGCATAGATCTGCTCATACCGTTGCAATGCGTCATCAAGGTAAAGGGTGAGTCCAGGGGTACGATAGCCTAAAGGCGGAACACCGCCCGGTGCGTAACCCGTGATCGCGATACATTGATCAGGCGTGGCAATCTTCACACGCTTACGATTGACGTTGCGTAATGCGGCTAGTTTTTTGTCATCCACTTTTTGATCGCCACTTGCAATGATCACGATCGGTTGATCATCCACAATGAACAATAAACTTTTGGCGATCTGGCCCAATTGGCAGCCAATTTGATCGGCGGCCTGTTGTGAAGTCGCAGTTGAAGCCTCAAAAAAGGTGATCATCAGGCCGAGTCCTGACGCATCCAAGGCACGTTGCACATCATCGGGAGTCAAGATTGAAATATCCATAAGTCCGTTAACTGTTTGAAGGAAGCGCTAGGGTAAAGGTACTGCCTTCACCTTGAACACTATTGACGGATAAAAAACCACCATGCGCGGTCGCCACGGTTTTCGCCACAAATAAACCTTGCCCTAGCCCACGCGGATCTAACAATTTGCCGCTTTTGGTACGCGGTTCACCTCGATAAAAGCGTTCAAAAATGTGAGGGAGGTCTTTCTCGCTGATCCCGACTCCGGTATCGTTGATCTCCACGGCAAAATAAGTGGAATGTTCAGGATGTGGGCGAATGGCAATGGTTAATGTGCCGTTCGGCTCTGTGTAGCGAATCGCATTTTGTAGGAGGTGTCCAAAAGCCCAACGTAAGCGTTGTTCATCCCCGTGAATGGTGAGCGCGGCGGTGTCTTTGACCATAAAAACCACATTGAGACGGGCGCGTTTGAGTTCGGTCGCTAAGCTGTTGGTGATACTCCACAACAACGCCTCTAGTTGGATCGGATCACGGCGAACACTGAACATGCCCGCGCCCATTTCCGAAATATCCAATAGTTCAACGATCATACGATCTAAGGTGTCTACATTGCGGGTGAGGGTATCTAACAGACGCACATTCACCGGTTCGTCTGATTTGCTCCCTAGGATCTCGCTCACGCCTTTGATCACGGTCATCGGGGTGCGAAGCTCATGGGAGATCGCGGTGACAAATTGATCTTTTAGGCGATCAATGGCTGCGTCATGGGTGACATCGCGCAAGATGATCATCGTCCCCAAGCGATCTCCGTGAACATCGGCTACGGCGGCTAATTGCGCGCCTAAAACACGATGATTCACTTGGATACGATTCGGTTCACCTAAGGGGGCCAATTCGGAGTCGACTTTGATCACATCGCGATAGGCATCAAACAGCGTGCCGAGTTCACTTTCCCAAAAGTTTTTTTGGCTCCCCAATAAACTTTGAGCGGCTTTGTTGATCAGGACGATCCGCCCGTCCATATCCTGCATGATGATGCCTTCTTCAATGGTCGCTAAGATGCCATTGAGTCGGGTGATTTCGATCTCACGTCGATGTAAGGCACTACGGAGTTGTTTGTTGCGCTCCGCGACTAGGCGTACTTTTTGCGCCTTGAGGTCTTCGCGGCGTTGAGACACGGAACGGCGCTGTAAGCCCTGGTAAAGGCGGCTAAACAGACGGGCGGTGATCGTGCCTAAACTGTTGACCCGTCGCATCCCACTGTCAGAGGTGGGGGGAGTCATGGCTTAGGTTGCTCCGATTTTTGTTTAATGATGTCGTGAAGCAATGTCCGCAACTTGTCAAAATCGGGAAGGGGTTTGTTGATGATATGATCGACGGCATATTCCGCCTTCATGCGTTTCATCTCCTCTTCGCCTAGTGCAAACGCGGTCATCAAAACGATCGGGATATTTTTTAGGCGTTCAATGGTACGCATCCGTAAGGCGATCTCATTACCGCGCTTACCGGGCATCCGAATATCCATTAACGCAAATTCTGGGAAGGGGCCGACTTCTTCACCCGCTTCCACTTTATCCATCCAATCCCAGACTCGTTGTCCAGTTTCAAAGGTAATCGGGATATGCCCCCAAACGGTACACATCATCGATACCAAGTTGCGAATATCCGCCTCATCTTCGGCAATCAACCAGTGCAAGGCTTATGCCTCCATTATGCTGTCAAGTCAAGTTGTGCTTCAAGTTTGTTGTAGTATAACCAATTACGCCACAATTCACCTATTTACTCACCCATTGTACCGGATTCCCCCTAATTCTCACTAGCGGGTAACGACCCTAAAATCAATAGGGTATAGTCTCCGGTGGCCGTGGCCACTCGGCTAGACAGGGTGATGGTGGTGCGGTCAAGATTGCCGGGGGCGATCCGTAAGCCCGCGTCAAAACGATCGGGGCGAATTTGACGGCCATCACCTAAGATGATCTCAAACTCTTGGACATCCGGCAAATCGGGACAATCGCGCCGCCCAACATCATCACAAGTGATCGGTGTCGATAATGATGGGTTGGTCATCATCAAAAAGGGATCTACTCGATTGTTGGGGCTTCCGACCATGTATAACAACACATCACTAGCGGTTGCCAACGGCCCTAAGCGAAGGAAAAGTGTATCTTGATCGCCCATAAAATCAATGTTAAAGCCTTCGATGACCATTAGATAACGACCCGGTTGCCCATCCCGGCTGCCTACCGTCATCACGATCTCATCCGCTTCTTGCACCCCGTCTAGAAGTTGGGTGAGGTTATAGGGTGAACCCTCAGTAACAGTCACTGGCGACTCACCGGGCAGGGTCAATTGTGATCCGACGTTGAGACGGCCATCGCTAAGGCATGATCCGCCCTCTTGTCCAAAGATGTTCACCGAAACTTGCAAGTAGGGTAAAAATCCGTCGATCCCGTAGATCGTGATAAAGTAGGCACTCGCTTCGCGCTCACGTAACAATTCTAAGGTTAACGCGGTGGTGATCTCGTATTGATCACAACGAAAGATGACATCTTGAAAATCATCGGTGGGGATGTTTTCCAGTAATTGTAATCCTAAGACATAACTTCCAGTGGTTGTGCCGTCCGCATTGCCCACACGAGTCGCGATAATGGTGTATTCTTGGCTCTCTGGTAGGACAAACTGAAGTTCGGCGGTACCGTTCGCTTCAGCATTGCGCTGTGTACCATCGGGCAGCATATCACTTCGGGCGATAATATCACCATTGTTGTTGATGATCCCGATCAGCGGCGCGAGTCCCCCTGAACCCGCCATGCGGATCACCACACGATCGCCTTCATTGCCCGAAAATGACCACCAATCGAAGATCAATTCGTTGGTGATCGTGTCTTGTACCGATTGTCCATAGCTTATATTGGAGATGGTGATCGTCCCTAAGGGAGTCGGGGTTGGCCCTTGTGCGCTGATGGGGATCATCACCCAAAGAAACCCTAGTAACACAATCAAACGCAACATTAGCGCGATCCTTGTGGCCCAAACCAACGATAGTTGATGTCACTAAACACCTTGTCAAGTTCGTAATATTCTTCGGATAACGAACGATCTGGACGATCAGCATCTAAGGTACTTGCAAGTCGATTGAAGCGTTCTAAATGTTGGCTAAAGCGTTGGATGGCATATTCGCGTGCTTGGCCGGTGGTGACTAAAAATGACCAATCGGAACTCTGTAATAAGAGCAGTTCACGGGCCGCTTGATTCAAGACAATTTCCTCATCCGGAGTCGGGTTTTGGAATCGCTCTACCAGATACTCCATGCGATGCTCCGCTTCATGGATCGGCGGCCACATCCAATGCGTATCGCCATTGTCCCAAGTGAAATGTGTGCCGCCCGCACCCCATGAACATTCGGGCAAGTTGATCACTTCGGTCGGTGGATGTTCAGCGACAAATTGTGAGGCGGTGGTTAACTCAATATCTGGGTTAGAGGCCAGATGACGCAACACTTTCCCTAACCATGTCACCCCTTCAAACCACCAATGCCCGAATAACTCGGTATCGTAATTCGAGGCGATGATCCCATATTCTCCGGTTTTATTGTGATAATCGCGGAGGAGATCGCTCACCAAGTGGGCAAAGTGTTCGGCCTGTTGATCAACTTTGTAAGCGGCCCAATCCGGATGATAGTAATCTTTGTGCGCGAGATCGGTTTTTGCGCCCGTAACACGCCAATATTGCAGGCCGCTTGTGCCGGATTTTTTGTGAAATTCGCGGTAATCAAAATCACCGGGGTAGCCCCAATCGGCGCTCCAGACTTGTTGACCCGTGCGATTGTTGCGGCCGATCACGGCTACGCCGGAATGATCATCAGCATCAATGCCAAGGTTAGATTGACTGACATAATAAGGTTGATAGGTGGTGGCAGCGCGTTTAGGGGTGCTAACCGCCGCGGGGATCACATACCGTCGTTTGATCTCACCATAGGGGCCGATCACATCCCCTGCCGCTACGCCGACAGGTAAACCCCCGGTGATCGCGTGGGTTTCGCTGAAAAATACTTTGATGTTGTTTTGGGTGAGAAAAGACTCTAAGCCCGGGCGTAAATACCCCTGTTGGGTGACATAAGCCGGACGATAAGCGCATTCTGGCATCCAGATTCCCATCGGCTCACGTCCGAACATGCGTTTGTAACTGGTCACTCCGGTTTTAATTTGAGCCGAAACGGAGCTATCGCGTGCTAAAAGTGGCAAATAGCTATGGGTCGCGGAGGAGGTGATGATTTCGATATAACCCTCGTCTTGTAAGACTCGGAATGCGCCGATAATGTCACGGTTAAAGCGTTCGTTAAAGGCCTTTTTGACGTTTTGATAATACTTCAGATACCATTCCGCTAGATAACGGAGATGGGTGTCGGCGGTGTTGGTGGGGGCATCCCCTTTACCATCGTGATTCACCACAGCGGGTACGGCTAAAATTTCCGGCACAAGACGGGCCTCGGCGGCCATCAAGCGCGGAATCTGCTCTAAGGGGCGGCCTTCAAAATAGAGCATATCCCGCCGAGCGGCCGCGATCTTGGAGTCGACGTATTGATTAAAATGTTCGAGAACGAGGGCATCGGAAAGTTGCTCTGCTAAAACAGGGGTGATTCCGATGGTGAGTTTGTACTTGATCCCCTCGGATTTTAGATCGTAGAGGGTTTCTAGCAAGGGGATGTAAGTTTCACTCGCTGCCTCATGGATCCATTCTTCACCGTGGGGCCAACGTCCGGCAAGACGGGCATACGGTAAATGACTATGTAGAACAAAAGTAAAGGCTCCAATAGCAGACACAGATCTTACTCCTCACTTCGATTTCTCATGATTTATTAAAGCTGATGGGCATTGTAACTTTCAGGTTGGTTGAAATGCAAGTGCCGTTCATCGTCGGATCAACCCCCTAAAATACACTACCCACTTTAAAACTTTTGCTCAAAAACTTGTTAAACTTTGGTTTAAGAAGCGATGTGAATGTGGAATCGATGGAAAGTGTGATGATGAATCAATCGTTGGCAACCCGGATAGAGTTCGCTGATGTGCATTATTTTAAAGCGCGATTGAAGGCATTACAACGCGCTGATCCCAAAAACCCTTATCAGATTGAGATCCGCGAATTTGGTGCGGCAGTCGCATTCAAAGCCCAAGTTCATTCGCATCTGTTTCATCGGGTGATGGGTGTGCATGAAGATACGATCCATTATCTTGATGACATTCTAGCTTGGTATGGGGAGGCGGTGCGCTTGTGTCGTTTTGAGATCATCCCATCAAACTTTGTACGCCCGTTGGCCAAGGCGTTGTCAGCGCGGGGTTTTGCACAAACCGGATTTTATGGGGCGATGTATGGATCACCCACGCATCAAGGCTTTCGTTATGATCAAAATATCCAAGTTGCCAAGATTTTATCGGGGGATCGCGAATTGGCGGCCGATATTTATGTGACGGGCTTTGAGATCTCAAAACGCAGTTATGCCATTATGCGAGATAGTTATAAAGCGTTGTTTGGAAACAAAGACGCGCATTTTTATGGCGCATCGATCGGCGATCGATTGGTTGCGGTTGGCAGTCTGGTGATCTCTGATAACATGGGCTATTTTGCCTCGGATACTACCTTAGGGGATTATCGCGGGTTAGGCTGTCAAATGATGCTCTTACGCTATCGGATGCTCCATGCGGCCAGCGCACAATGCGATCTCATGGTGGGACATGCGCGCTTTGCATCGGCAAGTCAACGCAACATGCAACGATTAGGGATGCAGTTGGCTTATACGAAAGCGATCTGGACTCAGGTATGAAGATCGGCACAGTTTGAAGCTGCGCCGATCGTTTTAGCCCGTTGATTACAGGTTTTTTCGGTTAGTAAAGAGGGGGTAATCGGATAACCGACGTAGCAATGGATTCGACGGTTGGATCTAATTCACCTGATTCTGGCATCACCACATATAACTTGATCGCCTGTGTCTGAAGGCGATCGATATAATCGTTTTTAATCGCACCCACTTCACCGTCGGTTAAGATCAACACACGCGGAATTTTGGGCGCGATCGTAAACAGATGTTCAAACACGCAATTGATGTCTGTGCCGTTGGTCGTGGTAATACGGCCTTGTTTCAGTTCTGGTAACGGTAAATCGGTGACTAAAGTTGAAAATTGGAACACATACGCTTGATGATTGACCACATACGGCACCATTAAACCTAACAAATACGATAATAATTGCGACATTGAACCAGACACATCTAAATAGATGAACGCCCGATTGGACGGTTCGGAGAGCCGAGCCTTTACGGTACTCGGTTGATTCCATAGCGTCTCCGGCATCCCTAAACGCGCACGGGCCGGCGAAAGCCGATCACGGGGATTAGGGATCACACCCGCACCACCTGAATCAGGAACAGAACGTTTCTCTTTGTTACGTTCACGTCCATGACGGAGCGAAATGCACACCTGTAAGACCTTAGAAAAGACGCGACGAGTATTTTCACCCACATCCTGCACCCCGTAATTCCGATGTGTTGACCATGTGCCTTGATTCTGTTTAAACAACACATTATCCGGCCATCGCTCTGTCACTTGTTTCATCAAGTCTTTGAGGATCGGATCGTGAACTTGTTCTGGGTGATGATTGCCTAACAACATCGGCTCAACGATCTTGCCCCCTGCTTTGAGCAACAGCGCTAATACTTCTTCATACAAGGGCGGTAAATCGAAACTGAAATTACCGATCGGATAGAGTCGCTTGATCATCTCGGTCGTGCCAACGGGGCCGATTCCTTCCGGATATTGGGGATCATATGGCCAACCGACAGGCGGACGTAATAAACAACTGGGAAAGGTGTCAGCGGGATTGATCACATCAAAAAAGCCGCGATATTCGGGGCCCTCAAATTCGCGCATCAAGCCCGAATTGATGATCGCATCAAAAGCGATGTTTTGCGCTAAGGTCATGCGTGGATACATGCGGGTATGCGCTAACATCACATGCCATAGTTCGTGCATGATCAACAAAAATAGATGTTCATCGCGCTGACAGTATCGGTTGACAAACTCCGGGTTGATCAACAAGCGCGGGCGGCGTTTGCACTCCACCGCCGCAGTAGGTACGGTGTAGGTGGTCTCTACCCCCGCGAGACGGGTCAAAGTATCCATTTCAAAACGTGATGCGGGGAGACACCCCCGCAAACGTTTTAAGATCATCGCGTCTTCGGAGCGCGTGGTTCTACGGATGCTCATGAGACCTCCTCAAGATAACCTGTCGCACGCGCAAGGTTAACTAGGCGGGGATCATCGGTCATGATCGAACGGTTTAAGTAGAGTTGCGATAAGATCAACGGGGCGCGGGTCATCAACACCTGTGAACGAGAGCGCGCTAACACGTTTAGCACCACATTTAGATCGATCGCACGAATACAACTAAATGGGCTGATCGGCGTGGGCTTAGCGATTTCTTCATCTCCGTGTTCCTCATGAGCGGGCGGCGCTGGTGGTATGGTGATCGTTTTCCAAGTATCGGCGTTCCAATTGTAGATTAAGACCGCGCCTTGTAAGTTGTATTTACTCCATGCTTGATCGAGTTGCGCTTGTAACAAGGCCACCTGATCGCCGCCGCGCTCTAAGACTTCGGCCACAAACTTACTATCGCCATAGTCAGGATTAGGATTGTGACCTAACAAACGATAGAACGGATCACCAAGCCCGCGCAGATCAAACCGCACGACTGTTTTTGAGGCAGGTTGGATCGTCCAACTGCGTTGATTTTGCGCGCCGAAAGGTGATGGGCGCGGGGCGGGCGGTGTGTTCGGTGTGTTGTGGTTAGATGCACGCGAAAGCGGATTAGGCGGTGAGGCCGGTTGATTTCCCTGATTGTTGCGAGAGAACGGGTTCGGATTATTCGACAGGTTCGGATTCTGATTCTGGGTCATGATAGGCGCTCCTCGCCAATGCCAAATAACAGTAAATCGTGATGAAATTGTTCTAACGCTTCTTTCCAATGGGTGGTGCGCCAAAAATGCGGAAATCCATATAACAGGAAATTGCGTTCAAGGCGAAAGATCAGCGAGTCGCGTCGATTCGACTCGATCCACGTTTTGATGTCATCCCAATTTGCCGCATCAGGGGTGTTAGGAAAAATCCCGTTGATCACACTCACACGCGGCTCAAAAACGTGATAGGCCAATTGAGTCAACGGTTCATAAGCGGAGGGATCAAGATTGCGTTGACCGCAAAAAGTGAGAAACATGGCGACCGCTAAGCCCACTTGACGCGGATTCGAGTCTTCTGCGCCTAACGTTTGTGTGATCAAACGAGACATCTCAAAGTCATCAAAACCGAGTTGATGTGCCAATAACACTCGACGCGCACGGTCGTGTTCTTCCATTACTGTGCGCCATTTTTCATCTTCGAGATATTGCGCTAATTCCCATGCTTGCTTGTGAATGGCGATCACTTTGATCTCACTGGGTGGGACATCGGTCGCAGTTTGTGGTAATCCATATAACAGCGCGGTGATCACACTGTCCTCAATATCTGCCGCTTCACCTTCTAACAACAGGCGGGCCGCATGAACCGCGATGATCGTTTGGGCTAACATGCGCGCCCGACGAGGGCTTTGTCCTAACCCACCCCGCTCTAAGAGATCCATTAGATAGAGGATGTAATCGCCTAACCATGCTTCAAAATCAGATCGGACAATCGGGATTAGATCCACACATCGGCGGATCTGATGATCTAAATCCAAATTGGATGAAGCTTCTAAATCGACTTCACTATCCCCCAACACGATTCGTAAACGGTCTTGACGGCTAAGATCACCCCAATTGGGAACGGTGATCACAAATGGAAAACGATCGGTTAAGGCCGGATCAAGCGGCTCTGATCCTAAATAGTAGGTGGTGGTGGAATTGACCGACGGATCATCCGGCGCGGGTGGATTCATCGCTGCCCACCGATAGCGCAATTGATCCAGTTTGATCCCGACGACACGGCGTTCATGAATAATAGGGAATAATTTGTTTTGTAGATCAATACGGCAACGCGAAATTTCATCAAAGAACACAAACCCGGCTTGCCAGATCGTGCTAGGGGTGGGGACAAAGTGCAATGATTCCCCTGCTTCATCCGGTAACGGGATACCGACCAGATCGTCATAGTTCAATAAAGCGGCGTTATAATGACGCATTTCTAATCCCAAGGCATGGGCGATCCGTTCAACGAGGAACGATTTTGCCGTGCCGTGTGGGCCGATCAACAAAAGCGGATATTCGGTGGCTAACGCTGCAAGCAGAACGGCATCTAAACGTGACCAGCCTTGTACGCCCAGCCTCTCGGTGATGTTCAAAGTGAGTTCTTGGTCGATCATGCTATGGCCCTTTATCTTGTGTATCTTTGCGTAAATTGTGTAACTTAATCCAATATACGCAAAACTACCAAGAAACACAAGATGCAGGTGTATAAAACTCATTAAAAACCTATAAAAATGTTGTTACATTGTAAACAACCTTAACAAAACTCGTACAAAAAGCCGATTGAGCATGGCTTAAGGTTTATTGCGGCAGTTACGTATTTTGTGTAGAATGTGAAAAATGTGTAAATCATATGAGTGACATCATGCCTGTTGATCTGGTTCTGCAAGCACAACAATTTTTCCAACAACACATTCAGGATGAAGGCTTGATCGCACAAGTGGAAGCAACCGTCGCATGGTTGGATTTTTGGGAAGTCCGTACTCCGACATTGATCGCGGCATGGTTGATCCCGATTTTGAAAGCTGAATGGGTGAATGAACAAGAATTGTTGGTGTTGTTTGGATTACGATCAGTTCAAACGGCACGGATCGCAACCAAGTTAATCGCTTTTGATAATCCTACCGACTCGACTCGCCGCTTAAGCATTCAAAGCTTTTACGCGGACATCAAACGCCGGTTGTTTGTGTATGCTTATGCGGATGTTGAAGCGTTGTTGATCGTCGTGGCGGATCGCTTGGCAAGTGTCGCTCAATTAGATCTGATGACCGTTTCACAGCGCGAAGAATGGGCCGAACGCAACTTTAAGGTTTATCTACCGCTGTTAGAGATGTTGGGCATGTGGCAAGATCGCACCGAATTAGGCAACATCAGCTTACAAGCGCTGTATCCGATCCAATATCAACATTTTGCTAAACAAGAACAGACGATCCGTAAGCGACAATGGCCATTTTATGAACAGATCAAGGCTACTTTAAGCAGTCTATTGCCGGATGTTGAGATCCAGCATCATGAGAGTACCCCCTTGAGCATGTACTTACGAAGCGAAAAAGGGAAAAAACAAGGGCTGAACAACACCGAAACATTGCGAATCGATGTGCTATTGAGTCATGAGGAGGAGTGTTATCGCACCCTTGGCTTGATTCATCATTGTTGGAAACCGGCCTTACGTTATTACCTCTATCCGAATGATGAACACGGAAAAGACGCACGCTTTTACGATTACATTGCTGATCCACGTTACAACGGGTATCGGTGTTTGATCACCACGGTGATGATCGATCAAAAGTTGGTCGAATTTCGGATTCGTAGCCACGAAATGGAGAGCATCAATCGCTACGGGGTGACGGCGGCGCTATTGAACCCGATCGAAATTAAAAATGTGTGGTGGCAAAATCAGACGATCCGTGAGGTGATGCGTCCCGGAAATACCGATGTGATCCGGACTTCATCGGAGATCGGTGTGATTACGCCGAATGGTGGTGTGATCTATCCCCTTCCGGTGGGTAGTACCTTGGTGGATGTGGCGTTTCGGATTCATTCGGTCTTGGGGGCGTATGCTAAAAGCTTTTCCGTCAACGGCCGACAAAAACGTTTTGATGAAGAAGTGCATCATCGCGATCTGGTGGAAGTGGAATTTGATACACACTACCCTTGTTTAACGCCGGAATGGTCAGACTGTGCGCGGCTGCCTGCTACTAAAAATGCGATCAAACGGTTCTTGAAACAACAAGATCGCCGTCCACACAAAGGGCGTAGATTGATCGAAAAGGTGCTAGAACGCGAAAATAGCATCTATCAAATGCGGTTTCCCGTGGAAAAGATCGATCATATTTTGAATCGCGTCGCTCATGATCATGAGCTTGGTCATGTAGATACGTTGTATCTTAAAGTCACCGACGGCGCGATCTCACCGGATGAAGTGGTCGCATCGATGATCGAATATGAGTTGATCGGTCATATCATTTTGGCCAATGGGGATGAAGTCAATACCCCGATTCGCATCGCCCGGACATGGCTACAAGAGAAAGAACCTGAAAAATTTGACCGCAAAACGCGGGTTTTGCCGGGAGTCGAAATTGTCGGGAAGTATATCGGACGGGATAAAGAGCGCGTTTTGGTGGTCTATCGTAAAGACAGCCGTCACGCACCGACGATCGATCAAGCCGTGCTGTTAAAATGGCGATCGGCTGAAAATTCCCGTGAAGCGATTGAAGTGTTGATCTCCGCGCCCGCATTTAGCTTTGTGGTCAGTATGATCTTAAACGCGGTGTCTAGCGTCGGTAAAGACGATGAACAGCTGCGGTTGAATTTGCATCACTTTCACAGCGAGTTAAAAGACAACAAATACACCATTCAATTTACGGTGGATGCGCCTTCCCAAGAAAGCCTGCACTTGCTACAAAGTGCGTTGCGGGTGATCGAACGCGGTGGGTATCTCACGGATTTTAAGATCTGGCAATTGTTCCCCGGCCATAAGATGTTGATCGCCGCACGTTTAGATAAACGCCAACAAAACCCGTACACGCTCAAACAAGTCGGGAATCAAGCGGTATTTTATGGACGTGAAAGCGAAATTCGCACAATCATGGAAAAGATCGCACAACATGAGATGATCGTGTTGTATGGGCAAAAGCGGATCGGCAAAACGTCATTGTTATACCAATTGGCGGAGCAGTTTTTGCCGCAGATCGGCGGGGTGTTACCGATCTTGTTTGATGTGCAGAGTTTATCGCCATTTGAGACGCGCACGTTTTTACTACAACTGGCCGAAACCGCTTATGACAAGTTTCAGGGGCGCTTGTGGAAATTGGAAGATCGGCGCAACTTGCGCTTACAGAAACAAGACTTACAAGAAAATCCGTTTATCGCGTTTCATCAATGGGCAAAACGGGTGGAACGCGCCTTACAAGGCACACGATTACTGTTTCTGATCGATGAGTTCACCCGTGCGGAAGAAGAATTTAAAAAAGGCGCGTTGGAATCCCATTTTTTCGACGGGATGCAATGGTTGGTGAGCCAAGCCCACCTCGAATTTATCTTATGTGTGCATGATCATATCATCTTGCGAGAAGATACCCGTAGCAAAGGGCTATTACAACGCGGGATTCCGATTCGATTAGATGCGCTTGATCGAGTCGCGGCGATGCGCTTGATCCAACAACCTTCCGAACGGTTTTATAAGATCCCGTCGGAAGTGATCGATCAGATTTTGGATCTCACGCATTGTCATCCCTATTTCATTCAAGCGATCTGTGAAAAATTGATCACACATCTGACTTTCACCGAACAGACCAGCGTCACGATGTCCGATTTAGATCAAGTGATACAGAACCTGTTGATCGCGGGGGAACATTATTTCAGCCATTATCGTCATCGAGTCTCGGAGTTTGATTGGGACATTTTGAAAGTGATCGCGTATATCACCGAAGAAAAACGTGATGGTGTGACCAGTGATCAGATCCGCGATGCGCTCAAACGCTACGGGTATCAGCTGGAAGGATGGAGTTTGCCAAAAAGTCTCGGTGATCTGAAGCAAACTGGACTGATTGAAGCGAGTGAGCATCAGCAAAAAGCCTTGTATCGCATCCCGATCGGGTTGTTTCATCAATGGTTGCGCCGAGTCGTTACCCATGTTTCGATCAGTCAAGATCTACAGCGAGAAAACTAATCATGATCCCTAATCCCTATACCCCGATGTTGTTGACGTATCACCCTAAACATTTTTACGGACGTGAACGTGAATTGATCGGGATCTTACAAGTCCTCACCGCGCCGTATACCAGTGGTCACGCGATCCACGGGATTCGCACGATCGGTAAAACGACGCTCTTGAAGTTCCTCAAAGATAAAAATGGCGCGCTCAAACGCTATGAGCAGTATATCAACGCGGAGTATCGTCCGGGTGGAACACGGCAATTGTTGTTTATCTACCTGAATTTCCATACCTTCGGGGAAGATGACAACCTGTTTTACTTGCTGCTGGATCATTTACATCATGAATTTGCGGATCTAGCGCAACACACCTCCCCACGCTTTGGGCAGTATGAAGTCACAACGCCACGTCAAGAACTGGTGAATCAACTCAAACGAGTGTTACAGCAATTGGATAATCAAGCGATCCGAGTGGTGTTTCTCATGGATGATTTTGATACGCCGCTCGATCAACTGGATAACCATGATGACGGTTTATTGCGGGTGATTAGTGATCATGCGGTGATCATTATTGCTACAGAGGCCCCGATCGCTGAATTGCGTCCGGACTTTGGCCAAAGTTCCCCGTTTTTAGGGATCTTACGTCCCGAAACGTTAGGTTTATTGAGCGATCAAGCGGCGCGGGATCTGATCAATCAACCGCTGAGAGAGATGAGCTTGTCCTATACCGCCTCTGAAACCGAGTTTTTGATCGAAGTGGGGGGTAAACAACCGTTTGTCTTGACGACCGCCTGTGAACATTACTATGAGATGTCTAGCGATTATGCCGATCTCAAGCATTGGTTGGATGATGCCAAAGAACGCGGGCATTTTTCGGAACAATTTTTATTTCGTCTGATGAGCCAACCTCATCTGCATCGCATCTTTCAACTTCAATGGAATAAGTTAAGCGATCCGGAACGACACGTCCTCATGGAAATTGCCAGAGAAAGCCCGAAAGAACTTAATCGCGAACAGAGTGTGATCGCGGCGCGATTGGTCAGCAAAGCGCTGATCCAATGGGATCTTAAACACGGAGTATATGGTATTTTCAGCGCGCTGTTCACCCTGTTTATCGAACGTCAAGACCAACAACAATCCGCATCTCATATAGCCGTAATAGCGGTCTCTAGCGAAAATCTCACACCAATTGACGGCGCATTGTTACGCTACTTTCAACAACATGAAGGTCGCGTCTGCACGTTTGAGGAATTATTAGATGCGGTGTGGGAAGATAATGATAAATCGAAACGCGCTTTAGAGGCCGCGGTACATCGCATTCGCAAAACTTTAAGACCGGATGAAGCGATCAAAAATATCCGCGGTAAAGGCTATAAATTTGTCGCACACCCTGAAACATGACCTTAAGGGGCGTGGTGCGCCCCTTTAAGCGAGATCACCCCTTAGAAACCGAACATGCCTAAACTAAGCATCACGCCGATCCCACCCATGACGATCAAAATTGCACCTTGGATCATCATGCGCGTTTCCCAATTGGCCACACGATTCAATTGAAAACCGAACATGCGGGCATCCGCTTCATGAATCGATTGTGCCAAGTCACTATCAAACAGGCAAATCATCCCAAAAACGATCACTAAAACGCTGGCAGAGAGTAACATATTACGATTCCTTCAGAAAGATTACATACAATTGCTCAAAATTTACCACGAAATTGTTCTCATGAACAGTTAAGATTTTAGGCCCGCAAAGACAAAAAATTGCCATACAACGGTTCTAAGGGACGATCATCGCGTCCCACTAACCCGAACCCATTGTGCATCCCGATCGCCCATGCGTACCAGATCGCGGCAGCGATGCGGCCGGGGTACTTATCGCGCAAATGGGTCATAAAATTGGTTGCATAGCGGGCGATGTCAGCGGGAGCATCGTTTTCCTTGTCTAAAACGCCCCATTCGGTGATCCACACCGGGCGATCTGGTAAGATCCCCATGTAAGCATTGACTTCCTCATCGATATGGCCCCAATTGGAATAGCGATCGCCGGGGGTTGTACCACGTCCGTAAGGATGAAAGGCGATGCCGTCAGGTAATTCGACTGTGGGCATCACATTGATCGTTTCACGGGCGTACTTTGATCCCGCTTGGGGCCCACGGGTGTGACCGCCGCTGATCACCGCAGTTTGAGGATCGATAGAGCGGATACATTGCACCGTTTGACCTAAGAGATAACTGTAATTGCTAGGAGTCATCGGCACAGAAGCCGCTGCCCCGATCGGTGCGTCTTGTTCATTCCACACTTGCCACGCATGAACCAGATCTTGTCCGGCATATTGTTTGATGATCTGCCCTACCATGTCGGTAAAACGGCCGGTGAGGGTGCGCCACGACGCATCGGTCATCGTTGCCCATGGCCAAAATTCATCGCGTCCTTCACCGTAGGTCTGATGAGTCAAGACAAACATCACCTTGAGTCCGGCACGGGCGTAACGCTCTGCCAACGGGCGATATAAGTTATACGCCGCCTGAAGATCTTGCGATCCCTTGCCCATGGAGACATTGTAACCAAAACGCACCCACCCTAAACCTGATAGGCGCTCTGGTGTCGGTGTTCCTAAGGGATGAAATTGATCAAGGTTCATGCCGACAATGTTACCCGCTTTGATCCGCACAATCGGCGGAGGAGGATCGGTCTTGGTGAGCATCCACGCCGCCGCGTAAGCCTCTAAACCGAAGGGGGTTTTGAGCTTGATCCATTGATTTTGTATCCCTAACTTGGTGATAGCGTTATCGGTAGGTTCAAGCACCTCTAGGGTATCCCGCATATAAACTTGACCTACGGGTTTCCCGTCGCTAGGTTGTTCACGCAAGCGTACACCGTCACTGGTGGGGCGTACATACAGTTTCGGGAGATTAGGATCCTCAGGCAGATCCACCGCTTCCAAAAATTGGGCCGCGACATAAGCTTCAACGCCATTTGGGGTGCGAATATGCAGCCATTCACCGTCTTTACCCAATTTGCGGCGCGTGGATTCGATCGACTCTAGTGAAACCAGCACATCCCGAATGAATACCAACCCGATGGGCTTGCCATTGATCGGCGCTTCACGGATGCGAATCCCGTCTACGGTGGTGCGTACAGTGGCCATGACCTACCCTCCGCTTTATGAACATTTATTAAGGAATTGGAGTGTACTTCATCCCGACCACTTTAACCAAAATTCAACCAAAGGCGTGTAAAATAACCAGAGTGAATAAAGGTAAAAAAGCGAATGCAGTTTTTGAAAACACAGACTAAATCGGCTGACACCACCCTCCAACGCTTGATCGCGAATGTCCGTCAAGCGACCGTGATCGACCTCCATAAACTTGAATTGATCCTCGTGGCTTTATTGGCACAAGGGCATGTCCTACTAGAAGATGTCCCCGGTATCGGTAAAACGCTTGTGGCCAAATCGATCGCCTACTCGTTACACGGGACATTTAAACGGATTCAATGCACACCGGATCTCTTGCCAAGTGACATCACGGGCGGAGCGATCTACAACCAACGTGAACAACGCTTTGAGTTCATACGCGGGCCGATCTTTGGCCATATCGTGCTAGTGGATGAGATCAATCGAGCCTCACCCCGTACTCAATCAAGCCTGTTAGAAAGCATGGCCGAAGGTCAAGTGACCGTAGACGGCGAAACGCACCCACTCCCAGAGCCGTTTTTCCTGATCGCCACACAAAATCCGGTGGAGATGTCCGGCACATTTCCGCTACCGGAAGCGCAATTGGATCGCTTTTTGATCGCATTAGGACTCGGTTATCCCGGTTATCAAGATGAGGTGATGATCTTAGAGCGGGAAGAACATGGCAATCCTTTAGCGGAAATTGAACCCGTGTTGGAACTTTCGGAATTGATCCAATTACAACAGGCGGTGCGTCAAATTGATGTGGCACGGCCGCTGAAAGAGTACATTGTACAGATCAATCAAGCGACTCGCGCTCATCCGGATGTGGTGATTGGGATCAGTCCACGCGGCGGGGTGGCCTTACAAAAATGCGCGCAAGCGATGGCCTTGATCCGTCAACGCACGTTTGTCACACCGGATGACATCAAGACGGTAGCCCCGGCGGTCTTAGGACACCGTTTATTGACACGGGATCGGCGCGCACAAACGGCCCAAGCGGTGATCGATCACCTATTGCGCGAGATCCGCGTCCCACTTGAGTAAGCCTAATCATGCCTACAGCGCGCTTTTACAGTTTTGCGATCGGGGCGTTGATCTTGTATCTATTTGCGAATCAGACTCAAGTGGGCTGGTTATATGTGATGTCCGCGGTCTTGTTTGGATTGCTGATCGTCTCATGGATCTTGAATCGCGGAGCGGTCAGTGGGATTACGTTGGAGCGGCGGATCGAACCGACGGATTTGTATGAGGATGAAGCGTCCACGGTGGAGATCACCCTAAGGTTGGCGGGTCGAATGCCAAGCGTTCAGCTCAACGTGTGGGAAAATTGTCCAATTGCGCCTCCAGAAGAACGTGAAAAACACCTGTTCATCCCGATCCTGAACGAGAAGATCAGCTTCACCTACACCGTGATCAACGATCGGCGCGGAGTCCATACCTTTACCCCGATCAAGGTGAGTTCTCGCGCTCCCTTTGGTTATTTTCAGCGGCAAAAACGCCTCGATAGCCCGACACGGATCTTGATCTATCCGGTCGTGAAACCGTTGACTCGCTTGAGCTTATTGGATCGGCAATTGGCAGCGGAACAGGTGTTTCCACGTCCCGGGTTAGGATCGGAGATCATCGGGACACGGCCGTATCGGGCCGGGGACTCGCCCCGTCATATCCATTGGCGGAGTGTGGCACGGACAGGGAACTTGATCAGCAAAGAATTTGCCCAAGAAACGGAACCGGGGGTTACGTTGATCTTTGATCGGTGGTATCCACATCCGAACGATCAAAAGCAGACCCCATTTGAATGGGCGATTAAATGCACGATGAGCATTGCGGAATATGCGTATCGCAATCGCTATCCGCTGTATTTAGCCGCCGATCAACAGGATCTCGCAACCCCGAATGGCGCGTTGGCATGGGAAGCGCTCTTGCAATATATGGCGCGAGTCGCTCCAACGGCACATCCGCATCTTGAGCAGTTACTCGCGTCGAATCAGGGGTTTCAAAATTTTATCGTGGTGATCACGGCGCAAGCCGATCACACTTTGATCGAAGCGGCAGCCCGTCTCCAACATCGCGGGTATACGCTGATGGTCGTGTTGATCGATGGGGCAACTTTTCCCGTTGGGGGTAAGTTGCCAGACGGGATCGCCCATGGGTTAGAAGAAGCGGGTATCCTAACCCGCGTGATCCGTTTTGGTCAAGATTGGGTAGAACGATTGGTGTATGATGTTTAAATTACCCCGCGATCCTGAAGATTCACCCGTGTTACGTATCCTTGTGTTTAGCGCCCAAGTGATCGGATTTATCACCCTCGCATCGGTGACGCGGCTCTGGTGGTTGGCCGTGATCGGAATCATCGGCTTGATCGCTGGACACTTGTATGCCTATCGTTTTCGGCGTAATCCTCAACGGATCGTCCGGTTGGGGACGTTTATCGCGTTGCATCTCGCGCTAGGTTGGCTGATGATCGGCGTGTTCGGTGGGCAACCGTACCCGCAAGCCCAATTTGCGGTTTATGCAACCGCGATCGTGAGTTTTGAGCTATTTAGCCGCCTTAACTTGTATTCTGGGATCGGGTTGGGTTTTATCACCCTGTACACCTCCGCCACATTAAGCCGCGATGTGAGCTTTGGGGTGTTTCTGCTCTTGTTTCTCGCGCTGTGTTTAGCGTTTTTGTGGATCGCAGATACCCACGATCAACTTAAGCGTCAACCGATCGTGTTGCCTCCGGTCAAGGTCAAGCGTAGTGGTTGGCTACGGCGTGGCGCGCAATTTTTCGCACTCGCTACGGTGTTGATCGCGTTGGTGTTCATCTTTACACCCCGATTCGCCGGCCGACCGCTGTTTATGCCGATCTCTTTACAAGCGCCGATCCGATCACAACCGTCCTCCCAGATCATCAACCCGGCCGTGCCACTGATCCAAATTCAAGGCACGGTGATCGATACCACACAAAGTAGCGAATATTACTACGGATTCGCCAATACGCTTGATCTCAGCTACCGTGGCGGCCTTAGCGACACGATCATGATGTATGTGTCTAGCCCGGCTTGGAGTTATTGGCGGGGATACGCCTATGATTTTTATGATGGGCGCACTTGGAGACAAACCGATCCTCAATTAACCCCCTTGCGAAGTCGCGGTCGTGGACGGTTTCTCTTAAATCCTAACGCGCAAGGTGAGCAGTTTGTCCAGACGTTTTACATCGCGCAAGACATGCCTAACGTGTTATGGATGGCCAGCAATGCCATTGAAGTCTACTTTGCGGCCACCGAGATCGCTCAAGACTCGACGGGCGGAGTCCGACTCGGTGAACCTCTTCGGCGTGATACGATCTATTCGGTGGTCTCCACACGAGTCGATCATGATCCGGATGCGTTGCGATCGGCTAGTAGGGCTTACCCAGATGCGATCCGCGAAACCTATCTACAACTCCCCGATACGATCACCCAACGCACACACGATCTCGCCCAAAGCTTGACCCAAGATCAAAGCAATGATTATGATCGGGTGATCGCGATTCGCGATCATCTGCTGACACAATACCCGTATGATTTTTTCCCACCGCCCCAAGCCCCAGAGACCGATGCGGTCGATCAATTCTTGTTTGTCGATCAGCGCGGGGTGTGTGAACATTATGTCAGCGCGATGATCGTGATGTTACGGAGTATCGGTATCCCGTCCCGATTTGTGGTCGGATATGGGAGTGGGGATTACAACTCATTCACCGGTTACTATGAGGTGCGTGCGAATCACGCGCACGCATGGATTGAAGTCTATTTTCCGGATTTTGGATGGGTGCCTTTTGACCCTACGCCCGGTTGGACAGGCAACCCCGAAACCGGCCCGGTGCAACGGTGGGTCTTCTCCGAATTGTTCGCGGGCGTTGAACTGCCGGAGATCTCCCTAGCAGGCATCGCAGAGGCCGGTAACGCCCTAGTTAGTCTCGTGATCACCCCGATTCTGATCATCGTGATGATCGCGATCGGGATCGGCGTAAGCGTGATCTTGGGGCGACTGTGGTCACGGTATCGTCCGGCAAAACGCATTCATCATGACCCGATCCGGCGGGCGATCTTTCGGGAATATCGGCGCGCTCAACGTCAATTTAAAACGCGGCGAGCTGCTTATCAAACGGTGCAAGAACATGCCCAACAGCATCCAGAATTGGCAAAAATAGCCGATATTGTGGAGATCGCGGCGTATCGTCCACAACCTCCGGAAAACGGGTTATTGACACGCATCCGACAATGGCGTAAACGTCCTAACCCTTAAGACAACTGTACAATGGCGTAATCGTCCTGACTCTTCAAGCAAGTATGGGCTAAACGCGCTATGTTGTGATCAAGTCAGGTGGCAAGTGTTCGATGCGATTCACATAGCGGATCAAAAAGCGTCCGGTCTCGTCAAAATCAAGGCGGGTGATCGCACAATTATAATGCCAATGATAGTAAGAGCCGCCGGGAAGGGTGTTCAAAAACGCTTTCATGAGCGCGTCCATAAACGTTCCATGCACGATCAAGGCGAGTCGATCGTCTTTTGATCCCGGGGCTAAAGCGCGCTGTTTGAGGATCATCGCGACTCGCATCGCACGGGCCTGACAAAGCGTCATATCTTCCCGTCCGTGTGCGGGATTCCACCACCCTTGATCGGTGATCGTCTCTGGTAAGAGATAATCGGGAAATTCCGCGATAATCTGTTGACGGGTACGTCCGCCATAGCCGGTAACGATGCCTTCTTTTTCGAGATAGATCCCGCCGATCTCATGTAGTTCGATCCAGATCTCAGTTTTTAACCCTAAGGACTTGGCAATCGGCGCGGCGGTCTGTAGAGCGCGGTGCATGGCGCTGCAATAAAGATGGGTGATGCCATAGGGATAATGAGCTTGGCGCGCCCCGTTTTGTTGGATCACCCAATGCTCTAAGTTCAGTGAAGTTGCTAGATGATGCGCGGTGTGCTGCGCTTGTTGTTTGCCGATCTCAGTCAATTCGGGATCGGCTACTCGCAAAAGCTGATTTTCCATTAGCGCGTTATTGGCAGATTGCCCATGACGCACGAGGTACACTTCCATACCGTTTTGCTGACTCCTGGTTTTACCGTCATTTAATCTGATGCACAAATGATGATGACAAAGCAATGCAATTTGTTAGATTGCGTTTTTTCAGATCATCACACACGCGCTATCAGCCGTTAGCGTATCACAGATCGGCCCGAAAAATCGAAACAAATGTTTTGATTTCAGATTTGCGAATCGTTAAGATTTTTCTAGTTGGCATTTTGGATAAAAAGGTGTAATTTAGTGTAAGAAAAATGTGATCGTCTGTAAGGAAAGATCTCTATGAAACTGACACCTTTTTTTATGATCGTGTTAGCAGCTATTTCGTACTTGTTAGGAAAACGTAGCCAACATCGACCGTCACACCATCACAGAAGCACCCCATTCCCCTTAGATGAAGAAATACAGTGGCAAAGTAACAACACACTCATGCGGGTAACTCATCCCACACGTCAAACGCATCGCATCGCAGAGTTGATCGAGGCGTTAGATGATACGAATCCACAAGCGCGGGCTGACGCGGCCGCTCAATTAGAAGGCTTGGGTTCGATGGCCTTAAATGAACTCATGTCAGCATTGCGGCGCGGTAAGATGAACACCCGTCAAAGTGCGGCGCAAATTTTAGGATCGATCGGCGATCCGTGTGCGCTTCCGGCGTTGATCGCCGGCCTGAAAGACCCGAATATGTGGGTGCGGGCGGCGTGCGCGGAAGCATTAGGCGCGATCTGTGATCCGAATGCGATCGATGCGCTCAAAGAAACGTTGGAAGATGAAGATGTGGATGTGTGTTGGTCAGCACGCACGGCCTTGATCAATATCGGGACACCGGAAGCATTGGCGGCGATCAACCTATAAAAACCCGTCAACTCGTAACCAACGTTCGGCAATTTCGCGCCAAATTTGTTTAGTGGACAGGTCATGATATACCTCATCTAACAAGGCGATCGCCTCGTACCCACCTATTTCGCCGATCACATTGAGCAAGGCTGCACCTGTAACCACACTCACACCCGCATAAAATTCATCGATTAGCCGACTCACGATCACTTCGTCCTCTTGTAAGAGGGCTAACCGCGCCGAGTCGCGATATTGTTCCACCGTAAGATTACGAATATAGTTACGTAAATCTTCGTTGTTCATTCCAACAGATGGGCCTTTAACCGCTCGATCGCCTCTGGTTGAACTCCGGCATCATCCGTAAGATAGCGCTCTACAGAGCCGTATTTCGCCTTCAGGTAATCTAAGGCGGCGCGCATCACTTTCGCATCTGCGATCAAGAGACTATAGAGATCGTTGGCGGTGACACCAAACCAAGCTAACCGCTTTAAGACCTTTTTTACGTAACGCTGATAATCGCTGTAATTGCGGTTGCTTAGGGTGTAATCGGCGATCACGATGTCCTCAGAGACCCCTAAAGCCAATAACACCAAGGCGATCGCCATGCCCGTTCGATCCTTGCCTGCGGTGCAATGGATCAAGGTGGGTAGATTGGCTTGATCGGAAAGGCGGGTGATCAAATTGCCTAAGAGCTGCGGGTTTTGATCTAACATGATCTCGGTATAGGTTTGAAGCAAAAAATCGCTCAAACGATCGGGTTGGAATAAGACCATGCGTAAACGATTGATCGTGTTATGTGGCGTTTGGAGCGGCGCGTGCCAATAATCAATACCAGCAGGCAACTTTTCCGGTTCTTCGATCACCTCTTCCGGACTACGAAAGTCACAGACCAATTTGATCTCAAAACGCGCTAAGGTAGCCCAATCGTGATCGGTGAGCGCGATCAAGGTGCCGGAGCGGAAAATTTGACCCCGTTTGACTTTACGGCCGTCAGCTGTCGGATAACCGCCGATGTCCCGAAAGTTGATCCCCCCTTGAAGCGGGATCAAGCGCGGTGGATCAAGCGGAGTCGGATCGGGATCGATGATCAAAGTGAGCGGATCGGGATAAACGCGGCGTTGACGACGGGCTTGTCGTCTGAACCACAAGGCCACCCCACCCACGATCAATACAGACAAAATCAAGAGAAAACCCCACATGCCCTACCTCTATAGATAACTGGTCAATAATGGATGTTTGGTGACACACGCCACGATCAAGATCTCGGTGATCTGTTCAATGGCGGCGGTGAAACTATGTGGCACGCGGGCGGCAAAATGGGCCGCGTCACCCGCTGATAATTCATGGTGTTCATCACCGACAGACAACCGTAGTTTACCGGATAAAACATAAAGCCACTCTTCCCCTTCATGAGCATAACGCACGATCTCATTCGTGCCAACGGTGATCCGTAACGCTTGTAAAGACGCATCGCGACTCCGGCGCGAAAGTTTGGCATAACGCAAGGCGTTGCCTTGTTGCATCACCGTTTGATCGCCACGAATCACAATGCAGGGTTCATCCTCTGGTTCAAACAAGGCCGCTAACGTCACCCCGTACACTTGGGCAAGGATCGCAAGCGTGGTCAAAGAAGGTTGACGCTCTCCAGTTTCTACCCGCGAAAGATAAGACAGCGAGAGGCCAGTACGGGCAGCAAGTTCATCTAATGTCCATTGTTGGCTTTCACGCAAATCGCCTAAGCGCTTTCCAAGTTGCTTAAAATTGATCGGTGATTCTAGGTTAAAACCGTCCATGTTTCCCTCTTGGCAAATTTCAAGTAATTTTCTTGTCTGTATGGTAAGAAATAAACCTAGGTTGCGTCAATAGAACAGATAACGGATAGACCTGCAAGGATAAGCATCATGAGCATTTTAGGATTACATCACATCACCATTGTCAGCGCTGACGCGCAACATACCGTTGATTTTTATACACAGGTGTTAGGGTTACGTCTGGTCAAAAAGACGGTTAACTTCGATGATCCCGGATCGTATCATCTGTATTTTGGCGATGAAACCGGAAAACCCGGCACGGCGATCACCTTCTTTGAGTGGAAACACGCGCCGAAAGGTCGGCCGGGGATCGGTGGAACACATCATTTCGCGATGACGGTTCAAGATCGCACTGCCCTGCTGAAATGGAAACGGCGTTTGAGCGATCTTGGTATTGCCGTCAAAGGGATCTACGATCGCACTTACTTTGAGTCGATCTACTTCAACGATCCGGACGGCACGATCTTAGAGATCGCGACTCAAGGGCCGGGTTGGACAGTGGATGAAGCCCCCGATGCGATCGGCACGGCACACATCGTCCCACCACGCGAATCGATGCTAGGGAATCGGTCTGAAGAAGCGATCGCCGCGGAAATGTGGCATGAACCCGTACCGACGATCACATCTGATATGGCGTTGAATCAAGGGATGCACCATATCACCGCGATCAGCTCTAACATTGCGCGGACGGATGAATTTTATCGTGGGATCCTAGGGATGCGTTTGCTCAAACAGACTGAAAATTACGATGATCCGTCATCAAAACATTGGTATTGGGGCGTAGGAGACGGTCATCCCGGCACCTTGATCACCTACTTTGAGCGTTCGATCGCCAAAACGGGTTACGTGCGGATGGGCGCGGGTCAAACGCATCATATCGCATTTGCGGTCGAAAATGAGGAAGCGCAATTGGAATGGCGCGCACGATTGCTCAAGGCGGGCTTGAGCGTGTCACCAGTGATGGATCGCACCTATTTCAAAAGCATCTACCTGAAAGACCCGGATCAACACATTGTCGAATTAGCGACGCTGGGGCCGGGTTTCCCGTTGGATGAGCCGATCGAAACACTGGGTACAGACTTGAAGTTGCCTGCATGGATCGAACATCAACGGAGTCAAATCGAAAACATGCTCACACCGTTAACGGTCGCTACCTGGAAAAAGGCCTAAATACACGATGATTCACGAAAATACCCCGGTGTATCAGACAGGGACAAAGCTTCAAGACGCAAAGAGCGCGATGATCTTGATCCATGGGCGGGGCGCAACGGCACAAAGTATCTTGGAGCTGGGCAATGAGTGGCAAACCGATCGCATGGCGCTGATCGCACCTCAAGCGGCAGGTGGGACATGGTATCCGAATCGTTTTATCGCGCCGATCGAGTCGAATGAACCCGCGTTATCGTCGGGGTTGGCGAAGATCGCAACGCTGCTAACGGAGATCCACGCGGCGGGGATCGCCCCTGATCAAGTGATCTTACTCGGCTTTTCACAGGGGGCGTGTCTGGCTTTGGAATATGCAGCGCGCAACCCCCAACGTTACGGCGGGGTGATCGGGTTAAGCGGCGGTTTGATCGGGGAGTTGGGGACACCGTTGCGCTATGCGGCGGACGCGGATCTACAGGGGACTCCGGTCTTTTTGGGATGTAGTGATGTCGATTTTCATATCCCGAAGGAACGGGTAGAAGAAAGCGCGCAAGTGCTACAAGCGATGCAAGCCCAAGTCACGATGCGCTTGTATCCGGGCATGGGTCATACGGTGAATCAGGATGAGATCGCGTTTGTGCAAACGATCATCGATCAGCTAGGGAAATGAGGTCAGATCATGGCAACAGTTGCAGAACAGATTGGACAAGAACTCCTCTCATGGGAGCGAGTCGAAGCGCATCCGCATCGATTCGGCGGAATCGAATTTCGAGTCGGAAAACGTGAGATCGGACATCTGCATGGGAATCACATGGCGGATCTGCCCTTTCCGACAAAAGTGCGCGATCAATTGGTCTCGGAAGGGCGGGCGCAACCGCATCATCTGCTCAAAGATAGCGGTTGGGTGAGCTTTTATATCCGGACATCGGAAGATGTCAGCGCGGTGATCGAATTGTTCCGGCTCAATTATGGGTTGGCCATTCATCGCGGCAAACGGAAAAGTGAAGAATAAGCGATAAAAATAGAGAGATAGGGCGCAATTCTGCGCCCTATTTTTTTATAGGTGAATGCCGTGTTTTGCCGCTAGTAACGCGATCGTGCGTTGACGTTCACGCTCTTGGATCGCGATCTCCCAACCCAACACGGACGCGCAAATGTCAATCACTTCTTCTAGCAGATCGCGATTGACATAGCCCAACCACGCTAACACCGTTCGGCGTAACAAGAGATCATCAACATGGATGACGTGTTCATGTTCCACGAGGAAACGGATCTCGCGGACGGTGTAATCAGAGGTTGCGCGTAAAACTTGATCGGGTGCGGCGACACAATAACGGGCGATCTCCGCGCCACGAGTGCCGTAACGCTCGAATAAAACGCCGACGCGGGACTCGGTGAGGCCGGTTTGTGCGGCGATCATTTTGATCCATGCACTGGAGTCTTGGGGATAATCACGACCGCCGCCGATCGGGAGCGTGGCGGTGTTAATCGAACGTGGGCGCTTGAGGTGTGCCAAGACTCGATCGGCCGTCTGTTCAGCAAACGCACGGAAAGTCGTCCACTTGCCGCCGATCAAGGAAAAGATCGGGAACTGGAGTCCCGCTTGTGGCCCGAGTAGCTCAATGCTGTGATCGCGACTGATGCTGCCCGTGCGTGATGCGTCACTGTTCGGTAACGGACGTACACCGGAAAATTGAAAAACAATTTGAGAACGATCTACGGGGATCGTTGGGAACACCCGCTTTACGAGATCTAACATATAGGTGATCTCATCATCGGTACAAACCGCTTGTTCGGGATCGGTGATGCGGATGTCGGTTGTACCGATCATCACTTTACCCAAAAATGGCAAGATCAAGACAATACGGCCATCACGATTTTCAAAAAAGATCTCATGCCCGTCGGCGGCGGCGTGGAGTTCGGGGTTATCCAAGATCACATGAGAGCCTTTTGTCCCGCCGATGAAACGGGTCGGTTTGCCTAGTGCGTCATTGGTGAAGTCGATCCATGCCCCAGTCGCATTGATCACCACTTGGGGACGGATCGAGATCACTTCCCCAGTGACTTCATCGCGTAAGGTGACAGTATCAGCATCGGCACGGATCGCGGTGACATAATTCAAGGCGTGGGCATGAGGGGCAGCCGCTAAGGTGTCTAAGACCAATTCTAAACAGATCCGTTCGGGATAAGGCATCCACGCATCGTAGTAACTGGCGGTACAGACGATCGAATCGTTGATTTTCGGATAACGGCGTAACGACTCGGCGCGCAAGTGTAAGCTGTGATCTGGCATGACTTTGTAACTACGGGCAAATAGATCATAGAGGATCAAACCGATCTTGATCACGACCGCGCCGCGCTCACTGGGTTTATCGCGGAGTCCTAAAAATTTGAGTGGGGCGTTTAAAAAACCGGAAAACCAACGAAAGATCGGGATCGTGGTCGGTAAGGGTTTGGCGTAATGGGGTGCGTTTTTGAGCATCAAATTACGTTCGGTCAATGCCTCGCGCACTAGACGAAATTCCCCGTTTTCAAGGTAACGGATGCCACCGTGGAGCATGTGTGAGGAGGCCGCACTCGCTCCAGAGCCAAAATCCGCTTTTTCGACCAAGACGACATCTACACCATTTAACGCGAGATCCCGAAACGTCCCGATCCCGTTGATCCCACCCCCGATCACTAACACTGAAACCTGTGAAGCTGACTGTAATGCTTGTAAACGACTCATGCTCACCTCATTTTGCGATTCGCGCACATTTGCGGTTAAATGGCGCTCTCAATAGATCTTTTCAAGGAGTATTTTTTATGGCGCAATATATCGGCGCACTTGATCAAGGCACGACTAGCACCCGTTTTATCATTTTTAACAAAAACGGGGCGATCGTCGCGTCGCATCAACTAGAACATGAACAGATTTTACCGCAGGCGGGGTGGGTAGAACATCATCCGGTTGAAATTTGGCAACGTACCCAAGCGGTGATCCGCGGCGCGTTGGATAAAGCACAACTCAACGGGCGGGATCTGGCCACAATCGGGATCACCAATCAACGCGAAACCACGATCGTATGGGATAAACACACGGGACAACCGTATTACAACGCGATCGTGTGGCAAGACACCCGCACCGATAAGATTGTACAACGATTGGCCCAAGATGAAGGCGTGGATCGGTTTCGATCTAAGGTGGGCTTGCCACTTTCGACCTATTTTTCTGGGACAAAATTGGTCTGGTTGTTAGAAAATGTGGCGGGGTTACGAGATGCAGCAGAACGTGGGGATGCGTTATTCGGCACGATCGATACGTGGGTGATCTGGAATCTCACGGGCGGGCAAGCGCATGTCACCGATGTCACAAATGCGAGTCGTACTCTGCTAATGGATCTCAAAACGCTACAATGGGATGACACGATCTTAGACGAAATGAAGATCCCGCGTGAAATGTTGCCCACGATCCGACCGTCCAGTGATCTGTATGGTCATGCGACGCTAGAAGCGATCCAAGGTGTGCCGATCACGGGGATCTTAGGGGATCAACAAGCGGCGTTATACGGTCAGACGTGCTTCGCGGTGGGAGAGGCTAAAAACACCTACGGCACAGGCTGTTTTATGCTGTTGAACACCGGAACGGACATTATCCAATCCAAAAACGGCCTCTTGACCACCGTCGGGTATCAGATCGGAAATCGGCCGGCGGTTTATGCGTTAGAGGGATCGATCGCGGTCACGGGATCCTTGGTGCAATGGTTACGCGATAACCTTGGGATTATTCAAAATGCGAGTGAGATCGAAGCGTTGGCGCAATCAGTTAAAGACAACGGCGGGATCTACTTTGTTCCGGCGTTTTCAGGTTTATTCGCCCCGTATTGGCGAAGCGATGCGCGGGGCGCGATCGTTGGCATGACCCGATTTATCAACAAAGGACACCTCGCACGGGCCGCTTTAGAAGCGACCGCCTTTCAAACCCGTGAAGTGTTAGAAGCGATGCGAACCGATTCGGGCGTGGATCTCAAAACGCTGAAGGTGGACGGCGGTATGGTTTACAATCAGCTCTTGATGCAATTTCAAGCGGATATTTTGGGCGTGCCGGTGGTGCGTCCCAAAGTGGCCGAAACCACCTCGCTAGGGGCAGCCTACGCAGCTGGGTTAGCGGTGGGCTTCTGGTCGGGTGAAGATGAATTACGCGATAATTGGGGCGTGGATCGGCGGTGGCATCCGGAAATGGATGAAACCACCCGCGAAACTCAATATCGGCATTGGAAACGCGCTGTTGAGCGTACTTTCAATTGGATCGAATAACCGGACTCAACGGGGCAAGGCCGTTACTGGCCTTGCCCCAACAGGATTAAACGATTTTTTGCACCAACACCTTGTCGATGTGATTGCCGTCCATGTCGATCACTTCAAAGCGAAATTCATGCCATTTAAAATGATCGCCAACGGTGGGAATCCGGCCAAGTCGCACCATGATAAAACCGGATAAGGTGGTATAACTGCCTTCTTCATGTACCGGAATCTGTAAATCTGGTAAGGTTTCGGAAAGCCGATAAATCGGCAAGATCCCATCAAATAGCCATGATCCATCTTCACGTTGTACGATGTCCGGATCATATTGTTTATTGCGGATGTCCCCGACCACCTCTTGGATGATGTCCTTAAGGGTGATCAAGCCGATCACGCCGCCATATTCATCCAACACAAGCGCCATGTGAACGCGAGTCTCTTTAAACAGCGCTAAGGCCTGTGCGGCCGCGGCCGACTCTGGGATAAAGATCGGCTTTTGCATCACCTGATCAATGTCAAGCGCTTGACCGGTAAGCAAATGGCTTAACAGATGCTTGGATTGTACGACTCCGACTACATTATCCAAGTTATCCCGATAGACTGGATAGGCTGAAAACGGGGATTCTACCGTGAGCGAACGGTTTTCTTCAGACGGGGCGTTGAGATCCAAGGCGATCACATCATTACGCGGAGTCATCAACTCGGACACCCGTAACTCCCCTAGCCGAAAGATCCCTTCTACCATGGCACTTTCATGGGCCTCAAATACGCCGGCCTCCGCCCCTTGTTCGATCATCGAGATCACTTCGGCCTCGGTAACCGGGGATTCATCATCGCGATTTAAGCCCAATAACCGTAAGACAAAATCGGTCGAAACCCCTAATAGACTCACTAGGGGAGAGCTGATCTTCGAGAGCAGATTCATCGGCGCGGCCACATTCATCGCGATCGTTTCGGGATAACGCATGGCTAAACGCTTTGGGACAAGTTCTCCGATCACCAAAGAAAGATAGGTGGTAAAAGCCACAACCAACAAAACGGCAAGGGTTTCGCTGTATGGCGCTAAAAGTGGAATCTGTTTGAGCTGTAAGGCAAATTGTTCGGCCACCGTAGCACCACCGAACGCCCCCGCGCCGATGCCGATCAAGGTGATGCCGATTTGAGTGGTGGATAAAAAACGATTGGGTTCGTTGGCAAGGTCAAGGGCTGCTTTGGCGCGGGAACTCCCGTCCTCAACCATTTGTTGCAAGCGTGCTTTGCGAGAAGAAACCACGGCAAGTTCAGACATGGCGAACACCGCATTCACCAACGTAAAAAGCACTATGATGAGAATTTCCATTTAGACTTTACCTAAATTACGAAAAAAGTAGGCTTATTATAGCGGAGAATGTGAAGAATCTGCTTAGAAATGTTTTCAAGAGATCCGATTTGAGTGGGTTCTGTTACACTTGGGGGAGATTAGGTCATACGGAAAGGGCCAGTGTTGTGCCATCGTTAGGATTAACCTCGGCGGAAGTAGCCGAACGTAAAAAGCGCGGTCAGAGTAACGACTTTGAAGCACGAGTCGGCCGCACCTATTGGCAGATCTTCCGGGATAACATCTTTAACTTGTTCAACATTGTGCTGTTTACGCTGTTATTGATTGTGTTGTTAGCCCGCGATTATGCGACGGTGATTTTTGCCGGATTTAGTGTCGTCACCAATTCGCTGTTAGGCATGGTGCAAGAGATCGGCGCAAAGCGTAAGCTTGATCAAATGGCCTCGTTAGCAGTACAAACAGCGCGGGTCTGGCGCGATGGAGAACTTAAAACGATCCCGATCAAGCAGATTGTGATCGATGATGTGATCGCGATCGCGCCGGGGGATCGGTTGGTGGTGGATGGACAGGTGTTGAGTAGTGACTCGATGGAACTGGATGAGTCACAATTGACCGGAGAATCCGACGCGATTTTAAAAGTGCTTGACGATCCGTTGTACTCTGGATCTTTTTGCATCGCCGGAAGCGGATTAATGGTTGCGACGCAAGTCGGTAAAGAAAGCACCTTGAATAAACTTTCGGCGATCGCCAAAACCTATAAAGCCGTTCTCACCCCTACCCAACGCCGCCTCATGGTTATTGTGGAAGTCACGATCCTCGTGATGATCATCCTCGTGCCGATGCTGTTTGTGGCCGGTTATGTGCAACAGACTCAACCGATCGAAGCGGTGCGAAACAGCGTGGTATTTGTGACCAGCCTTGTCCCACAAGGCTTAGTCTTAGTGGCGACGATCTCACTCACGATCGGCGCGGTCAAGATCAGCTTTCAACGTACCTTGATTCAACGGGTGAACGCGGTCGAGTCCTTAGCGAATGTTACCGTGTTGTGTTTCGATAAAACCGGTACCCTCACCCAAAATAAATTAGCGGTGGCGGAGGTGATCCCGTTAAATGGCGCAACCTCCGATCAGATCTACGATGATTTGTATCATTACATCCATAACCTTTCGTATCAGAATCGCACGGCCGGGGCGGTCGCTGAATATTTAGTACGGGTCAAACCATTACAACCGTTGATCCCCAAAACTGCGGAGATCCCGTTTAGCTCAGCGCGCAAGTGGGGCGCGATCACCTTAAAAGATCAAACGTTGTTGATGGGCGCGCCGGAACGCTTGATCCATGATCCCAAGATCATCCAACAAACCACCGAATTTTCTCAAAATGGGCTGCGAGTCTTGGCATTCGCACGTTCACCAGAAGCGATCCATGGGCAGGATGTCAGCCTGAACGGGCAAGTGACACCCACCGCGCTGATCGTGATGAGCGATCAGATCCGCGATGATATTCAGATCACGCTTAACGATTTTCGCCAATTAAACGTCGGCCTCAAAGTGATCTCTGGGGATAACCCGGAAACGGTCAAGGCGATCGCGCATCAGGCCGGCATGGATACCTCATTGGTGTACACCGAAAATCAGTTGAGTCAGTTGAGCGAGGCAGATCTTGAAACGGCGGTGGAACAAGGACAAGTGTTTGCCCGAATTGAACCCGATACCAAGCGCCGGATCGTGCTGGCCTTACAAAAACGCGGACATTATGTGGCGATGGTGGGCGACGGCGTAAATGATGTCCCGGCGCTGAAAGCAGCCAACTTAGCGATCGTGATGAACGACGGCACCCAAATCAGTAAAGATGTGGCGGATATTGTGCTGTTAAACAATGCGATGTCTACGCTCCCCTTGGCTTTTCGTGAAGGGCGCGAGATCACGCAAACGATCTTCGGCACCACCAAGATGTTTTTGGCACGCAATTTCTACAACGTGCTGCTGTTTATCTTTGTCGGGTTTATGATGTTGCCATTCCCGATCACCCCCGTTCAAATCAGTTGGGCGGCGTTCGGCACGGTGAACATGCCGGCCACGTTTATCGCATTCGGGATCATCCGCCCCAAGTATATCGAACACTTCCGGCGGGATGTGCTGGATTACTTGTTTATCGCCGGCGTGTTGGGATCGGGCTTGCTGGCGTTGTTATACGCCGTGGCGTATTTCAGTTCGTATCGCGATGTGGAAGTGGCGCGTAGCACGATCACGCTGTTTATCTGCTTGTTCGGCATGATGATCTTTTGGAATGTGCAAGGTGTGGAGATCAGCCAACCGCGTTCGTTCATCGATCAATGGCGGGTGGTGGTCATCAGCGGGATCGCGACTCTGCTCACGATTCTCTCGTTTTACATCGCTGCGCCGTTTTTTGCGTTTAAAGCACCGTCATTTGGCTTGGTGGTATTGATCACGGCGCTGTTCCTGCTCACGGTGATGTTGATCGATTATGGGATGCGTCATCGATCGTTATTGCATCGGGTGTGGATGTTGTTTGAGCGCGAAAAATAAGCACTTGTGACTAGCATGAGAGGCGTTTCTCGTTACAATGGAGCGCCTATCGTGACGTTAGCGGGTTAGGGATCGTCCTTGGACTCATCACAATTAAACAAATTACCGCGTTGGGCGTTGAATCTTGGCTTAGTCTTGTTCGGAATCGCGTTCGCGGGGATCATGGTGTTGGTGTTATTGACGGCCTTCCCTCAATTGCGCCCCGGCATGATCACCTTTACCGTGCGAATGGGGGATGTATTCTTTCATACCGCTGAATGGGTGGCGATCCCGCCGAATCCTGATGAGATTTTGAGCGTGCATTGGTTCGGACGCGATCAAGACGGCTTTCGGCAAGCGATCCGTAGCGCCGATTATTACCCGATCCTCGGGATCGGCGATTCGTATACCGAAGCGGCGAACGCGGCGCGGCCTTGGACAGATGTCTTAGCTGAAGCGTATGGCCAACCCGTGCGTAACTTAGGGTTTCGAGGTTATGGGCCGGTAGAACAGGCGAAAGTGTTCGTGCAATATGGCGCTCCAGCTAACCCAGAGATCGTGATCATCGGCTATTTTGAGGGAAATGATCTTTCGGATGCGGTCGAGTCGCAAAATCGACAATTGCCGATGCCGTCCGAAACTGATGAATTGCGGATCATCCCGCGGGATCTGGAGACGATCACCGATCGCGATGTGCGTTATCCGATGCAGATCGACCTCAACGGTCAATTGCATGACATCGCGTTTTTAGAGGGGTATGTGTGGGCGCTGAATGCGACACAAGCGAGTTTTCGCAATTCGACTAACTTAGAGATCACTGAACAAGCGTGGCAAGAGATGCAAGCGGCCGATCCAGATGCGTGTATGATCTTGGCGTATTTTCCGAATAACGCGCATATCTATCTCCCCTATCTGACTCCCGATGACCAGATCACCTTGATGCAAAAGGCCGAGGCTCGAGTCGCCGATGTGGGAGAGCCGTTGCAAATCGAATTTCCGTTTAATGGGACATTTGAGGACTTGTTAGCGCGCCGAAACAATCAGCGCGATGTGATCCGTGAGCGGGCCGAAGCCAATGGCTTGATCTTCTTTGACCTAGTACCCGTGTTAGAACAAGCAGCGGTTGAAGGGCAATTGAGCTATTATACGTATGATACCCATTGGAATCAGACCGGACATGATCTGGTAGGACGGGCGATCGCGGACTTTTTGCGTCAAGACCCTTGTCCAACTTCATCAAATGGATAAACACCATGACTCGCATCGAAGACTTTTTAGACCTTGAAGGACGAGTGACTCGTTGGCCGGCCGGCAAAGGCAAAATGGCGGAACAGGAGCTGATCCTAGCCTATCTGTCCGAAAAATTTACGCTTGGGGTGATCTACACCGAACGCGAGGTTAATCAGATCCTGAAATCGCATCACACCTTTGAGGATTGGGCGATCTTGCGGCGGGAATTGTTTGAACGCGGGTATCTGAATCGTGATAAAGACGGAAGTCGGTATTGGCGTACTCCCAACGTCACCTTTTTTTGATCGGCTACCATTTGCGATACTCACGGATGTAATCGTAGGCTTCGGTCACTTCACGAAACTTGTGAGCGGCCTCTTCTTGGGGTAATTCACTGGTATCGGGGTGATAAACCAACGCTAATTTACGGAAGGCTGCTTTCACTTCCTCGCGAGTCGCGTCTAAATCCACCGCTAACAATTGATAAGCGCTGTGTAATTTGTCTTTGGGAGTCGCTTGATAACGCGGCGGAGGGGGTGGGGGATCCCCTTGAAAACGTTGTTGGGTTTGCGCTTGTTGCCAAGTGGTTTGACTCCATTGTCGCCACTGATATTCGCGGTTATCCGGCCGACGGTATTCGACTCGCTTCGGGTTGTACGGATCACGCCAGAAAGTGCTTAACCCAAAATCGGCGATCTGCCAGTCCCCTTTGATGTACTTGGGTTTCACCGAGACTTTCAGAAAACGCAACTGCTCAAAGCGGGCATCGGGTCCGTACTTGGTGACATATGCGCCTGTAGATCCGACTGGCTCAAAATGGACTTGTAGCAATTTAGGGCCTTGTTCATCAATATCATAGGCGTAGATTCGCTCATGGGTCAACGCATGTAAAGCCAAGAGCCATTCCGCCGGATCAAAGCGGGTGTTCGGTTGTGGGATCAAGTCCGCATCAATAATAAATAGCGACCCAATCCCGATGTCGGTTGCCTCTTGCAAGACTTTTTTGATCGCACGGGTACGAACGACCTCATTCAGGAGGTAGACATTCACACTCACCCCTGTCCAAGTGTTGACGATCAAGCTATTTCCGGGCATCAATTGGCAATTTTGTACGCTCATGATGCTGGTCAATTTTTGTTTCAGCCATTGTTTGACAATATCTAAAGATGAGAGTTCGTCGGCGTTCACGCTAATCTCTCTCTCTCCCTGCCGCGATCCGCACGGTTTGAGCATGGATGTCAATAATATCCTCTACATTATGGGCATAACCCCCGCCCATCGCAATAGCCACGGGGAGTCCGGCATTAGCACATAGCTTCAAGACCAATCGATCGCGTTCGGCGAGTCCCTCTTTACTGATACACAATTTCCCCAAGCGATCGCCAATAAACGGATCGGCCCCTGCGATGTAAATGGCCAGATCGGCCTTAGCGCTAACGATAGCGCGCCATGTACCTTCTTCTACCATTTCGAGATAGGCCGCGTCCTCTGTGCCGTCTGGTAACGCGATGTCTAGATCGCCGTCGATCTTACGAAACGGGAAATTTTTCGCCCCGTGGATCGAAAACGCAAAGATCGTTGGATCATCTCGCACAATATCGGCGGTACCGTTGCCTTGATGCACATCACAATCGATCACCACAACGCGCTTGACCCGCCCTTCATCTTGCATGGCGCGGGCCGCGATCGCCGCGTCATTAAACACACAATACCCCTCACCGTGATCCCGACACGCATGATGAGTCCCCCCGGCAAGATTCACCGCGATCCCATCCCCGGATAAGGCCGCCCGACAAGCCGCGATCGTCGCACCGGATGACCGCCGACAACGCTCCACCATTTGTAGCGACCATGGAAACCCGATCCGCCGAATCTCTTGGGAGGTGAGCGTCCCATTGACCACCCGATCGAGATAATTAGCCTCATGACAGCGGAGAATTTGTCGATCAGTGGCGGCCTCTGGTACTAGAAAGTTGTCTAACGCGATCACACCCTCCGCCCTTAATCGCTGACGGAGGCCGGAATACTTTCGCATTGGGAAACGATGCTCTGGTGGTAATGGCAAGACAAAATCATCACAATAAAACGCTTTCATCGCTCTAAAACCCTGTTACATCACACCGCTTAGTATCGCACAAAATTCGCACTAAGTTGATTGATCCGCTAGAGCCAATTCCGCGGCCACTTTGCCGGAAAGTGTGACCATCGGCACACCGCCACCCGGATGCGTCGTGCCACCTGCAAAATAGAGGCCGCGCACTTCAGCACAACGGTTATGTGGACGCTGAAACGCTGTCCATTTGCTGTTAGCGGATGCACCATACAACGCACCCCGAAACGCCCCGGTCATCGTTTGTAAATCGACGGGTGTGATGATCTGTTCGGAACGGATGCGATCACGTACCTCTAACCCGAATCGGGCCATGCGATCCAACACCAACTCGCGATAAATTACGCCTCCTTGTGACCAATCATACCGATCGGATAAGGCGGGCGCGTTGACCAAAACAAACCAATTTTCGCTGTTTTCCGGCGCATGATCCGGATCGGTTTTGCTGGTGATCGCGATGTAGATCGTAGGATCATCGGCCGGGACACGCTGTTTGAAGATCTGATCAAATTCACGGCGGTAATCGGATGAAAATAGGATGTTATGATGCACCAAGCGATTGGTATGCCCTTCTAAGCCCAACAGTAAGATAAAACCCGAACAAGACGGTTCAAAGGCTTGTAAGCGCACATTACGCCGCTGAATGGTGGGAGTTTGTGGTAAGAGGCGCTCATAAACCGTGGCTACATCCACATTGGCGATCACCACATCGGCCGGTAGTGTGGTGTGATCGGCTAACACGACTCCGGTAGCGCGGCCATCAGTGACGGTGATCGATCGCACACCTTGTCCCGCGCAGATCTTCACCTCTAACTCTTGTGCCAAGCGAATCAAGGCCTTCGCGATCGCGTAGATCCCGCCTTGTGGATACCATACCCCCCCGGCTAACTCCACATGCGCGATCACGTTTAAAGTGGCAGGGGCTTCATACGGACTTCCACCAACATAGGTCGCAAACCGCCCTAACAATTGCCGTAAATGCGGTGATCGCACATGCGCTCGGATCGCACCGTCCATTGTGCGAAATGGATCGGCCTTAAGCCAATCGGTGATCGGGACTTTGGCAAAGCTCGCTAACGTGGGGGGGTGATCATAGATGAATACCTTGCCGGTGATCCGGTGGATTTGCGCGGCATACGCCAGATAAGCGAGATACCCTTCGACATCGCGTTCCTCTAAGCGGGCTATCTCTTGCAACATTTCCGATAGGTTGGCATGGACATCGATCACCGTGCCGTCGGGATAAAGATAGCGGGTCAACGGATCGATCGGAAGAAAGGTGAGGTAATCCTCTAATTTGCGGCCGGCCGCGGCAAATAGATCTTCAAACACATGGCGCATCGTGATCACTGAGGGGCCGGTGTCCCAACGGAATCCATCAGCGCGGATCTCGTTCATCTTGCCGCCTAATTGCGCGTTTTGTTCCACAATCGTCACATCCCACCCGGCGACTCGCAAGCGAATCGCGGCGCTAAGCCCACCGATCCCACCGCCAATCACCACCGCGTTGTTTTTATTCATGAGTTATCCCTGTTTGATGATACGGCCCTTCCATGTGGGGCCGCCGAAACGGAGTTGCCAATAGATCGATTGAAATGCGATCACGGTCATGAGGGCGGCGGATAACGGCATCGCGAGGCCATCAATCACCCGTTGACGGGTGAAGGCCGCGGTTAACATGCGGATCGTGATCCCTAAGACGGTTAAGGCAAAAGCCAAGACTCCCCCACCGAATAACCACCAGATCGGGGGAAAGATAAAGATCAACAGATGGAACACGGTCGCAAGCAATAAGACCGGAATCGAATTGCCATAACCCGCAAGGATGTTTTTAGCATATCCATCGCGCACAGCCGACCAATTTTCATACATCCGACAAGCGATCACGCCCGCGCCGTCAAACATCCGTAACCGTAAGCCCGCGGCCTTGACTAAGCGGGCTAAGGTGACATCCTCTAACACGGTGGATCGCACCGCTTGATGACCGCCGATCTGTTGATACGCCCCGCGTCGCCAGATCATACATTGGCCACAGGCAGCGGCAAATACACTAAACGGGGTGTAATGCGTGCCGATCACCGGAAGATAACCGATGATTGCTAAGGCCATCAACGGCACGATCAAGCGCTCAGCCCAAGTGATCGTCTGTTGTGTGGGCCACACGGTCAATAGATCGGTTTGATGTCGTCTTACCGCGGCCATGACCGCGGATAAACCGCCGGGCCCCCAGCGGACATCCGCATCGGTGAAGATCCAATAGTCCCCTTGAGCATGGGTCGAAAGCTGATGACAAGCCCAATTTTTGCCCATCCAACCGGACGGCAAAGGCGCACCCGCGATCACTTTTAAACGTGGATCAGCTAAATCACGGGCGATCGTGCCTGTTCCATCCGTGGAATGATCATCCAAAAGCAAGACCTCAAAATGCGGGTAATCTTGCCTGAGCAGACACCGTAAGGTTTCTCCAATCACACGGGCCTCATTGCGAGCCGGAATCAAAATCGACACGAATGGCGCGGTTGATTCTGGTGTTGACGATCTTCGTAAACGTGGAAATGTCCACACATTTAACAAGGTGATCAACGCGATCGTGATCAACGCGGCCGCAATCAAAAGGATCACGATCACGACTTGATCACCCCTTGACGAGTGCGGGTCTTAAAACGCGGCGGTTGACCTAATTCCGCACGATGTTTCCAGATCAACAATGCCAAGTTTAGCCCCCAAACGATCAACCAAAGGGACGGGGCTTGAATCGCGATCATAAAGATCAAGGCGGTGATCATGGTGAACATCACCGCCCATGCGCTGCTGGTTAATACCAGATACCAGACGATCAAAGCGATCATGCCCACAAATGCCACAATGCCTAATGTGAGTCCGATCCAAATGCCGCCCGTGGTGGCGATCGCTTTGCCGCCATTAAAGCGTAAAAATGGCGAAAAGGCGTGACCTAATACCGGGGCGATCACCGCGGTCAGCAACGGGAGGCCGCTGATCTGTGCGATATACACCGCCAGTCCCACGGGTAACGCACCTTTACCGATGTCTAGGAAAATCGCTAATCCACCCCATTTCCAACCGGCGGCGCGCAAGACGTTAAATGCGCCAGGATTGCCATCGCCATAAGCGCGGATGTCTTGTTTAACCGCGATGCGCCCGATCAACACCGAAAACGGGATCGATCCCAAAAAAAATCCCAAAACTGCCCATAACCACTCCATCGCGTTAGACCTTTTGCCTAGATCGCCAATAGGCGACTCCCAACAGCGATCCCATAGCGATAAAACCTCCGATCGCGGGCCCCACCTGTCCCCAAAACACCCCTAAGCCGATCGCTTGTAAGATCCAGACGATCCCGTAAACGATGACCAAGGGTAAAATGGGTAAATTAGAAGGGCGAACCAACGCGGTCACGATGATCCCAGTCAAGATCCATCCGAAAAAGTTCACCCATGGAATGCCAAAATAACCGGACGGGTTTTCCCATACCCAAAAGCCCCATCCCACCATTTGCGGGTCAAGATAGAGATCCCATGCGGTGATCGCAAGCGCACTGATCAAGACAAACAAGGCCCGACGCGGGGGGGGGGCGATATTTTGACCTAAGATCAGATAAGCGATCGCCCATGACGGCGGGAGCATCATGAACCATGCCAACGGGATCGCTAACGGCACACCGCCTAATTGCGGTTGTAACAGTGGGGTGTAATCATAGGCACCGAACGGAAAATTGGTGGTTGAGCCGATGTATTCCATCAAAAAGGTGACGACCGCGATGATCACAAACGCGATCGCGGTGCGACGAACCCCCCATGCTAGATAGAGGATGATCAACACCGCGCAAAACTGCAACACCACGCCGATCAACGCGGCCGCGGGGATAATGGAGTCGCCGATCGTCCATAACCCGATCGGGACGGCGATCATCGACAAAATCCACGCGATCAACGGGAGGATATAGGGTTGTTTGAGTGCTTGTTTGAAGTCAGGTAAACGATCAGTTAAAGCGGTCATGCGGTGATCAACCCCGATAAATCGCCATGCACTTCTAGCGCGGTGTTACGGCCTTCGCCTTCAAACAAGAGCGCACCATCGCGCCGAGTAAGCTTGACATAAACGGAGGCTTGCATGGTCTCATCGACTCGTTTGTGCATCTCGGTGCGGATCGGCGCTAACAACAATCCGCCCGTAGCGCGAGTCGAGGTCATCTCTAAGCGATAACGGGGATCACTCACGCGCCAATGAACGGTCTGATCGGTGATCGTTAAGCGCTCGGTTTGTGCGCCTGTATAAGTCGCAAAGCGATACAGAACCCCATGATGCCAAAACGCGATGATAAAACCCGGAAAGGTGGTATTGATAAACGGGATCATCGCGATCGATGCGCTTAGGGAAGTCCCCGGCGTGGGAAAATGATTGCTCTGCTGCCAGACATAACCCGATGGGAAATTTTGTCCCCAATCCTTTTCGATGTAACCGCGCCCTTGATCAAATGTCAAGGTTTCACCGTTTAATTGAAGCGATCCGCGCAAGGTGTGATCAAGGCTGACAACCCCGTGATAACACTCCATAAACGGAATCCAACCATACCAACCCATGATCCCCGGTGACCATAAGCTCACCGGAAACGGTGCGCGGTTTTCAAACAAGACTTCCCCGCGTAAGGTCAACTGTTCATCGTGGATATTGAGCGAGAAACAGCGCTCATTAAAGTAATTGTCACCCACGCGCACCTCAAATTTTTCCCGATGCGCCCAAAATTGATCAGCCGGATAGGGGTGATAGCTGGCCGTGCCGCGTGTGCCGTCTAACACTTGGATAAAGGCATGATGATCGCTTTGATCTTCAGAGATAAAAATGCCGGGGATGATCGCGTAACGATGCTGTTCGGTCGCATCCACGAGTTTGTAATACCATCCCTCAAAAAACGGTGGGCGTTTGCCGTAACCGTGATAGATCTCCGGATGTAAGGTGGTGTAAACGTATTGTCTTAAGGTCAAGGTTGAAACTCCCGTACAAAGGCTAAAATTGCACGTTCAATCGCGGGCCATGCTGGACGATCCGCACGCACTAGGTCATGTTCGGCGTTGACGGTGATAGAGGTCGTTGGGACGGTGAAACGCCCCCGTAAAGCGTTGGTAACAGCGGGTCGCACCAGTTCATCGCGTTCGCCTTGAATGATCAAGGTCGGCGCTTTGACTAAAGGCGCATGACGATAGGCGTTTTGTCCGGCAATGCGGATCTGTTCGATCATCTTGACCGGAATCGCAAAATCCTGAATCGCGCTTTGTGTGGTCGGATCGTCAAGGTCTAATTCGGGCATCATGTTCAATACCCCGTTGCGAAAATTCGGATCACGAAAGTCCGGTTTCATCAATCGGAAGGGCTTAAATTGTGGGATCACCCATTTGAGCATCGGCAGCATCATCCACAAGACATGCTCAAGCTTGTAAAATGGGGCTAATAAGATCAAACGATCCACTGGAAAGCGGGTAGCGACCTCGATCGCTAACGCGCCGCCCATGGAATGACCGATCAAGATCACCGGACGATGGGTCGATCGTAAGCCTTCTAAGGCGCGTAAAATCGCGTCGATCCATTCGTTTTGACGACGTTCGTTTAAGGTGTTGATCTCTGCACCAAAGCCGGGCAAAAGGACTCCATGGGTCGTCCAACCGAGTCGATGTAAACTCTCCCCGATCGGACGCATCTCTAGCGGGGTGCCGGGGAAACCATGCACTAAAACCGCTGCCGGATCTCCACCCGCCAACAAAAATTCTTGATGTTCAGCGCCGTTAAATGCGGTAATCGGTAACATTAGCGGACTTTGCGCGGCAACCGTAAGACCTGAATCAGATCAAACCAGAATAACAACATGCCCTGTAACACAATGCCATAACCAACTCCACGCAAGCGTTGATCTTTGCGGCCCTGCTCACGGGCAAAGCGCCAACCGCCTAACATATACAGCAGATCAAGGCCGGTGTTGATCCATAGGATGCGCTGAAAATTGCGCTTTTCTTTTGTTGTCACCGCCGGATCAAGCGGATCGGGCATCTTTTTGATCCGGCGATCGGTGCTGATCGAAGCAAAAATCGCGATCGCGAGGTTGATGACCGCCCAACCGATGTTCTGACTCGCGAATCCTTGCCAAAATTTGCCACGGGTCGCTAACCACCCCCCGATCATCAAGTTGAAGATGTTCCATGAAAATAACGTCTGCATCGCTTGTCTCATGTATTGCCAGATCGACATGCGGCTTATGATCCTTTCCGATTACGTTTGGCTTTAAACTCAAAATACGCCTTACGGAGCGATTGCGGGAGGCGGTTTTCGCTCTCTTTGGATTGCACCAAAGTCACCCCGAACACCAACAAGGTATTGGTGAGCAGGAAAAACAGAAATTCCTCAAAGGGCAAATTCGGCAATACGTCTAGGCCGACCGTGTTCTCCGGATTGATCGCCCATGTACCGGACTCGATCGCGTGTGAATCGGCTACCCCAAGGTAAAGCGTAGACGGGATCAAACTTGTGGCGATCAAGCCCCGATTCCGCCACAAAATATCACCCCCGAATCCGATCTGAAACATGATCGGCGGCAAGGCCCATCCCAAGATCAAACTAAGATACTTGGCGCGTGGGCTGCCTTTGAACAGCGTGTAAACCGACGCGGCCCACACCACGCCTAATGCACCGACAACGGCCATTTGCGGAGCGCGATTGGCGCTATAGGCTGAAGTGTCCACCGGATAGCGTCGGGCGATATATTGCAGCCATGATCCGGTCAATAACGGTTGCAACACAAAAAAGCTGTATTCTTCGATCGGCACCCAACCGATCCGAATCCCCGTCACCAGATCGGGGTCATAAGACCAGACCCCGCTTGCAACCAGATAATTATCCCAGATCGTGGTGTAGGTGACGGCGGTAACGGCGTGCGCGATCAAAACTTGATTTTCATCCCAACTCTGTAACGAGTCGGGCAGTTCCCGACTCGCTTGTTGATCTCGCCAGATCAAAAAACGCAGCAGCAGCAATGGCAGCACCACGTAACGGGCGAGAAAACCAAAATACTTCATGAATGTTTACCCTCTTGGTCGAGATCATCAATGATCCGACGGATTAAAGACGCACTTTGATGCAATTTTTCAAGTTCCCCTTGGCTTAAGGGGGGTTCAAACGTCTCGATCACCCCGTCACCACCGAGTAGATGGGGTAAAGCGACGGTCACATTTTTCACCCCGACAATATCGGCACGCGGGGTGCAGACTGTCATGATCGCACGTTGATCGTGCAGGATCACATCCACGATGCGGGCCAACGCACTCCCGATCCCATAATAGGTCGCTTTTTTGCCAGAGATGATATGATACGCCGCATTCCGCACCGCGTGATCGATGTCATGACGGACTTGATCATCCATCTTGAGGTCGCGAGTCTCGCAAAATTCATCTAACGGGATGCCTGCGATCGTCGCTAATGACCACGTTAACACTTCCGAGTCGCCGTGTTCGCCCAAGACATACCCATGAACATGGCGCGAATCGACTCCGACATGACGGCCCAACAACGCTCGAAAGCGCGCCGTGTCTAAGGTTGTGCCAGATCCGATCACCCGATGCGACGGTACACCAAATTCGGCGGCAAAACGCGCCGTAAGATGTGTCATCACATCTACCGGATTGGTCGCAACCAATAACAGGGTTTGCGGTGCATGGGTCAAGATTTGCGGGATGATTTGACGGAAGATCGCCGCATTACGCCCTAATAATTGTAGGCGCGTCTCCCCTTCTTTTTGATTCGATCCTGCCGCAATGATCACAATACGACAGCCTGCTAGATCCGGATAATCCCCTGAACGGATCTCTAAGGGATGTGCGAATGGTACGGCATGAAAAATATCATCCGCTTCCGATTCAGCGCGCAAGTGATCTTGATCGATCAAGATGATCTCGCGGCCGACTCCATTCATCACCATAGCATAAGCAGCAGTTGAACCGACAAAACCGCTACCGACAATTCCTATTTTCATCGCGTTTGCTCCTGTTTGATTCTTTGAAAAACTTTAAGCACGTCGGCTTAAATACCAAATCCACGGCAAACGGGCCAATTTCCCAAGCCAACTCACATGGGCGCGGCGGCTGAATACGTCGTAATGATGCGCTTCAATGTCGTTCAAGATCGCTCGGTAAAGCTCCGCGGCGGCGGCGATCGCTAGGCGGCCATCCGGGTTCAAATACCGTAAGCCGTCCATCGATTCGTCATACAACTTACGTGTACGGGTGATCTGATAGCGCATAAAATCGCGCCAACGGCGATCCGTCACCTTGTATTCAATGTCTTCTTCGCTTAGCCCAAATTGCCGGAGATCCGCTTGCGGCAGATATAAGCGCCCTAAACGCCAATCTTGTGCGACATCGCGTAGGATGTTGGTCATCTGTAACGCCACGCCTAACTTGACCGCGTAAGGTAAGGCCTGTTCCCCCGTAAAGCCGATGATGTGCATGGCCATCAAGCCCACCGTTGACGCTACGCCGTAAGAATAACCGGCGAGTTCATCGAAAGTTTGATAGCGCTCTTGTAACAGATCGCGTTCTACGCCGTCAATTAATTGATCGGCATACCCGGAGGGGATCTGAAATTGGTGTTGGGTATCGACCCATGCCAAGGCCACAAGATCGCAATCAAGCTGGGGTTCGGTGGTGACACTGGCACGCCAACGGTTAAGGGCTTGTTGGCGTTCGACGATACTTTGCGGTTGATCGACAATATCGTCGGTGATCCGGCAAAACGCATAGAGCGCACGGGCGGCCCGGCGTTTCGGTTCTGGTAATAAACCAGAAGCGAGGAAAAAAGTCTTGCTGTGAAACTTGGTGATCGTCTCACAATGATGATAGGCGGTCTCTAACAAATCCCGATCTTCTGGGATTGCGAGTTGGAGCGCGCTGGTTTGTCTGGCCTCCTGCGCCCAATGGAGCAGTTGGTATTCCCAAGGTTGTGATAGTGGTAGTGTCATGATCTCATCCAGAGGTTGCTGGGTGTCGGGTTGTGCTGTGTTATGATTAGTAACTTTTTACACCTAACCGTTGATGAGGTCAAAATTAAAGTCAAATTAAAGGGATAAAAGCTAAAGATATATAAAGTTACACATTACAAGCGCCAACGCCTTGTTTTCCCAATGAATTTTATTCAAGACTGCCAAGATGTGTTATGATGAACGGTGCTTTATCACAGCGGGGAGAAAGGGATTAATCGTGCTGAGCGCTTATTTCGACAGCAAAAAGACTAAAATTGTAGCGACTTTGGGGCCTTCCTCATGGGAAGAAGAAACGATTCGCAAAATGATCCAAAAAGGCATGAACGTCGCCCGGATCAACTTCTCACACGGGGAACATGAACGACATGGACAAACGATCGATCTGATCCGCAAAGTGGCCGAACAAGAAGGGGTTGTGATCGCGATCTTATGCGATATTCAAGGCCCCAAGATCCGCATCGGCAAGATCGAAGGCGAAGGCTTACGTTTAGTGCCGGGCGATCGGGTGACATTGACCTTAGATAAAAATGCGAACGGCTCAAATAATGTGATCGCGTTACCTCATCCCGAATTTGTGCGCGATATTAAAGAGGGGATGCAACTGCTCCTTGATGATGGCAATCTGGAGTTTGTGGTACGCGGGGTGAGCAATCAACAGTTGATCAGTGAAGTGGTGATCGGCGGATTACTCACCTCACGAAAAGGCGTGATGGCCCCGAAAGCCCGCCTCACTTTGTCTGCGATCACCGATAAAGACCGCGAAGATATTGAATTTGCGATCACCAAAAACGCCGATTACTTGGCAATGTCGTTTGTGCGTTCAGCGGATGATATTCGCGAAATGCGTTGGCTGATCCGGCACTTGGGCGGTGAAGATACCGCGATCGTAGCCAAGATCGAAAAACATGAAGCCCTAGAAAATATCGAGTCGATCATCGCGGCTTCCGATGGGATCATGGTAGCGCGGGGTGATCTTGGGATCGAAACACCGGCTGAAGAAGTCCCCTATCACCAAAAGCGGATCATCAAACTGTGCAATGATGCGAGTAAACCGGTGATCACCGCGACGCAAATGCTCAGTTCGATGGTCACCAGCCCCCGCCCCACCCGCGCCGAAGCCAGTGATGTCTATAACGCGATCGTGGACGGTACAGACGCGGTGATGTTGAGTAATGAGACCGCCAGCGGTGCGTATCCGGTATTGGCGGTCGAAACGATGGCGACGATCGCACAAATTGCGGAGCAACATCTCCCGCGCCCGAATCGGCAAAGTTGGGATATTCCACGCTTAGAAGGGGATGGACGTGAAGCGGCCGCCGATGCGATCAGCGAATCTACCTATCACATTTCCGAGGCACTTTCTCCCCGTGCGATCGTCACCTCGACCATGACCGGATACACCGCAAAACGAGTCGCACGGGAACGTCCTCATACACCGATTTTGTGTGTGACTCCCAATGAAACCACCTATCGGCGCATGGCGTTAGTATGGGGGGTGACTCCGCTGTTGATCCCAGAATTTCATACGATCGATGACATGCTCCAAGTGATCGTGCGGGCGGCCTATCACGCGGGGATCGCCAAACATGGCGATATGTTGGTGATCATCGCGGGCGTGCCGTTCGGAGTCGGGGGTCAAACCAATTTGTTGAAAATTCACCGAGTCGGTGAGTCCAACGAAATCTAAGCGCTACAGTTCTTCCCCGTCGATAAACTCCAGTGATCCTGATGTGCGTGCGTTGGGGTCACTGGACGGCGTGGCTTGTGAACGCCGACGATTACGTGGCGCGGTCGGACGTGGTACGGCCATGGGTTGAACATACGAGGTGATCACCGCCGGATCTTCATAACTGGTTTGAGGGGTGGCGCAATATGGGCAGATCGTCCATGAGAGTTCTAAACTCTGGCCACAGGCGGGACAACTTTTCAACAATGAAGACCCTCCGATGTGTGAAGAAGAACAGCAAGCCTCACAGCTAGTGCCGTCTGCTGGGAGCGGTGGCGGACAACAGCTGATGGGAAGGTGGGATCCCCGCCAACAAGACGTACACCGGCATCACCATGGTTACCAGTTTTTTGGCACTGGTGGGTACGGCAGCTTTCCAGCAGACCCGCATCAAATTCCGAACATGCCTGCAGAGAACATTTGCTGGGTTATGGCGGTCACTTTGCTGCTGCGGGGTTAACTTTATTGCCGGAAAATATTCCTGCTTTTACAGAAGCCTTTGAGAAAGCCGTAAG
>JALOOG010000229.1 GCA_025454525.1 Anaerolineae bacterium | reverse complement strand
CTTTCGTTTATGGGAGAAGCGTTTCACCGGTTTCAGTCGGGATCGGAGTCGGGGTATGTGCGCGGCTGATCAAGGGCAAGCGCATAAAATAGGCTTCATCGGGGATGCTCAAATGCACACGCACCACCCAACCGCTAAGCGTACCATTCTGCACCCGAATCCATTCCCCGCCGTCATCGCGTCCGGTCAGGGTCAGGATCACATCGCGACTCACTTTGCCCACGATCAGCGCATCATACAAGGGATCACTACGCACATTGAGGGTATCGACCAACACCCGTGCAATTTGATCTTCCACGATCGGCAATTGCATCACATCGACCTCTAATCCGACCACAAAATCAGCGCTTACCCAGCCTTGAATCCCGTCCAGATCGACTTTGATCCAATCGCCAGTATGATCGCGCCCGATGTATTCAACTTGATCGCCCCGATTCAGATGACTAATCACCACGTATTCCGTATTGGGGCCGTAACGCACGCGCACATGATCGCGGGGTATGGTGATGCGCTTGCCGTCCGCGCCGATTATCGTCACCACCAACAACAGAAGCAGAGTTAAAGAGGCTATCTTGAGTTTCACCGAATTTGCTCCCCACATGACTCACAGGCGCGGAGCAAGTGCCGCGCTCTGTGATCATTGTAGCACAAGCGCGTCAATTTGTTTCATCGTCTTGATCATCGGGATCACTACTGATGTCTCCGATGCGCGTGCGAAGCAAGTTGACCAATGGCACGACCGGAACGCGTAATTGAAGCCCCCGTTGGCCGGCGCTCATCACGATCTGCTCTAAGGTGGTTGCAGGTTGATCGAGGTAGATCGGCCAATTTTTATCACGCAAAGCTAACGCGCTGATCCCACCGACTTTGAGTCCGGTTAAGCGTTCGGCATCGGCGTGTTTGGCCATTCGGATCTTTTTGACTCCGGCGGCAGCGGCTAATTTTTTGAGATCTAAGCGGCGATCACTGGCAACTAGCGCGAGGACGGGTTTGTCTGCACCTTCGGGTTGTGCGACCAGTGTCTTGTAGATCATAAAATAGGGAATGCCCAACGCTTCGGCCACTTCTTCCGCGTCATGCAACGTATCAGGATATTCAAGCGCCTCATAGGGGACTTTGTATTGTTCCAAGAAGCGCATAGAATTAAGTTTAGCGACCATGCGATCCACGCTTAAATATCTTCATTTTGACGGTTGGCCAATGTCCACCCCGCCAAAAACACCGCCGTCACACCGATCACCAAGATCAACACGCTCAACCCTTGCTCACTAATGCCCGGTTCTGGTTCAGCTTCAGACTCGGTGGTTTCGGGTACAACGTCTACGGCGGCCTCACCACCGCCCTCACCCTCTGCCGCACGGGTCGCCACTTGTTCCGCTGCGATCGTGGCGATCTCAGACGGAACAGCCGTGACTCCTGATTCGGGAATATCAACCGCTTCGGAAGTAATCGCGGGTTCAGCGGTCGGTTCTTGGGCCCATAATCCGGCTGAAAGCGTCAATAACACACCTAATAGGATGACGCGCAGCATCATTCGCATGTAAGACTCCTTATAGAGTTGGGATTTTGCCATTATGAAGCGCGATTGTACCACACTTTCATGAGTGGAGGTCGAGTCGATAGACCACTTCACCTTCAATCATGCGTCCGTCATCCACAAAGCCTAAGCTGGCGTATAACTTGCGTGCCACATCGTTTTCCGGTTCAAAACTGATGAAGATCTGCTCACAGTCCGGTTTTTGGTGGAGCGCGTCAATGATCAAACGCATCGCCGCCCGTCCATAACCCTTGCCTTGATGCGCCTGATCGATCATCAAACGCACAATCCAATAGCCTTGCTGATCCGCTTCATCGTTATAACCGTATAGGGTAAAGCCGATCATGGTGTCATCTTCATAGATCCCATTGGTGATTGCGGTGGGATAAAAACTCGCTTCGGCGATCGAATACAAGTTACTGGCGACAAAATGCTTTTGATCATCGGAGACTTTGAGTCGGATCGCAATTTCCCAATTGTCTTTAGTGATCGGTTGTAATGTAATGGTCATTGGGGGGATCTCCCTGTTAAGATAGATTAAAATAAGGGTAACATCGTTTGACAGTCGCTGCCAATTCGAGAATCGCAGGTCGGATCGCAATTGAGAATAATGTTGATTAAAATTCTGGACGTTAACGAAAATAGAATTTCCCATATAAATAGGATGTTATATGAATAATCAAGAAGATTCTACCTTGGAATTGCTACTAAATGACCTTAAAGATGAAAACCCCCAGATCCGTAGAGCTGCCGCTTTTGCACTTGGTAAGTTAGGAGATATACAAGCCATGACCCCTTTAGTTAATGCGTTAGAAGACTCCGATAGTGCAGTTCGCCTCGGCGTTTTAGTGGCTTAAGAAAGGTTAGGTGAGCCACGTTCAGTTGAGCCAATTTTAAAGTGTTTTGGAGACGATGTTGAAAAAGTACGTTTAAGCGCGGCATCGGTTTTCGCTTCTGAAGAAATGAAAACAGCCGCATTTGAGCCTTTAATGTAGCTGTTAAACAGCCCTGATGAGGATCCCGGAGCGCGGGCAATGGCTGCTTGGGCTTTA
>JALOOG010000003.1 GCA_025454525.1 Anaerolineae bacterium | reverse complement strand
GATCGTGACGTTTTACCTGTTCATCGGCGGCTTGATCCTTGTGATCCCGTCCGCGTTGATTGAACTCCAGACCAAGCCGATCGGCGTGATCGATAGCGGAACGGTGATCGGGGTGTTGTATTTAGGCGTGATCTCCACAGCAGCTGCGATGTGGTTATGGAATCGGGCGTTCGCGTTGGTCGATGCGTCGGTGGCCTCGCTCTTTTTCTTCGCGCAACCGTTGGTCGGGGTGATCTTAAGCGCGTTGATCTTGGGGCAAGGCATGACCGCGCCCTTGTGGATCGGCGGGGCATTGATCGCGATCGGGGTCTTGATCGCGTTGCGTCCACCCAAAAGTAACCTTTCAGAGCTTAAAACGTAAGTGAGGTATAGAGTGTAATCTCAGAAAAGTATCCCAGACGGATCAGCTCATCTCACGCGGGCCAGTTCCCCCCTCATGCATGGGTGAAGGCTAGGGTGGGGTTGGACAGAAGAAACTTTCCTGTACCTACTTGTGTTCCCTGTGTCCGTTGCTGAGCGCTTTCACTAAGTTTGTGGGATGTTCATCCGACATCCAACACTTACAAATTGCGTAATCCCTGTCTCGAAGTACAATAGAGGGATTGTTACCAGTGAAAGGGCGTTCGCGTTGATCCGCACACGTTTGATGATCATTAACCGTAGACTCGATTTTGCGGTGACCGCTAAAAAAGCGCTTGAACAGTTGGGCGGTTATGAAGTTGCCCCGTTTACTACGCCCGATACAGCACTTGATTACTTACGCTTGCGACCCCATGACGTAGTGATGGTTGATTTTACGCTAAAAGGCCTCTCCGGTAGCGAGATCATCCGGCGCATTCGCGAACTGCAACCCGACATCGCCTTGATCGCCAATCCTAAAAATGCCGAAACCTTGGCCGCAATGAGTGATCTCCAATTGCAAGATGTGATCGATACCCCGCTTCCGATCCGGCAATTAATCCCGATCCTACAACAGGCGGTGCGCCATGCCCAAGAGCAATTGTTACCGGACACCGTAGAAGCGCCCAGCTTCTCCGAAAGCGCTTTAGGCATCGCGTTATTGTCATCCGAAAGCGCCTTTGCCCGTCTCGCTGAAGAAGAACCCCCACTTCCTAGCCTTGAAGAAGGTGGCACAATTCGCGATCTACGTCCGGTCGATAGCGCGATTCAAGAGGTCGTTGAAATCTTACAAGAGCCGATCGTATTAGAAGAACCTCAACCCCTGCCCGTAGATGAGGGATCTGGTGCGATCTTGGCCCGTCAAATTCTTGAGGACATTAGTGATCATCGTGTGGAGTTAACGCCCGAATTTTCACCCGAAGCGCCCACGCTGGAGCAGATCGGACGCTTAGCAACGGAACTCACCCAAGCCTCGTTAGAGTTGACGACCGAAGCGACGATCCTTACCCAAAATGACCAGATCATCGCCCATGCGGGTAAATTGATCGCAGAAGAGATCGCCGAAATCCATCGCTTGATCGACGGTGATTGGCAAGCTTCCGAAGGACAATCGCGGATTCGTTTTGTCAACCTCCCGACTACAGGCAAGGATTACCTCTTATTTTCACGGCGCACCGAGGCCGACTTTACCTTGACGATGGTCTTTTTGGGCAATATGCCCTTACGGGTGATCCGCAAACAGAGCGAAAAATTGTTGCAAGCGCTCACCCTTGTCCCAGAGGAGTCGATGCCAACGGCTGAAGCGGAGTCGCCAACGCCTATCTTGGAGTCTGCTTCTCTCATTCACTCCGCGCCCCCACCCACGATCGAATTTGAGTCACTCGATCACCCCGCTGAACCGGATGCGATCGTGGCATTTACCGGGTCATTGATCCCGTATACGTTTATCTGGTTATTACGCGATCCGGATGCGGTGTTAGACAATCGTGTAGCACAAGCGATCATCACCGGCCTTGATCAGCAACTCACACAACGCCATTGGCAGATTCATACTTTGCGTGTGCATGAGGATTACGTTTACCTCTATGCCAATGTGCCGGATGACCGACCGATCCCGGATCAAATTACAGATCTCAAAGGCTTAGCAGCAGAGATCGCGGCCACTCGCGCCGAACACCTTAACCCGCATGGTTTATGGGCCGATTCGTATTTTGCGCTTACACCGGGACGCGATCTCGAAACACCGGAAATTCAACGCTTTATTCGTTTTGCGCGTTAGGATCGCCGATGCGCCATACTTCCAAGCCCAGATCGCAACCGATCACCAGTGTCGTACCGTCTTGACTCAACTGCACCATATCCGGGACACGATTACACATCCGGTAGGGGCCTAAATCGATCACTTCGCCGGACTCGCTGATCCAAGCACGCACGATCGCCTCCTCACCGATATGCACGGCAAGGATCACATCAGCCGCAGAGGTGAGCATCAACGCCTGAATATAGTCCCCACCGATCGTAGCGATCTCTCGGTTTTCCCCTGTCGCAAAATCCAACAATTGTAGCGACTCGGAAAGCGGATCGCGCCAAGTGAGTTGCATTCCGGTGTTTTCGTTGATCCGACCAAAAACCGGGACGGTCGGTAATTCAACCTCGCTGATCACCTCACCCGTTTGCAGATCCCACAAGCGCACCAATCCTTCCGGCGTTGAGGTGATCGCATAAGGTGCGGGGATGCGTCCGATCCGCACAAAAGCGGTAGTTTCTTGTTCGGCTGTGTTAGGGATCGCGATGAGGGTTTGATCTTCAGCTTCGGGTAGGGGCAAGCGGATCACTTCAAACGGATCATCAGGTTCAATCGGCATCGACTCAAACCAGAGATACGGGGCATCCGCATCAAACCATACCCTCACCGGTAAACCCCGATCCTCTGGGTAATCCAGTGTGATCGTATCGGCAAAGACCGAATGCACCGACGCGAAAAAATCGATCCCGTCGGTATGGATTGCGGCCACTTGGGCGCTCGTCTGGTCAAACCGTGCGTCCAAGACGGTGGCCGGATCGCCACCTTCGGAGCGTAAGGTAAAGGTATCGGTTTCCCCTGTGTGGAGATCGTAGATCAATAAACCGCCTTCACGTCGCACCAAAGCGGCGTATTGACCATTCGGACTTAACGTAAACCACCCAGAGTCGATCGTGATCTCGGTTGGAAGATCCGCAAATTCAAAGGCGACATCGGGTTGGAGTTGGGCGATGTTTTGGGCAGTGATCACGGTTGTGGGGGGTTCGGTGGTTTGCAGGGTTGCACTCAGCACTAGCATCAGGATCATCAAACCTAATTTCATGGAATTTCCTCTCTCAAACATTGTTGACAGAGGATCATGATCCGCCTAAATACGCCGATCGTCAATAGCGTTACGTTAATTGCTGAAAATATCGGTGACGGGGAGAGCAAAACCCGGCAACAGATCCGGACTTTCTAAAGTATCGGCGATCTGATACACCTGAACCGGCCCGGCGTTATGGACTTCAACACTTTGACGTTCCGGAAACACCAACCAGACCTCGCTTGCACCATGTTTGAGGTAATAGAGGGCTTTTTCACGCAATTCGATAAAGGTGTTTCCCGGGGATTTTACCTCAACGGCCAGATCCGGCATTTGTGGGACTGCACCTTGTCGAGTGACCGCTAATAAACGTGCTTGACGGGTAAACTCCACATCCGGGATCACGACGGTGTATTCATCATCAGGTGAGCGATGATACACCTCAAACAACACCCGTCCAAACGGGCCTTGTTTGACCCATGCGCGCAACGCATCGTAAATATTGGCCGCGATGATGCTGTGTTCTTCTGTGGTCACGTCTTCAATGATCCTTCCGTGAAACAACTCCAAACGGCGTTGCGCGTTTTCAGGCAAGGCGATCCACTGCTCAAATTGTGTCACCGTGATCAAGTGATCGGTTAGTACCATAGCTTCATTTCCCCTCATCGCTAAAAATATCGGTGACTGGGAGCGCAAAACCCGGCAACAGATCCGGACTTTCTAAAGTATCGGCGATCTGATACACCTGAACCGGCCCGGCGTTATGGACTTCAACACTTTGATATTCCGGAAACACCAACCAGATCTCGCTTGCACCATGTTTGAGGTAATAGAGGGCTTTTTCGCGCAATTCGATAAAGGTGTTTTCCGGGGATTTTACCTCAACGGCCAGATCCGGCATTTGAGGGACAATGCCTTGTGTGATCAACGGTTGCAAGCGCGCTACTGTCGTAAATGAAATATCGGGCCGCACTACGGTCGCCGGATCATCTGGGTGACGATGATCGGTTTCTGTCGTCAAGCGCCCTAAACGATGTTGCCTGATAAACAGGTTTAAACAGGTGATCAGAGTCGCGACAATTTGCCCGTGTTCTTCCGTGGTCATATCCTCAACGATCCTTCCGTGAAACAACTCCAAACGGCGTTGCGCGTTTTCAGGCAAGGCGATCCACTGCTCAAATTGTGTCACCGTGATCAAGTGATCGGTTAGCGCCATTGATTTGTCCTCCTACCCTTCATCTCTATCATAGCGGATTTAACGCCACACAAGAATGTGTAGATCTGGTTTGAGTCTGGCTAGAGTCTTGATCGATTAGAACGCTTGTCTTGAAGTTTAGGCTATGATTATCAAGATAAATCGACATTGATGAGATCAGAAAGCCCTACGATGATCGTGCAGAAAACCGTGTTTATTAGCTATCGTCGGATCAATAGTTTTATCGCCCGTGCGGTGTATCAAAATCTGTCTACACACGGATTTGATACGTTTATGGATGTGGAAACGTTGGATGCTGGCGCGTTTGATCAAATGCTCTTGAATCAGATCGCGGCCCGCGCTCATTTTGTCTTGATCTTGACTCCCACGGCCTTAGAACGTTGCGCTAATCCCGGTGATTGGTTGCGTCGGGAGATCGAACACGCGATTGATCTACGCCGTAATATCGTGCCGTTGATGTTCGATAACTTTGAATACAGCACCGTAACGCAATACCTCACCGGAAAATTGTCGGTATTACCGTCGTATAACGCCATCCGTGTTTACACCGATTATTTTGATGAGGCCATGGAACGGCTACGGGAACGTTTTTTGCGCGTCCCGTTAGAAGTCGTCTTGCATCCCACGCCGCCTCAAGAGAACCAAAGCCTACAGGAAAAACAACACGTCGCTAAAAGTCAGCCGAAAGTCAGCACCGAAGATCTGGAAGTGGAGCGCTATATCGAGCGAGCGAAACAACATATCGAAGCCAATAACTGGGATTATGCGATCATGGATTGCGAACACGCGCTCCAATTGCATCCTAACTTGGCCGAAGCGTATGCACAGATCGCCCGCGCTCGCCTCGGTATGGAAGATTTTGACGGTGCTTATCAAGAAGCACAATACGCGATCCGGCTTGATCCCGCTAACACAACTGCCTATCTGGTGAGTGGACAAGTCGACCTTGAAGAAGAACGCTATCAAAGCGCCTTGCAACACTTCCAAAATGCGCTGCAATTGAGTCCGAATAATGCCGATCTGTATCTCAAACGTGGTACAGCCTACTACTACACAGGTGATTTTAAACGTGCGATTGCCGATTACACCCAGTCCCTAAGCTTGATCCCGCGCACCGAGATCTATTGGCAACGCGGCACGGCCTACATGCGCTTAGGGGATTATATCCGCTCTAATCAGGATTTTGAGGAATATATCGCCAATGGGGGGAGCGATCCTGATGCAGCACGCGAGATGATCGAAAAGAATAATGCTAAACACAATCGTCCATAAATCACGGCAAGTGCGGCGGCAAAAGGAAAAAGTTTTTCGACAGCCGCATCGTAAGACCTATTGTCATTTTTAAATAGGGACAAAACAAAAACATCCATCGATCGCGCTCCAAAACCGAATAAGTTGGCGTTGTGATCAGGATAGCACAAATGAGCGAAAAAGTCGTCACAAATGTCTCGAGATTGCATCACCGCCCCTTGTGCCAAAATGGTACAATCTGGGGGGAACTAAATCCTATCTTTGATCGTCTTACCCACCGTAAGGAGAATTGCTAATGGCTATTGAACCGAACCCAATTGAGCGTTTAATCCAAATCCTAGCCCTGTTTTTGATCGCGGCGGCCTTCGCCTTTTTCGGGGTCTCAAGCGACGGGCGTGGCGGGCGGACTCCGGAAATGACGTTGCCGCCGAATGCCTTCTTGATCCAAGTGAACGAGGCGCGAGTCGATCTGACGGCGGGAACGGTACAGGTGATCGGGTACATCCAAGACGGTTGTAGCGATCCGGTGCAGATGTTACAACGGTTGGAAGGACAAACGATCTATGTGGATCTGTTTCGGGTGATCCCATCTGGACAAAATTGTCCGCGGAACATCGTCGATTATAACGAAACCCACACGCTCAACTATGCCATTGATTCAACTTATACCGTGATCGTCAATGGAGTTACCGCTCAATAAATTTATCAAAGGAGCTTGACATGAGAGCGCGTTTTTTCTGGATCTTTTCCATCGTGGCCTTGTTATTGGTCAGCTTATCGCTGATCGCGGCGCAAGAGGCTACTCCCGAAGCAACTGAAACCCCTGAAACCGATGAGGAGTCCGCGGAGATGACCCGTAACGGCGTGAGTGTCACCATTTATAATCAAGGGTCGGCGTTGATCCAAGACCGTCGCACGTTCACCTTTGCGGCCGGCGAAAATGTGATCAACTTTACCGATGTGGCCGCGACGATCGATGCGACTTCGGTCAATTTTAAATCGTTGACCGATCCGATCGGTACGATGGTGATGGAACAGAATTACGTGTTCGATCTGGTGGATACGTCTGCATTGTTGGCCCGTTATATCGATCAAGTGATCGTGGTGACGATGATGGACGGCACAGTGTACACCGGAACACTGTTAAGCGGCCGCAATGGATCGATCATCTTGCAACAAGACAACGGTGAAGTGGTGGTGTTAAGCGCCGCGCAAGCCCGTGATGTACGCTTCCCACAATTACCTTCTGGTTTGATTACCCGTCCGACCTTGCGTTGGCAAGTATTCGCCGGACAAGCGGGTGAGCAACAGGTCGAATTGACCTACTTGGCCAGCGGTATGGGCTGGACGGCCGATTACAATGTGTTATTAGCGCAAGGGAATCAGAGCCTTGACCTGAACGGATGGGTAACGCTCACCAATACCAGCGGCGCGGCGTATCGGGATGCACAAGTGAAATTGATCGCGGGGGATGTCAACCGGATCATGCCTGAAGTGCTTAGGGTGGCTGAGTTTGAGATGGATATGGCGGTGCCGGCAGCGGCCCCAGAACCTGTGCAACAACGCGAATTTTTTGAGTATCAACTCTATGAGATCCCGCGTCCGGTCACGGTGGGCGATAACGAGACCAAACAAGTCGAATTTGTGAGCGGCACGAACATCGCAGCCAAAACCTTCTTTGTGTATGATGCCAGTGCGCCATTCTATGGTTACTTCTATGTGAACACCGATCAATATTACAATCAGACCGGAATCACGACGATCGGGAACTACCTTGAGTTTAGCACCGCCGAAGAAAGTGGACTCGGTGCGGATCTTCCGGCCGGTCGGATGCGGGTGTATCAACAGGACATCGACGGCGCGCCGTTGTTGATCGGTGAGAATCAGATCGGCCATACCCCAGAAGGCGAAGATGTGATGATCTATCTTGGGAACGCCTTTGATCTGGTGGGAGAACGCACGCAAACCGGTTTCCGGTTGATCAGTGACACGGTGATGCAAGAGACCTTTGAGATCCGTCTACGGAATCGCAAGGAAACCGAAACCGTAGAGATCCGCGTGCCGGAACGCTTAAGCCGTTGGAGCAATTGGGAGATCCTCAACGCCTCCATGGAGTACACCCAGTTAGACTCCGCTACGATTGAATTTGTGGCACGGGTGGAACCGGGCGCGGAAGTGGTCATCACCTACACCGTGCAGTATAGCTATCCCCGTTAAACCTCATCGAAACCCCCTCCATAACGAGGGGGTTTTTGAAAACCGTTAGCGTAGACGGGCAATTAACCCCGGTGAACACAAGATGATGAGACACCAAGCGATCACCATGAGGGTTTGTTTTTTCGTACCAAAGTTCACCCGCCGGGCCGTTCAAATTATGCTATGCTCATTATCAACTCAAACCTGAACGCGATCCCATGGATCGATTTCATCCGCGTGTTGCATAGCAAATAGAGGCGGGATGCGATGACTCGTTTATTTGTGGGCTTGCTCTTAAGCGCCCTGATGATCCTTTTAAACGTCACAGTGAGCGCACAAGAGACGCTCTCTGATCAAATTATAAAGGCGTTTAACGCCGAATTGAATACAACAGGGAGCGCCGATCTTCGTCTCCTGAGCGTCCAAGTTAATGGCCGTCAGATCACCCTCAATTTTAATCGGGCGGCATCCCAATCCCCGAATTTTCAGGATAGTTTTCAGCGTGGCATCAACGCGATCTACTTGTTGCCAGATTTTAAGCTAACGGATGTCGAATTTATCACCTTGATCGAAGGTACGCCTTTAACCAGAGAAACACCGCCCCTGATCTTGCCGGCCGCGCCTAGCACACCTAACACCCTCCGCGGGCCACTTAGCGGTCGTTCCGTCACCCTTAGCGCCGGACATGGTTGGACATGGTATGAGAGATGTGGTTGTTATCGGTTTCAGCGCAATGACTGGTGGGGCATTGTCGAAGATAAGGTGAACGCCGAGATCATCATGGAACTGTATACGCTGTTGACGAACGCGGGAGCAACCGTGTATGTCACACGCAACCGAGATAAAAACGCGGGCAATGGCCCGTCCGGTTATCCTCGTTGGGAAGAAAACAGCGCACTCTACCTAGAGTCGATCGGGATTCCTGCGTCCATATGGAACACTGGATCGGACGCATGGGCGAGTGATCTGCGCGCCCGTCCGTTGTATGCCAATTACCGTAATAGCGACATTCTAATCAATTTTCACAATAACGGCGGGTGTAATAATGGTTGTGGTTGGAACGGTGGCACTTATATCCTTTATGACAGCACCAACGGCTATCAAACGGAAAGTTATCGCTTAGCCAAAAGCGTTGAGAGCAAATTGATCGCCCGTATTCGCGGGGATTATGCCCCAAGTTGGCGTAATCGTGGCGTGGCGGGTTTTGATGGAGATTATGGTGAAAATCGCCTAGCGACACGGCCGGCGATCTTGATCGAAGGCGCGTTTATGGATCAACAATATCCTGATAACGCCTTTCTGCAAGATGCTCACTTCCGGCGGTTACTCGCGTTTGGCACGTATGAAGGCATTTTAGACTATTTTGGGTTGAATAATCAGCCCGGTGTCCCTGAAATTGTCTCACCGCTGGCAGAGACGGTGGTTTATACGCCGTTTAACGTCAGCTTGCGCCCTGGCACCTTGAATTACACGGGGCAAGCCGATTATCGCGTGCAGATCGATAACCAAGCTGATTTTTCGAGTCCTGAATTTGACAATGTGATTCGTGATGGACGTTGGTCAACCAGCACCACAATCTCGATCCCTGCCTTACCGAATGGCCCTTATTACCTACGCGCTCAACAGGGTGATACGGTCGCTAACAGTGGGGGGTGGACGACCTCTCGTTTGATCTATATCGGGTATCGTCACATGGGAAATTTGAGTTACGGGGTGACACAAGAGGCCTCATTTAACGGTGAGCAGCGTTGGCGCTTAAACGCACAAAGCACCAATGTGCCGATTATCTTTGACATTCAGCGGCGCAATGGGACACTCACCGGCCGGATGATCTTGCGCGATGCCAACGGCACGATCCTTGCTCAAACACGCACTTCCTCCACCGGCCGCGGACTGATCTCTTACGCGGGGCCGATCTCCGGAACGCTCTATCTTCATTATGTGCCGAATGTCGGTACACAAGGAACATATGGGATCGCGGCTTGGGCGAATGCTATCCCCAGTTTACCATTTATCGATGTGGCCGGTTGGGAATGGCATGATGCCCATACTGATTTTCGGTCTTGGCGGGCCAATATCGGCACAGCGCAAGCGGTACATTTTGTGTTTATGCGAATCGATGGCAGTTTTGAGGCCAATTGGCGTGTGAGCGATGCGTCTGGCAATGTGTTAGCGGCTGGTCGCACTGGACACGGTTATGCCAGTATCAATCTCATTGCGTCCGGCGTGGTCTTTTTTGAGTTTACCCCTGACTCGGCAGGATCGTATCGGATTGCGATGCGACGTGGGAGTACCGAAAGTGTGGCTAATGGTGATTTTGAGTTGGGAGGACAACCGGCGCTCCATTGGACGGGCGGAAGTTTATATCGCGATGCGCTCAATTGTGGTGGACTTGGACATTTAAGCGCATGTGGTTTCACCTTTGCGGGGGATCCCGGGCAAACTGCTTATCTCCAACAATGGCTTGATCATCAACCGTATCAGATTGGCGATCGGGCGATTTTAGCGGCGGTGGTGAGCGGGCGTAATGTATCGGTGGGAGGTGAGATCCGTGCGATGATCCGTTACAGCGACGGTACACGATCTCGTTTGCGGATCGTCGTGCCACCGGGGACGTATGCTTATCAACCCTTAGCGGTGAGTCGGTTGGTGGTCGGTACGGTGAGTAGCCTCAACGTATCTGCGGTGATGATCGAGGGGAGTGGACGGTTTACGGTGGATCGGATCAGCTTAAGTCGGATTCCGTCCGCGAGTTTGCCTACATTGGCCCCGCTGATCAGGACAGGTGATCCAGAGGCGTTGATCCCGATGCCATAACAAGTAAAAACAAGAGCGCGATTGCCTCAATTCGCGCTCTTATGATATCCCATTAACAACTAATCCACGGTTGAGCGTATAATTCTCTTTAAATGAAGGCCAATTTTTGATCAACGTTAGGAGCTGTTATGCCTCAAAAATGGTGGTGGATGATCGTCGGTTTATTATGGCTAAGTGTCACAGGTAACGCACAATCGGAGGGGATCAACACGGGGCAATGGGATCACCTGTATCGCGGTGAGATCGTTGATACCACCCCGATCACTTACACTTTTGCGATCGAAAGCGATGCGATCTTGGTGTTGTGGGTTGATGTGGAAGGTGAGGTATTTGTAGAGGCCGCCCTTGAAGAGAACCTAGAGATGAGCGCGCTACTCACCGGTGGCTTCCTGAGCGATACCGCCTTTTTCTATCAAGGGGTGTTTGCGGAGACCACGCTGCGATTAACTATTGATCCCAGCATTGGCACGATCATCCCCGGCACGCGCTACGAAATTCAGGCGAGTTTGATCCCCGATGTAAGCGCATTGCCACCTGTGCCGACCAATGCCCGACTCGATCTTACAGGCGATACTCCGTATCAATTGTTTCAATTAGATGCGAAAATGGGGGAAACATTTACCCATACGATCGGTGATACCGCTGGAGTCGCTTATTTTAACGATACGTCTGAAACTTTAATCGTGCAGTGGCCGGATTTCATCGATCAAGAAGCCCAGTTTGATCATTTGATGATTCGCCATGATGACCCCGGGGTGATCGCGGTTTTTCGCTATGAACCGACGATCGCCGATCTCACCACTGCGATCCACCCCCCCGCGCAACCGGACATGATGTTTTATGTGCGCTTGACTCCCCAAAACCCGATGATCACGATCCCGTTACAGTTTCACGGGGAGTATCGCCTGTTGGTGCAAGCGACCGGGCCGTTTACCGCAGAAATTAACGAGGATGAAGATGTGACTTTGGCTAAGATGAGCGGGATCGGCTCATGGTATTTGACTCCGTTTCAATTGGCTCAAACCGCTTTAGCGGATTATCGCCTTGTGTTAAGCGCGGGCGAATTTGCCCAAAGCGGAGATGAGCCGTCGTTGGACTTGTACGTAATGCTGATGTCATCAGAAACAGCGGAATAGCGGAATAAAAGAACAAGGGGGCGATTCGCCCCCTGTTTGTTTTGCTTATTCTTGTGGAACGGTGCTGCTATCGGTGGGAACGGTGCTATCATCGGCCGGCACAGCCGCAACTTCTGCTTCCGCAGGTGCGTCTGACGTTTCAGTCACCGTCGGTGCGGTCTCGCCGCCTTCCCCATCTGGTTTACCGCCTTCGGTGTCTGTCCCCCAACGTTGGGTAAATCCAACGCGGCGTTTTTCTGGTTCAAGGTGGCTGATGCGTAAGCTCAAACGATCGCCCTTCTTGACATATGAGAACGGTTCTTTAAGCGATCCGTCTCCCATTTCACTGAGATGCAATAGCCCCTCAAGTCCGTTATCTAAAGCGACAAACGCACCAAAATCGACCACATTGGTCACTGTGCCTTCCACCAATTGGCCTTCATGATAACGGGCTGCCGCATCTTCCCACGGATCGGGTAACAAGCGCTTGCGGCTTAAAGCGATCCGATTGGTATCGCGGTCTAAGGTGAGGACATAGACATCGATCACATCACCGACTTTTAACACATCACGCGGGTGATCCACCCGATGCCAAGCTAATTCGCTGACATGGATCAAGCCGTCCGCGCCGCCAAGGTTGACAAATGCGCCAAAATCGCGCAAGCCCGTTACCGTGCCGCTGACCACATCGCCTTCTTTAAGTTCGGCCAATAACCGCGCTTTTTGTTGGGCGCGCCATTCTTTTTGCGCTTCGCGTTCGCTAAAGATCAAACGGCGGCGATCTTGTTCGACTTCGATCACCTTGACGATTAACTCTTTGCCCATGATCTCGTTAGGGTTCATCACCCGATCGTTAGAGAAATTGATCGAAGTGAGATGTGAACTGGGGATAAAGCCTTCTAAGCGCCGCCATTTCACCAAGATCCCGCCGCGGTTGCTTCCGGTAACGCGGACGGTATCGACTTCTTCAGTCGTGAGCAGGTTACGCGCCCGATCCCAATCATAGCGTTGTAAGCCCATGTTGATCGAAACGATCAAGTTGTCGTCTTGATCGCGCGGGTTTAAGACATAGACCGGAACTTCGTCACCTACGCGCAAGGTTTGACGGAATTGATCATCCAGCCGTTCGATGTCCTCATAGCGCACGATCCCGTCTTGTTTAGCATTGAGATCGACGATGATCTCACGTTCTTTGATCTCTAGGATCGTGGCGTTACGGATTTCCCCGCGTCGGAGCGACGAGGGGGAAAAACTTTCGTGTTCTTCCAATAAACGTTCAAACTCGGAAGACATGGAGAATTGGTTATCTTGACTCATAATACAAAAGAGCGCTTCAGACACGGTTCATCGGGTCGTGTCCCGAACGCGCTTAACTCCTTTCCCGGTGTTGTGGTGTCGCTCAATAAACAATAAAACCTTCGGTTTATACCCTCACAATTTGAGTTTCCAAATTGTCTAGCCACTCTAATTCGGCCTGACAGAGCGAGAGAGCATAATCCATAATCCAGACCTGCCGCGGATGCTGTATCCGTTTCTGTTCTGCCCGCAACGTCTTTAACAGCGTTTGGATCTCGCGCTTACGGACAGCCAACATAGTTTGAACTTCATGTTCCGAAAGGTCTTGTGAAAGATACAACTTGAGTAAAAACTCGCGTCGGATCTGATCAGCGGCGGCCGGTTGTTTTAGCCAAGTAGCCAAGGCTTGGCGGCCGCGTTCGGTCACATGATAAACTTTTTTCGACGGGCGACTTACTTGGGGTACTTCTTGCACTTCCACCGCGCCTTCGGCTAACAGTTTATGCAGGGTAGGATATAAAGTACCGTAGCTGGCGTTGGTGGCGGCGCTAAGGCCTGCATCCACCCGCTTTTTAATGTCGTAACCCGTCATCGGTTGTTCTACAAGCAGTCCTAGGATCAGGTAGCGGTGCGACATAACGCTCACAGGGAAAGATTAAGATTCATATTCTTAACCGAGTATATCCCTGTCTTTGATCCCCATACAAGATAGAAGATGGTTTCGACTTGTATGAATTTTCAAACCGCGCAAGGCCCTGATCGTCGGCCTTCGATTACATTATACCAGAGGCTATGTTAGAGCGGCGTAAAAGCTCAAAGTCCTTTAATTAATCTCTGGTTCGGGTGTGAGCATTCCCATTCCTTTCGTGCCGCGATCCACCTCCCACGGATAAACAATGTAGGCATCGGTGACCGCCCCATAAAAATCGGGCTTGGACTTGGTGAAGAGCGAGCGATTCGGGTTAAAGTGCAAGACACAGTTAAACGGTTCGGCGTTCGTGGCTTCAACCCGGCCGCGAACCGCGCTACTGGTGCGCCCGCTCCCCCACACATCATCCACGATCAAGACACGACGACGCTCAATCAAGCTAGGCGATGGGAATTGCAAAAACGACGGCCACGCCATCAACCCCGCCTTTTCGGTGGTCGGAAAATCCACCGCGGCGATCAAAATATTTTGAACCCCCAACGCTTCGGCCAACATACCGCCAGGGACGATTCCGCCACGGGTGATCAACACCATCGCATCAAATAAACCGACGGCGCGAATCTGTGGGACAAGGATGTCGATCAAACGATCCACCTCTTCCCAAGTCAAGATTTCGTGTCGTCGCATAAACCGCGAACTTTCCATAAAAATTTCTCTCATGTAGAGCTTAGGCCAACATAAGCATGATTATACTGGGTTCACCCCCTTAAACAATATTCTGTCCTGTTAAAGATCCGATTCTCACCGAATATTTCACCGATTACAGGGTTTCATTGAGCTAATCGGCTTAAAATAACAACCATAATTAAGTTTTTAGTGTGGTTGGCTATGCAAAAGCTATTAGATCAGCGGTATCGATTAGAAGGTCAGATCGGCGGTGGGGGCATGGGAAACATCTATCGCGCCTTTGATCGATTGACGCAACGGCATGTAGCGTTAAAACGAGTCGCGCTGAATCAGTCCACTTCCCCAGAGGATACGCCGTCCTTAGGGTTACGGCGGGCGATCACGCATGAGTTTCAGGTGTTGGCTTCATTGCGTCATCCGCATATCATCCGGGTGTTAAATTATGGTTTTGACCTATCCGGCACGCCATATTTCACCATGGAGTTGTTAGAAAACGCACAAACCTTATTGCATTATGGGCAGTCACGCGCTTTGACCGAAAAAGTCGAATTGTTGATCCAATTGTTACAGGCGTTGTCTTATGTTCATCGTCGTGATTTGTTGCATCGCGATCTTAAACCCAGTAATGTCTTGGTGGTCAATGGTCAGCTCAAGTTGGTGGATTTTGGTCTCGCGGCACAACAACAAGAGAACATGGTCGGTACTTTGGCTTATATCGCACCAGAAACGCTACAGGGCGGGATCAGTTCTCCGGCTTCGGATCTCTACTCGGTGGGCATTATGGCGTATGAGTTGTTCACCGGAAGGTATCCATTTGAACTTCACAACATGACCCAATTGATCGCAGATGTGTTGATGCGCGATCCGGATATAGACATTTTACGATCGGCACTCTCCGAGTCGATCGATCCTTATGTGGAGATCGAGCTGCCGAATCGATTGCGGATTGCGGACATCATTGCCTTGTTGACCGCAAAATCCCCGGAATGGCGCTATTCTCACGCCGAACAGGTGATCGCGGATCTGCAAGAGGCGATCCATGCAGTGGTCTTAACAGAAACCGATGAGACTCGTGATAGCTTTCTACAAGCGGCCGAGTTCATCGGGCGCGAATATGAGTTAACGCACTTGATTCATGCGGTACATCAATTGTTGGACGGGCAAGGCAGCGCGTGGGTGATCACCGGGGAGAGTGGGATCGGGAAAACCCGTTTGTTAAATGAGGTACGGACTTATGCGCTTACACAAGGCGCGTTGGTGGTGAGCGGCACAGCGGCACAACAAAATGATCCGTATGCTTTGTGGCGCGATCCGATCACCCGATTGGTGTTAAATGTGCCGTTAAGCGATGCGGAGGCCGCCTGTTTACAGGGGATCGCGCCGGGGATTGAGCGCTTGTTAGAGCGCCGTTTGCCTCCCATAGCGGATTGTCCACCTTTAGGGCAAGTGATAACCGACATCGTGATACGTCAACCGTCCCCAGTGGTGATCATCATGGAAGATCTGCATCAGGCCGCTTCGGAGAGTCTGGCCTTGATCGCCCACCTACTTGATCACATCGATCAAACGCGGGTATTGTTGTTACTCAGCTATCGGAGTGATGAGATCGCGCCGCTGTTCCCAGAATTGCCGCACCTGCATTTACAACGTTTTAATTCAGATGAGATCGCAATCTTGAGTCGATCGATGTTAGGGGTATTCGGAGAACGGCCGGATCTGTTGCAATTGTTGGAACAAGAGACCGAAGGCAATCCGTTTTTTATGGTGGAGATCGTGCGCGTATTGGCTCAAACCGCGGGGTATTTGAGCAAGATCGCCACCTTAGATCGCTTGCCAGATGAGATCATCGCGGGCGGGGTGGTTTGGTTGATCCAAAAGCGTTTAGATCGTGTCCCGCGCCGGTTTTATCCGTTATTACAAGTGGCCGCGATCTTGGGGCGGCAGATTGATCTAGAGGTGTTGCAGGCGGTAGATCCGACAGTCGAGATCGATCGGTGGTTGGATGCGTGCATTGATGCGGCGGTGATCGAATGGCGTGAAGGCGGGTGGTATTTTACCCACGACAAATTACGTCAAAGTGTGATGAGTACCAACAATCAGCATCAAGTGGCAGATCTGCATCGTCAAGCGGCGATCGCCTTAGCGCGGGTGTATGGAGATCATCCGGCGATCGTGTATCATCGTCAACATGCGCGTTGGTTGCGTGAACAGGATTATCGCGAAGGGGCGTAAGTTATGTAATGTGCCGTTGGCTTATGACACATGACCTCTGGGAGTGTCAAAGTTCATACGTCCATGAATTGAAACACGTAAACAAGATAGTGTGGGAAGCTTTGGCTCCCGGCCTCTGTACGTCCGATTTTCTGTGGTTTGTGTGTGCTTTGGTATTTTGAGCAGGTTATCATCACGCTATTTTACATCGGCTCATCCTTATTGCCACTTCCTTAACTTGAGAGATATTGGAAAGTGTGCCGAAAGCCTTAAGGAGATTTAGGAAATACGCCAGTTATCGCGTTTAATCGGGAGCGCGTTGAAATCATCGTCCGCAGTAACGATGGTCGCGCCGATACGCACAGCGATCGCACCAATCAACAAATCCATATCATTTAACTGTTTGCCACTAGCGGTCGTTGCGGCCCAATATTGAGTGGCTTGTTCCCAATCCGCATTTCTCAGTTCCACCCACTCCAGCATCGGTAATAATTGACTGTTGAACGCCTGAAGTTTTCTTGGCGAGGGAACTTTCATCAGTCCCCGCATCGTTTCGTAATGAACCGGACGGCAAATACACACACGATTACCCTGCCGGATTATTTCGGTCAATTTCGTCAGCGGCAGCTTTTGATTCAGAAAGTCAGCCAGAACGTTTGTATCAAGCAGATAGATCAATCACGCCACTCCGATTCGTCAAAGGGTTCAACCAATTCGCTGTTCATCGCTTCGGTAATCTCGTTAAGTTCGTCTGGTGTCAACTCTTCCCACAATTCGGCAAATGCTGCTTCGATCTTCTGTATACGTTCTTCAATTGTGTACTGCGCCAACCGTCGCTGCTCACGCTGCTGCTCGATATATTCAGAAAGCGCGTCAAGATCATCCGTTGATAAGTCGTCAATCACTTGGTACAGATTATCCAACATCATCGTAATACCTCCTCAGCTCTCTTATCTATTTTACACCACTTTAAGCCCATTCGTTCGCTTGTCTAGGGGAAGTGGTGAACATTGCGGATATGGATAATAGGTTGGAACTTAGTGTGCGATAGTCATAACCTTGCAATTCACCACTCTCTGTTTAGGTGTGATCTAGATCGATCGGTGCTTTCGGTTAAAATCAAGGGCATCAACGATCAGCATCAAAGGCAAAGGTCATGCACATCGCGATCAACGGTTGGTTTTGGGATCGTCCGGCAACAGAGAACGGGATTTATGTCCGCAAGTTAACACACGCTTTACGCCGACTCGATCCCGCGTTACAGATCACGCTTATCTTACCCGCGCACTTGCGCGTTCCCGAAGGCGTTCCGGAAGGGGTCAAGGTGATCATGGCCGGTGGGCGGCGCTTGTGGTTTGAACAACGCACTTTTCCCAATGCGGCCGGTAAAGCCGGCGCAGACATCGCCCATATTCCCTATCACGGTGCGCCGCTGTCAGCGCCGATCCCGTGGGTGATCACGATCCCCGATCTGTTACCCTTGGTCATGCCGGAATACGCGCCAAAGTGGGGCGATAAACTGTATACTTCGCTCACCACCAGCACAGCGAATGGCGCTTCTTATGTGATCACTTGGAGCGATGCGATCCGCGATGAAGTGATCACCCGCTTACAATTGCCGTCCGATCGCGTCACGACGATCGCGCCCGGGATCGATGAAAGCTTTCATCCCCGACTGGGTGCGGAGCGCGATCCCGAAGTACGAAAAAAATATGAGCTACCCGAGGCGTTTGTCCTCTATCATGGCGAATTTGATCGCCGCAAGTCCATCAACGACCTGTTATTGGCTTATACTTATGTGGCACAAGGCGCGGGTGAACGTTATCCGTTGGTCTTGGCTGGCCCTGAACCCGCTTGGGGTAGCACAGCGATCTATCCCGATCTCCGTCGATACGCACAAGACCTTCAGATCAGCGATCTCGTTCAATGGATCGGGCCGATCGACCCAACGGAGCGTGCGAGTTTGTATCGCTTAGCGAAAGTGATCGTGATGCCCAGTGTCTATGAAGGATTCGCATGGACTGTCTTAGAGGCGATGGCCAGTGGGACACCAGCGATTGCACGGGAGATTCCGGTGATGCAAGCGTTGGTCGGAGATGGTGCGTATCTGATCCGCGATGCGCGCAAGATGGCCGGTGCGATGCTTGCCTTATTGGAACAAGAGCCGTTCCGTCAAACCATGATCAATCAAGGGTTAGCACAAGCGACACGCTATACTTGGCGTAAAACCGCCCGCGAAACGCTCAATATTTACGAACAAGTGCTTAAAGCTTAAGGGAGTCCGTTTATGTCAATTCGTCCACGCCCGATGGGGCGCTTCCAACGCGCATTTCAAGATAACGAATGGCTATATTTTGTGGTCGGTTTGATGGCCGGGTTGCTGATCCCGCAACTGTTCCAACTGATTAACCTCAATATCGATGAATTTTTACAAAGCCTCGTGCCGGAAGCGCTGGGCATCACGTTCACGATCGTGATCCTAGATCGCTTGGATCAACGCCGTGAAGATCGCATGTTACGTGAGCGTTTATTGCGTCAGATCCACAGCCGCTATAACCCGATGGCCCTTGCTGGGATCGAAGAATTGCGGATGATGGGCTTTTTGGAGTCGGGGGAGTTGCGCGGGCTAAGTTTGCGCGGGGCGAATTGGTTGGACGCAAATCTCTATCGGGCGGATCTGACAGACACCGATCTGACCAACGTCAAATTTGATAAAGCCGATCTGGTGGAGGCTAATCTCACCAATGCCAAGATCACTGAGGAGCAGATGGTCGTCACTGATATTATGCTCAAAGCCACCATGCCCGACGGCACCCGCTACAACGGACGTTTTAACCTGCCTAGCGATTTGAGTCTTGCGAAAAAATGGGGACATGACCTTAATAACCCAAAATCCATGGCGGAATATTACGATGTGACTTTGGAACATTATCTGGATGGGCAACGTTGGGCGGAACGATACCTTGCCGCCTTGCGCGAACGGGCGCGTTGGTTGCAGTTGGTCAAGTGAGTGATAGATCAACAGAAATAGACACCGAAAAATTGCTTGCGAACAACGCGCATTTCAAACCTAGTGCAATCGCTTCAAAAATTACAAGACGATGAAGTCTACTCTAAACTCGTCAGTTGCTGGCGGCGGCGAAGACCAAAAAATAGATCCGGCGACAGCAGCAGGGTGGTTAGGGGGATCGTAAGATTGCGTCCCAACGCTAAAAAGCAAACACGAAATCGCAAAAACAAAGTAGAAGCGTAGGTTGATCCGATACTTCTCCAAGTGATCATAGTCGTATTGGGTGGATGATAGCACAGATGAGCGGAAAAGTCGTAACATTTGTTACGACTTTTGAAGCGGTTAGCCCCATATTCGCAAAGATGAGAAAGGTTTAAAATGGGCAAAGGGAGCCCACAATCGATCCGCTATAACATCGGCACGGTGATGCCGCCATCTACCACAAATACTTGCCCCGTGGTGAAACTAGAGGCGGGCGCGGCTAAATACAACGCAATGCCGGCGATCTCTTGCGGTTCGCCGATCCGTTGCACGGGCGTGCGTTCGATCACCCCTTCCATCAACGTCTCGTTTTCCCAGATCGCTTGAGCGAATTTGGTCTTGATCAAGCCCGGCGCGATCGCGTTGACCTGAATATTGTCGGCAGCTAATTCCATCGCCAACGTTTGGGTGAGGTTGATCACACCCGCTTTGGTGATGCTGTAAATGCCTTGATAGTGACCGGGGCGCAAGCCATTCACCGACGCGATATTGATGATCTTGCCGCCGCCACGGGGTCGCATCGATTTGACCGCCGCTTGTGTCAACCAGACGTTGCCTAAGAGGTTGACCTCAAAAGTCTTTTGCCATAGGCTATCTTCTGCCTCTAACAAGGTGCCGAAATGCGGATTGGTGGCCGCATTGTTCACCAATACATCGACTCCGCCATAAACGGCGATCGTCTGTTCAATCAAGTGCTGTAAGGCGGCTTTATCGCCATTGTGGGCAGCGATCGCGGTAACTTCTCCGCCCGCGCTACGGATCTCGGTCGCTACTTGATCCAAGGAGTCTTGTTTACGACTGCTGATGACCACTTTCATCCCGGCCTTAGCGTATTCATGGGCGATCGCCAGACCGATCCCACGCGATGCACCGGTGATCACGGCGACTTTATCTTTGACCTCAAACAACGCTGACATCTTAAAATGCTCCAATTTTGATCAGAATTTTGGTTGATTATGCCGTCTTGCGTTAAACTGTGCGAATATTGACACCCCCTACAAATTGGGGGGTACGATTTACGTTGATTTTTTGCAAACGAGGGATTATTTTTGGTGTAAACTTGTATTCACCACAAACATAAGTATACATTCAGCATCTTTGTGATCAAACACTCAAAGCTGCTGAGTTTATATCTATCGTTGCGACCGCCCATCGCCTCTCTTAGATCCCTGAACTCAATCCGACCCTAGCATGTCACCCAAGAAAGGATGCTCATGGTTGAATTTACGTTGATTTCGAGTTTGCCGTTTGTGTTAGCATTGTTGATCGTATGGCCCCCTGTGCGCGCCTTGTTAGGCCGCGGTGGTCAAACTTTGCTACTCACCAGTGCGATCGCGCTGATGTTGGTGGTGTATCTTGGTTATTTTCCGTATGTCGCCAATGATCAAGTGTTAAAGCTTGATCTCCCATGGGTTGAGGCCTTAGGTCTACACTTCACCTTGTATATTGATGGACTCGCACTCCTGTTCGGGACGATCGTGGTCGGGATCGGAGTCGCGGTGACACTCTACACGGGCTTTTATTTTGACGATGACCAAGAGACCGGCCGCTTTTATACCTTGTTGATGGCCTTCACCGGATCGATGTTACTCTTGGTGTTCGCGGGCAACGTTCTCACCTTGTTTATCGCGTGGGAACTCACCAGCGTGATCTCATTTTTATTGATCAGCTTCAAAGGCGCTAAATCTGAAGCGGCCCGCGTCGGTGCGATGCGTGCCTTGATCATCACGGGCGGCGGCGGACTCGCGTTGATCGCCGGCCTGTTGATCTTATCTGCCGCCGCGGGATCAACACAATTTGAGACGATCCTCAATACCGATCTCCGTTCGCATCCGTGGTATATGGGCTTTACCGTCTTGATCTTGTTGGGTTGTTTCACCAAGTCCGCGCAATTCCCGTTCCATTTTTGGTTGCCGGGGGGGATGACCGCGCCTTCTCCTGCGAGTGCGTTTTTACATTCCGCCACCATGGTCAAGGCAGGCGTGTATCTGTTGTTACGCTTGGAACCCACCTTAGGGGGATCAGCATTATGGATCAACGCGCTGATCGGGATCGGCTTGATCACCATGTTGATCGGTGCGTTATTCGCCTTACAAAAGCGCGATCTGAAGGCGTTATTGGCATATTCAACGATCAGTCAGTTGGGCGCATTAGTGGCCTTGATCGGAATGCCGGAATCGGCGGGCATTAAAGCGGCGGTGATCGGCGTTCTCGCACACGCCCTCTATAAAGCGGCGTTGTTTTTAATGGCCGGGATCGTTGAACACAGCACCGGCACCCGTAACCTCGACAAGTTAGGCGGATTACGGCCGCTAATGCCCGGCGCAGCCGTGATCACCGCCTTAGCATGTTTGTCTATGGCCGGTTTCCCGCCAATGTTGGGATTCGTGGGCAAAGAGACTTTATTAGACGCGGCACAACCGGAAGGCCTGTTAACGACCGTGCCGTTGATCGTGATGATCATCAGTTCAATCTTGACGGTCGCTGTCTCAGCGCGTTTCGCGTGGGATCTGTTTTTTGCGCCGGCCAAGGCCGATCATCACGAACATTTTCATCGGCCGCCGCTGGGTTTGATCATCAGCACCGGCGCGTTAGCGTTCATGTCGTTGATCGGCGGGGTATTGCTGGGGCCGCTGATCGTGCCGTTGATCGATGCCGCTGTCCAGAAAGAATTTACCTTGTACCTGTTCCCACCCGAGGGACTGGCGAGTCCGGTGTTTCAGACTAGCTTAGCGGTGTTAGCGTTAGGCGGGGGGATCTTTGCGATCCGGCGGTGGTGGTTAACGTGGCCCGATCTCCCGATCCCGACCGGTAATCAGGCCTATGAGTGGGTGATCGGTGCGGTGAATACATGCGGCGATCTGCTCTTGCGGACGCAAAACGGCAAATTGCGGCATTATTTGATCACGATCTTAGCCGGACTCGCGTTGTTTATCATCCTGCTGAATTTTGCGTTAGGCAATCTGGTACAGTTGCGTAACCTCAATTTCGCTTTTTTCAACCCGCCGATCGATGCGCTACGGATCGTCTTGATCTTGTTGGCAATCATCACCGGACTCGGTGCGATCATCCTCAAAAAGCATTTGATGGCCGCGATTTCGCTCAGCATCATGGGCTATTCAGTCGGTGGGATCTTCTTGTTAGAACCCGCGCCAGATGTCGCTTTGGTGCAGATCTTGGTGGAAACCTTAGCCACAGTGTTAATCATCATCATGATCGCCCGCTTGAGTGCGAAACAACGCGAAGCGATCTTAAGCGTGCGCTTTAATCATCGTTACAGTGTGATCCGTGATGTGGTGATCGCGGCCAGTATCGGGACGGTGGTCGGTTTATTCGCCTTGATCGCGGTCGAAAATCGTCCGGTGAGCAGCTCAATCAACCGCCCGATCGCGCTCCATTATCTGCAAAATACCTATCGCGATCTCAAAATTACCGATACGGTGGGCGGGATCGTGACCGATTACCGGGGCACCGATACAGTGCTTGAGATCACGGTGTTCGCAATGGCGGCCTTAGGTTTATTGACCCTACTCACCCGCCCTGAATCCCGTGAATTGATCTATGGGAAAGCGGTACAGGACATCGATCAAGACTTCAAGAAACAGGTGCGCTTAGCGGAACAGGCGGAGCGTGAATACGAAAAAGAACTCGGAGTCGCGCAAAATGAGCGCGCCGAGTCGCGCATGTCTACGCCGCTCACACGCAAGATCGCGGCCTTGGTTTTACCGTTTGCTTTGTTGATCTCTGCCGCGCATGTCCTCTATAGCGGAGTCGCGCCGGGGGATGGTTTCACGGCCGGCGTAGTGGCGGGGTTAGCGGTCGCATTGTGGTATGTGGTCTATGGGTACTTTGAGGCACGCGAGCGACTCAACTGGTTAGTGCCGGGGCGGGTGGTGGTATTGGGGTTGGTGTTGACCTTAGCGAATGCGATCATGCCGGAGGTGTTTGGGGGTCAATTTCTTGAACACATCACCTTGAGCGAAACTTGGAGTCCGGCGGGGCTGCATTTTGCGTCTACCTTGTTTTTTGAGATCGGGATATTTCTCACGGTGTTCGGCGGATCAAGCATCATCATGGAAGCGATCGCCCACCCGCGTGAGTTGGAAGAGAGGGACATCGAATGAACGAGATTTTTGCAATCGCCACGGGAGTTCTGTTCGCGATCGGGGTGTTTTTGTTGTTGCGACGCGATTTGATCAAGGTTGCAATGGGTTTTTATGTGTTGTTCACCGCGATCAACTTGTTCTTTTTAGCGGCGGGCGCATTTAACGCCTCACAACCGCCCTATGTACAACCGATCATCGCTGAAAGTGTGGGGCAGGCCATACCGCGCGGTCAATCCAGTGATCCATTGGTGCAAGCGTTGATCTTAACGGCCATCGTGATCAGCTTTGGATCGTATGCGTTGTTATTGGGGTTGATCAACGTCGCATCGCGGCGCTTTAGAACCCTGAATAACGATGAAGTCAACCAATTACAGGCTTAGGCACAACTTATGAGCGATTATGTGTATCTGTTAGGGATCGTGCTTGCGCCACTCACGGGCGCGGTGTTGTGTTTGACCTTGGCCCGTAACAACCAATTGCAACGGTACTTGGCTTTGATCGCCGCGGCGATCGCTTGGTTTTGCAGTCTCAACGTGCTAAGTGAGGTGATCCGCACGGGCGCACCGGTGATCTATCGCTTGGGAGCTTGGGATCCGCCGTATGGGATCGTGTTGGTCGGAGATTCGCTGTCGGCGTTGTTTGTGTTGATGGCCTCGACCGTAGTGTTAGGTGGGATCTTATACGCGGTGCATTGTAAAGATCGCTGTGTCACCTATCCGGCGTTTATGACCTTGTTCTTGTGCATGGCCACCGGGTTATTCGGCGGCTTTTTGACAGGTGATATTTTCACCTTGTTTGTGTTCATGGAATTGATGGTGATCTCATCGGTGATTTTAGTGGCGATCTCAGATAACCGCTTAGGGTTAGAGGCCGCGCTGAAATACCTGTTGATCAGTTCCATGGGGACGTTGTTTCTGTTAATCGGGATCGCGGCGATCTATGCTACGTTTAACACGCTCAACATGGCCGATATTGCGCGGTTATTGTCCGCGGGGGAACGCCCGATCTTATCGGTCGCGGCCGCGGTGATGTTGATGTGCGCGTTTCTGCTCAAAAGCGCGGTATTCCCGTTCCATTTTTGGCAACCGGACTTTCATACCACCGCGCCAACCCCGGTTCATGCGGTGTTATCGTCGGTGGTGGTCAAGGTGGGGGTGTATGGCTTGATCCGCATGACCACGCTGTTATTTACTGAAGAAGCGATCGTGATCCACAATATTTTAGTGGTGTTGGGCGTGATCGGGATTTTCTTTGGTAGCTTAGGCGCGTTACGAACGTATGATGCGAAACGCATGTTAGCCTATTCCACCTTTGGGCAGATCGGCTTTATCTTGGTGGCGATCGGGTGGGGGACACCGATCGCGTTGGTAGGAGCGATCGTATATGCGGTGAATCACTCGTTTGTTAAATCCGCGTTGTTGATGCTCACCGGAGTCGTGTCAAGTCGCACCAAGACCAAAACCGCCGCGCTCACTGAGATCGGTGGGGTCGGTCATCAGATGATCGGTACAGGGTTGTTGTATTTCTTGGGCGGATTGGCTTTGGCCGGAGTGCCGCCATTGAATGGCTTTATCAGCAAAGTCACCTTGATCCAAGGCGGGATCTCCGCACAAAGTTGGATCGTGTTAGGACTCACGGTTGGAGCGGGCTTGATCACCTTGATGTATATGATGCGGACATGGCAATTGATCTTTCAGCGCAAGCCAGATGAACAAACCGTTGGACTCAAAGATTATGGGGATAGCTTGCTTGCGCCGGCCTTATTGATCGCGATCTGTGTGGTGTTAGGGTTATATGCCACACCGTTGATCGAATTTGTCAACGGTGTGGTGACCTATTTAGGCACGCCTCAGATCTACATCAGCGCGGTATTGGGAGGATAAAACGATGAGCTATTTAGCAAAACGATTATTGTTAGCGTTGTTGTTGGCGCTTGCTTGGATGATCCTGACACGCCAAGTCAACTTAGAAGGCTTGATCTTGGGGTATTTGTTGGGGATCATGATGGTGTGGTTGTTGTTTCGCGGGCGCGAATTGGAAATTTCCCCCGCTGGTTTTTTAACTCAATTGATCGCCACGGTGATTTATGCGGCCGTGTTGATCCGCGATATTGCGATTTCCGGAGTCGATGTCTTTTTGCGAATCTTAGGGTTTCGCCCGATCCAACCGGGGATCGTGCGGGTCAATATCCAAGATTACAACGAGTCGATCGCGGCTTTGACCGCGCACGGAATCACGATCACACCGGGGCAATTGGCCGTCGATTTTGATGATGAAGCCCATGTTTACGTCCATTGTCTGGATATTAGCAGCGCTGCCACGATTGATGAGCAGCAAACCCGCCGCCTTAAGTATCTACGGAGGATGTTGAATCTCCATGGTCGCTGATTCAGTGGTACAAATCGGAGTCACCTTAGCGTTGATCGCAATGGTGTTATTGTTACCGCTCTGCGCTTACTTAGTCTTACGTGGCCCACAACCGGCCGATCGCTTGCAAGCATTGGACGCGATGACCACCATTTTTATCGGGGTGATCGTGGTGGTGGTGATCTTGGTGGATAATGAGACCGTGTTTGACTTGGGGATCGCCTTGGCCGCATTTTCATTTATCGCCACCTTAGCGATCGCCCGCTACATTAGTGAGGGACGGGTGTTCTAATGGTGTTACAATATGTAGGCTTGATCGTGTTGTGGATCGGTGTGATGTTTAGCACGGTGGGCATCATCGGCATGTTGCGCTTTCCAGATGTGTATACCCGTTTGCACGCCTCTAGTAAAGTGGCCACGTTAGGCATCGTCTTTTTACTGTTAGGCATGATCTGCTTTATGCCGGGGCTGATCCTCAAGGCGATCGTGCTGGCGGGGTTTTTGATCTTAACTGCGCCTGTGGCATCACACGCCATCGCATCGGCCGCACATCGGAGTTTAGGACGGTTGCCGGCCGATCAACGTGATGATCTCGCTGATGAAGATGGGCGGGTCAATTTTCGTAAATTACGCAATAGACAAAGGTAAATCAGTAAGATGCTTAAGGCCGTATTGTTTGATGTCGATGATACTTTAATCGATTGGGAGCATTTTTCGGGACACTGGGAGGCGATCGAGTCCATTCATCTGGAAAAAGTGTATCGTCATGTAATGGGCGAACGACCGCCCTGTACGTTTGATCTGTATATCACCGAGTATATGAGTCGCTTGCGTGAGGCTTGGGGTGAGGCGCGCTCTACCTTGCGCGCACCGCATGTTGGGCGGGTGATGGTGGATACCTCGATCGCGATGGGTGCGCCGATCGATACCGTAGACATGGAAGCGTGTTTGACCGCTTATGCGTGGAAAGCGGTCAAAGACACACGGGTATTTCCCGATGTGCCGGAAGGCCTTGCGCTGTTGCGCGATCGGGGCTTGAAGTTAGGCTTGGTCACCAATTCGGCGCATCCGATCGTCTTGCGCGATCTGGAGTTGGCTGAACATGATCTCTTGCAGTATTTCCCTGAATGTCGGGTGACGGCGGCCGACGCGGGTTATCTTAAACCCCACGCGGCGATCTTTGAATACGCCTTAGATTGTTTGGGCGTGAGTGCGGATGAGGTGGTGTTTGTGGGTGATAATGTGGTCGCGGACATCGCAGGCGCGCAATCGGCGGGCCTCAAAGCGATTCAACGCTTGGTGCGCGATCGCCAACCCGCCCATAAAGGCCTCGTGATCCCCGATGCGACGATCACCAGTCTATTAGAGTTACCCGCGATCTTGGATCAATGGTTTCCAGCGTTTGAGGAGCAGCGGTGATGCTCTCGTTGCCGCTTTCAGAGCGGAATTTGATTTTGACAGGGTACATCGGGCCGAATCAACCGTTGATCGGCCGGATGATCGCCGATAAGTTGAAGATGCCGTATGTCAATGTCGAATTTTTGATCGCGGAACGTACCGGACTCTCGGTAGATGAGTTACGCGCTTATTATGGTGAGGCCCGGCTCAAAAACATCGAAAGCGAGATCATCAGCGAGACATGGTTACGCCGAAACAGCGTGATCCGAGTGAGTGCGCGCACACTGTTACACGGGGACGCGCTCAAACGGTTAGGTGAAACCGGGCCGATCTTCTGTACCATCACCACCATTGACGCGATGTTACAACGTTTGCATGTGGCGATGGGCGCACGTTTTTATGCCCCGGAAGAACGCGCCTTAGAATTAGCCAATATCCGCCGCGAATGGGCGGTACGGGGTGCGCCCGGGGTGATTGAGTTGGATACCACTTATTTTGATGCGGAAATAACCGTGCAGACGATCATCGAACGTTGGCAGACGTTAGCGATCACCCGCGCTTAGCGCTATGATAGAGAGAAAACAGTAAGGTAAGTACACATGGCTAAATTAACCGTTTCGTTGGCACAAATGCGGATCGCTTTGGGCGATGTCAAACGTAATCAGGCACAGATGGAAAAATTGGCGGCCGAAGCCGCCCGACGCGGATCGCATCTCTTGGTACTTCCGGAATTGTGGTCAACGGGTTACGCTTTAAGCCAAAGCCGCGAATTGGCCGATCAACTCAATTCGGGCATCTTTTTGCAACTCTCCAATATCGCCACCCAACATAAAATCAGCATTGTCGGATCGGTCTTGGAGAAACGCGGCTTAGAAGTGGCCAACAGCGCGCCGTTTTTCGCACCAAATGGCCGCATGGTGGGCGTGTATCGCAAGGTGCATCTGTTCCGGCTGATGAAAGAGGATCAATACCTCCAACCGGGATCCTCCCCGTTGGTGATGGATCTGCCGTGGGGCAAGACCGGACTGGCGATCTGTTATGATTTACGTTTTCCAGAATTGTTCCGGCGATATGCGTTAGAGGGCGCTCGGATCGTGATCGTGCCGGCCGAATGGCCCCAAGAGCGGATCGAACATTGGCGCGTGTTGTTGCAAGCGCGGGCGATCGAAAATCAGGTGTACTTGATTGCGACCAACACCTGTGGCGAGATCGGCGATACCGTATTTGGTGGACGATCGATGATCGTTGATCCTTGGGGCAAGATCTTAGCGGAAGCGTCGGATGAACCGATCTTGATCACCGTCGAAATTGACCTTGATCGGGTGGAACAAGCGCGGGAGCGGATTCCGGTGTTTGAAGATCGCCGGCCAGATCTGTATGAGGCCTTAGACCTCAAATTATAGGGATCAACAGTCAAAAAAACTCACGCGCTAAGGCGTGAGTTTTTGTTTACGATACGAGAGGTGAAACGGATAAAACTTAAGGCATCGGGATCATCGGTGAAAAACTAGGTTCGATCAACTGGACGCTCATCGCGTCGAAGTTGGCGCGGCCTAAGGTGTTACGGCCCCAGATGATCAAGCGGATTTGTGCGATGTCAGTACGGGTGATCGTGAAGTCTAAACGTTGGCCCGTGGTCGAGTCGCGTAAGGGTGTCCATCCACTGGTCGCCGTATTGAAGCGAATTTGTGGATATTCAGTCGTGCCGTCGTTATAGGTGACGGCCAAGCGAATCCGGTAGTTCGGCGCGTCTAACGCCCACACCTGACCGCGCAAGAACAGACGATCGCCCGCGTTTAAGGTGACACTGCTCAAATCTAACCGTTGTTGAAGGATGCTGTCTTCAGTCGGGCCGCTGCCACGGAATTGATACACGCACACCCCTTCAAACGCCGGAACCGAGTTGCAGAGTCGTCTCTCGCCCGTAGCGCCATTGGGTGAACGGAAACCCCAGAAAGCCGCTTGTAAGGGATCGGTCGGTTCAACGACTTCATAGCTCCCATTTTGTAACAATTCTATCCCAGTGGGTTCTGGTGTAGCGGTAAATGTAGCCGTGGGCGGAACAGGCGTGTTGGTGGCGGTGGGTGGGAGAGGGGTATTCGTCGGTGTCGGTGGGAATGGATTGACCGTAAAGTTGTTGGTTTCGTTGATGTCTGGCAGGAATGACCAAGTATCGATCAACAGCGCATCCCCGAAATTGTTGCCCCAAACGTGCGCGCCCGCGCTGCTGTCTACGGGGGTGATTGATGCGTTAAGTGGGGTCGGGCCACCGGGACGGCCGATCGTGCTATCGTTGTAGTAGATGTTGGAGGTCACGACCGTTAACGGATCGCCTTGTTTGTTGCCTTGTAGCAATTGCAAAATCATACCGCGGTAGTTGTATTCCACGTCTTGATACGGGAAGTGAACCTCACCGCCTTTAAGCGTCAATTGTGCGCTGACATTTGAACTAGCGACGACCGCCCCTGTACCGTCCAAACCATCCCAATTGGCAGTGGTCGAGATTGTATTGGTTGATCCCACCAAGCGACGGGTTTGATAGCTTGGATTGCTGAAAGTCAACACGATGTCATAGTTGATTTGCGTGCCGTTGGACACGGTGAACGCAAATTGACCGCCCCCGGGTTGAGCATTGCCGCCTTGTTGGGCAGTGGGGGTAAACGTGAAGTTGATAATCTCGATATTGATCGGCGGGGTGAGTAACCAAGTCGAAGTTTGGCCAGAGGTTGAATTAATCGGCGCGGTTAACGGCAGATCGGCCGCGGGGACGTTGATGAAGATCTTGTTTGTCCAATCGGTCGCCGTATCCGCAGTGGTGGGATCTTGGATCGTAAATAGGTTGGCATTGCCCGACGTGTACACAGGTAAACCGTTTGCATCACGCAAGCCTTTGTTGTTGGAATAGAACTGCATCACGAAGCCGTCTACATCGTTCATATTCATGCGATACAGATAGCCGTCACGGGTGAGAATATACACCACTTGCCGCCAAGCCACGCCGGGGCCACCGGGGCTAAACCAACCCCCGAAATCAGCGGCGAAAATGGTGACATACGTCCGTCCGGTGATCGTGGTGGATGCGTTGTTCGCCGTAGTACGCACCGTCACATCCCAGTAAGTGTATAGAGTGCTATAACTGATGATGTAAATACCACTCTCTTCTGCATCAAACACACAATCCGTGGGGCTGGAGTTGGGGTTGTTGATGTCACCTGGGTTATAACCGCCACTGGTGGGCAAGGGGCCGGCCGTTTCCGCGGCGGGGGAGTTTAAGTTCCCACCCGCGCAAGATCCGTTGTCGATACCGGTCGGGCTAAGCCATGAGATACCGACATTGCTGCCCAACAAAACATCTTCACCGGCATTTACATAGACATACACATCATTACTTAAACTTGGGCGTGCGCCGCCCGTGGCGACCGCCTCACGGCTGCCTTCTCCCAAGACCGGAATCAAGCTACTGAGCAACAGCAGCACGATAAACATGAACAATAAACGCAATTTCGATGACATAATCTCCCTTTAACTTCTCGGTAAGATGAACGATTGGAGAGGAATTTACTTTTCAAACCCCAAATTTCATTATAACATCTTCTTACAATAAAAAAAGTAAATTTCTAGTGGTGACGAGGATCGTATACAAAAATTTACCTTTACGGAGCGGGAAATAAAAAAAGCCCACAAAGGTGCTTGTGAACTTTTGGTGATATGTCGGGGCGACGGGATTCGAACCCATGACCTCATCGACCCGAACGATGCGCGCTACCGGGCTGCGCTACGCCCCGAACATACCCATAGTCTATCGAAAATCGGCCTCATTGACAAGACTCAATCTTGTTAAGGGGGGTGGTGTAAAATCAAGGTGTGATTTTTGCCTTACCCCCCTAAAAAGAGCGCTGGTCATTACTGATTGCGACTTTCAGCAAATTGGATCGCCGCTAACACCGTGTCTAACCCATTCAAGGGATGATCCCCTAGATGAATACGGAGCGCCCGCCGTTTATGGGTGCTAAGCGCCTCAAAATCGCCGGCCGCTTGCGCGGTCTTCAGCGTGCCAAAACTAAAGGGCATCCCCGGAATGGCGAGATCGAGTGCGTCGTCATGGGTGAATTGTAAGAACACGCCATTATTCGCGCCGCCTTTGTGGAGTTGTCCGGTGCTATGCAGGTAACGTGGGCCATAACCGACCGTGACAGCACGCCGAGTCACATGACGAATCCGGCGGCGGATCTCCTCTAATTTTTCGCTGATCGCCGGGTCTTGTGGCAAATAAGCCAAGATCGCGAAGTAATCCCCGGCATGTGTGCCGATCAGTTGCGCGGCCAATAACTGCACCACATCCGACGTATCATAGCCGTGTTTTTCGCCCACTTGGAACAACAATTGCCGGGTGGTCTCATTCAGATATAACTTGACCGCATCGGTTTGTAACAGCGGCGTGGTCTCTGGGAAGTGGCCGTGCGCTTGGAAGTGATCTAACAAGCGACTGGTGTTGTTTTTGCTCTCGGTGACGTTCGGCTCATCAAAGGGGTTGATCTCTAAGAGATGGCCCGCGATCGCGGTTGCATATTCCCACCGGAAGAACTCTCCACCCAACGCAAACCGATCTTTTAAGGTGATCGTGATGCGCGGATGACCGGCCTCTCGCAACGCACGAATCCCGGGATCTAATTCCTCATTCCCCGGATCGCCTTCGACTTTGAGGTAGACAAACACGCGATCACTGGCGTAATCATGCGGTTTTCCGACAGTTGCACCCACGACGGGTAAAATCCCCTTGCCTTCTTTGCCTGTGCTTTCGGCGACCAACTGCTCCACCCAACTTCCAAAGGTGGCAATTGACGGGCTGCAAAATAGACACAGCTTATCGCGTCCATTCAAGGCCAACGCGCCGATGATCGCGCCGAGATAGGCGCTAGGGTGTTGCGCGGCGCTCACGTTATTATTTGAGGAGCGGATGACCTCACCTGCGCTATCCCACAAGGCCTGCACATCGATCCCCATGAGGGCGGCCGGCACGATCCCAAAGTAGCTGAGTGCCGAATAACGCCCGCCGATGTCCGCCGGATTCAGGAACACCTCCCGAAAGCCTTCGGCTTGAGCGGTTTGAGCCAATTGTGAGCCGGGATCGGTGATCGCGATAAATTGACGGCCGTTGCCGCCGGTTTTATCGTAGAAGTAGCGATAAAAACAATCGGTTTCGATCGTTGATCCGGACTTGCTGGCCACAATAAACAGCGTGTTCGGGAGATCGATCGCGTCCTCAATTTGTTTGATCCGCTCCGGTACGGTGCTATCCAGCATCAAAAAGCGAGGATACCCCGGCGTATGTCCGAAGGTCTCGCTTAAGACTTCCGGAGCGAGGCTACTCCCGCCCATACCCAACAATACTAGATGACTAAACGCGCTCATTTGCCCTTGTAAAGCTTTAACGCGCTCTAGATCGATCGTGTCCAACACATCTAACCAACCGAGGCGCTGTTCGATCTTGGCGATCGTCGGGCCGTGGTCTTTCCAGACGCTGCCCTCTTTTGACCAGATGCGCGCATTGATGTATTTTTGGTCAAGCGCTTTGAGCGCACTCTGCACAGCATCGCCATAGATCCCTAAGGCGACTCGCGTCTGGGACATCAAACCCGTTTGCAAGAGGGTACGTTTTGCGTCCACCTGTTCGATCAAGGATGTGAATGAGTTGGCAAACGCCTCTACGCCATCATCTTGTAAGCGTTTGGTGATCTGATCGATGTCGATACCCACTTCAGCCAGCATATCCAAGACTTCTTGCGCTTGATCGATCGCATCAAGGATCGATTCATGATCGGCGGTGCCATGGTCTTTGAAGGCGGCCAAGGTTTCGGGGGGTAAGGTGTTGACGGTATCGCGCCCGATCAGCGCATCCACATACATCGTATCGGCATACGCGGGATTTTTGGTGCTGGTGGAGGCCCAGAGCGGCCGTTGGACTTGTGCGCCAGCGGCACGCAATTGAGCGAAGCGATCCCCATAAAACAAGGTCATGAAGTGTTTGTAAGCGAGTTTTGCGTTGGCGATCGCGGCCTTGCCTAACAAACGATTGTTCGCAGCCACGCGGTCAATATCGCGGCCTTGGGCGGCGCGTACATTGTTTTGCAGCATTTGATCGATCATCGTATCGATCCGACTCAAGAAGAAACTGGCCACCGAGGCGATCTTTTGGATCGGTTTGCCCTCGGCCTGACGACGTTCGAGTCCGCGGATATACGCTTCGGCCACTTGGAGGTAATTGGTCACCGAAAAGATCAAAGTGACATTGACATTGATTCCGGTGTAGATCGTCTCTTCGATCGCGGGAATGCCTTCGGGAGTGGCGGGGATCTTGATCATGACATTGGGCGCGTTGACCGCTTGATACAACCGCTTGGCTTCTTCAATCGTGCCTTGGGTGTCATGGGCGAGTAGAGGGGACACCTCAAGACTGACATACCCATCGCGGCCTTCAGTAGCATCATAGATCGGCCGGAACATCTCAACGGCCGCTTGAATATCGGCCACCGCCAAGCGCTCATAAATGGTATCCACGTCATCACTGAGCATGGTTTTAATCGTCTCATCGTAATCATCTGAGCCGCCGATCGCTTTTTGGAAGATCGTGGGGTTTGAGGTGACACCCACTACGCCGAATTGATCGATCCACTGGGTAAAGGTGCCGTCGGTGAGCAGCTTACGCCGGATGTTATCAATCCAGATACTTTGCCCGTATTTTTGAACCGCTACAGGTGGGTTTGACATTGCGCCTCCTTGGTGCAACTCATTTTAAAAACTCTATTTCCCGAATTTTACCCTAGCGCTCTCTTATGGACTATAGCCGCAGTTTTGTTACAATGAAGTGATCCACCCAACAAGGTAATTTTGATCATGTCATCCTATAAGGGTTTTAGGTTCACAAATGAGTACCATACCAACGATCGCGTTTTTTAACGGTACAGGCGGCGTTGGGGAAACCTCATTGGTCTATCATCTGTCGTATATGTTTTCGGAACTAGGGGTGCGGGTGATTGCGGCAGATCTTGATCCTCAAGCAAATCTGACAGCCGCCTTTTTAGATGAAGATCGTTTATTGGAGTTGTGGCATACGGAAAATGATCCCAACACGATTTACCAATGTGTTCAACCTTTGATCGATCGTAGTGGGGATATTCGCCAACCAAAGATCCAAGAAATAGAGTTTAACCTTGGATTGCTGGCAGGCGATCTAGGTTTGTCGCTTTTTGAACAGCTGCTTTCGGATGAATGGGCGTATACCCTCCAAGCGAATCTAGGCGCATTACGGGTAACAAGCGCCTTTTGGCGGATCATGCAGGCGGCGGCCAAAGAATATGAAGCCCAAATCATCCTAGCCGATATGGGTCCAAACTTAGGGGCGATCAACCGATCGATTTTAATCTCCTCTGATTATTTGATCACGCCATTGATGCCAGATCTGTTTTCGTTACAAGGGTTACAGAACTTAGGCCCAACATTAAGGCATTGGCGCAGCCTTTGGAAGGAGACGCTTCATAAAAACGCTGAAATTGAGTTTGCACTCCCTTCCGGTGACATGCAACCACTCGGTTATATTGTGATTCAACATGGTGAACGGTTTGATAAGCCTGTACGTGCTTATCAACGTTGGATCAATCACATTCCTAACGCCTACCACGAACACATCTTAGATTCTAAACCCCCCTTAGAAACACCGGACTCTTATCTGATCGGGTTGGTGCGTCATTACCGAAGTTTAATGATCATGGCACAGGAGGCCCGCAAACCTTGGTTTTTCCTAAAACCCGCCGATGGTGCGACCGGATCACACGGCAAATTAGTGCAATTTGCGTATCAAAATTTTAAAGAAGTCGCTTTATCCATTGCTCAACGCATCCATTTAGAAGTAGGTGAACCATGAAAGTTGTGATGTTTTCGCACAAAGGCAAAACCCCCAAGGCCGGCATCCTTGAAGGGGATCAGATTATCGCGATTCCGTGGCTGGGATCGTTGGGATCATTGATCGAAAGCGGGATCACCCCCGGTCGCACCAGTGATCGCTTTCCCCTTGCCGAATGTAAGTTACTCGCGCCCTTGCGCCCCGGTAAGATCTTATGTATCGGACGCAATTACGCCGCACACGCCGCGGAATTAGGCAATCAAATTCCCGCCGCGCCGATGATCTTTGCCAAGTTTGGCAGCAGTGTGATCGGTGTCGATGAGCCGATCGTGTGGGATCAAACGATCACGCAACAAGTGGATTGGGAAGGCGAGTTAGCGGTGGTGATCGGCAAACGTGGCAAGTATCTTCGAGAAGCGGATGTGCCGAATTATCTGTTCGGTTACACCATTGCCAATGATGTGTCCGCACGCGACCTGCAAGACAGCGAGAGTCAGTGGACGCGGGCGAAAAGTATGGACACATTTTGCCCACTAGGGCCCTGTATTGTCACTAAAAATGAGATCCCCGATCCACAAAATTTGCGCGTGATCACCCAAGTCAACGGGGAGACCATGCAAGACGGCCTGACCGCCCATATGTTACGCGGGGTGTATGATTTAGTGGCGTACTGTTCGCAATCGTTTACACTAGAACCGGGCGATGTGATCCTCACCGGTACGCCGTCGGGAGTCGGCAAAGGCATGACTCCACCGCGCTTCTTACAAGACAGCGATACCGTAAGCATCACCATTGAGCCGATCGGCACGCTCACCAATCCTTGTCAAGTGATGCAATCTTAGGGGGACTATGCGCGCATTCTTTGGGTGTTCGATCTATCTGTTTTTAGTGTTTCCGATCTTGTTTGTCGGATTATTTTTAGCTTCCATTAGCATGTGGATCTTTGAACGTGATTTCTACAAAGATCTGTTTAGTAACCCAGATTTTTATGTCAACCTATTGGACAGTGAAGCGCTACAAACGTCGTTTCAGGTTGATCTTGGCAATTTGCCTCAAGAGTCGGTCAATGCCGGGATTCGCGCCGCACTCACTCCCGAATATCTCCGTTCACAAATGGGGCAAGTGATCGATCAGATCTTTGATGGAATAGAAACGCGCCAAGATGAGATCAACGTCTCCTTTGACCTGATGCCGCTCAAAGAACATCTCAGGGCGGACGGCGCGTTGTTATTCGCACAAGCCGCCGCTGATGAGTTACCCGTCTGTGAAGGGGACATCAAGCCACTTCGCGGTATGATGCCCACCTGTCGCCCTGAATCCGTCCCTATGGATACCACGGTAGAACAGATCCAAGGGGTCTTAAGCGCGGCGGTTGAAGATCTACCGGATGAATGGGAATTTAAACAACCCTTGCAGATGGGCGATGTTGCGCCGGAGGTTCCTTTAGATGAATTGTTCCGCGTACCGTCCTATTTTCTGTTAGGGATCGGGGCGATTTTAACCCTGATCACGGCGGTGATCGGGGCGCGTTATGCCCGTTCTCGTTGGACTTGGATTGGCCTCATGGTGATGTTACCCGCCTTGTTGATCTTAGGGATCAGTAGCGCGATCCAAAATATCGAATTGAGCCAAGCCATGATCAATGAAGTGGCTATGGAGAGCGGCGAAGAAGATCTCACCCTCAGTTTTCTGACATTGGCGACGAATGCGTCGAGTCGGGTCTCCGAGTCGTTTATCCAAGTCAGCGGGATCGCACTTTTGATCGGGGCGCTGTGTTTGTTGATCGCGTTCGTGTCTCGTCGTCATGATCCTTATGATGACCCCAGAGTGGATGATCATCTTGTTTATATCCCAGAGGGACGTAAACGCCATTAGCCGTTGTTGATCTAAGCGTGATCCGTGTCATCCAGTGTTAAATCATCGAGGTGAGAGGCTTTTCACCTCGATCTTCTCAAATAGGCTGCCCATCAAACCTCCTTCCTTCCTACTATATTCCTTGTTTCTCTTTCAACATTTGGTTGCAGAGCTGTTAAAAATCTGTTAATCTTGAAATGCTTTGTAATGTCAGAACCCATCGCAATATGAGGGTACGTAAATTTTTCCACTCATTGTTCCCACAAAATTAAGGAATGTAATACAATAAAGTGATCCAGAAGTGGGAATCCATGCGAATAATCAATATCAACACCGAGGGGGTTAGGCAACAGACGGCGATAGCGCATTTAAAGCTATCGGAAGCGCAATATCTTTTTAGACAGTGGCTGCCGCATGACGGCAGAACAGACGCTCGCGAGGGAATGAAAATGCGAGGTGTTTATGCGATCTAATCTTTTACGTTTCATACTGCTCTTACTGGTGGGAACTTTCATCTTGTTACCACAGCGAGAAGTGCAAGCGGCGACTTTTGCCCAAGATCAAAAGTTAACCGCAGGTGACTTCACCGGGGACACGCCACGGATGCTGCCAGATAATGAATTTGGGCAATCGGTCGCCACCAATGGCACTTGGATGGTGGTGGGCGCGCCTAGATCATCAAACAGCCCTGGAGAAGTCCATATTTACGAGAATGTGTCCGGTACATGGACACTACGGCGGGTACGCATTCCTTTAACCAATGTCCAAAACGGACAACGTTATGGCTATGATGTGGCGATCAACGAGGCGGGGACTTTCATCCTTGTCGGTGCGCCGGCCTCAACGGGTAGTCAAGGGCGGGTGTATGTGCTAGAACGCGATGCGGGCGGCACAGGCAATTGGGGTCAAACCCGCGAATTAATCAACCCGCTCGCCGCACCAAATGCCCGTTTTGGCCATTCTGTGGCTATTAGCGGCACGTTAGCGATCGTCGGTGCGCCCGGTAACAATGAAGCTTATGTGATCAACGCCAACACCAATTCGCTGATCGCTACCTCTACCCACGCGCAAGCCAACGTCGATCATGGGATCTCGGTAGATATTTCGGGTGATTATGCGATCGTCGGTGCGCCGCGTGCAGTGACAGCGACCGGTCAACGTGCGGGTCAAGCGTATCTCTTGTTCCGTAACCAAGGCGGTTCCAATGTGTGGGGCGTACAACACACCTTAAATGCCCCTGCTGGCACAGTCGATGATTACTTCGGTTTTGCCGTAGGGATTTTCGATACCGGCTCCGGATCGCGGTCAATCGTGGGCGCGCCTTTGCTGGATAACGGTGCGTTTGCCAATGTCGGCGCGACCTATCTCTATGGAAACGGCACACTGGTCAATAGCTTTGTCGGTGCGGCCGTGGCATCCAATGTCAACCATTATCGTGGCTATAGCGTCTCGATCGATGGAGACGGTGCGCTGTTTGGTGTTCCCGGGTTAGATAGCCCTTCACTCAACAATGGGTCGGTATCGGGTGTCGGTTTCAACGGTACGAGTTGGAGTCAGACCTTGACCCTCAGCACACAAGCGGACACCTTTGTACATGACAACTTCGGTTGGTCGGTGGATGTCTTCGGAACGATCGGGGTTGCTGGAGCGCGTAGCGATGTTGAACCCGATTTTTCGGCGGGTCGCCCCATGCGGGCCGGTTCGATTCAACTCTATAGCCGCTCTGGGGTCAATTGGACACCCGGCGCGGAGATCACCCCAATCATCGACCTTCCAGACACCGCCACGAATCGGGTGATGGGGACAAGTGTCGATTTTACTTCCACTTGGTTAGCCGTCGGTGTACCGGAGTCTTTCCCCGGTAGCGATCGCGGTGTGGTCTATCTCTATCAGAATATCAGCGGCGTGTGGACACCCCATAGCCGCCTCACAGCGTTATATGGGCAACCGGGCAACGGCTTCGGTTATAGTGTGGCGCTCTCTGGTACACGCTTAGTGGTCGGTGCGCCGTATTCTACAAGTTTTATCGGTAACAATGCGAATGCAGGGATGGTTTACCTGTTTGAATTTGACGGCACAAACTGGGTGCAACGTGTGGAACGTCGCTCACCGAATGAAGTCGTCAATGGGTATTTCGGATCGTCGGTGGACTTTAACGGCGATGTGATCGTGGTTGGCGCTCCCGGTGAAGCCTCTGAACAAGGGTTTGCTTACGCCTATCGCGATCTCTCGCTCTTGACCAGCCCAATCATCCTAACCGGCACCGATCCGGGCGATCAGTTCGGGACTTCGGTTTCAGTCTATGATCCCGCCCCCGGTACTCCCAATGACGAGTCGATCGCGGTCGGTTCGCCCTTCCGTAGCACCGGTGAAGCGTATGTTTTCAGCGGCGCTACCTTCAGCACGATCAACACGATCCCCTCACCGACTCCGGTCGCGGGCGCACGGTTTGGTTGGTCGGTCTCGCTGTTTGATGGCCGTTTAGCCGTGGGCGCACCCACCGGTAACTTCACTGGCGCGCCACGCGGTGAGGTGTTTGTGTTTAGCGGCCCCAGCTTTACCACAACTTCTACCCTAATCGGGGCAAGCAGCAATCAATTCGGTTTCTCAGTGTCAATGGATGCTGGGACGTTAATCGTCGGCGCGCCGCGCACCGCCACTTCCCGCGGGAGCGCGTTTGTGTTCTCTCGTTCGGCTGAAGTCTGGACGGAAGAAGGCGTTTTAACCCCAGGTGATGGTGTTGCTGATGATCGCTTTGGGACGAGTGTTGCCTTAGGCAGCGGCTTGTTCTTGGTCGGTTCACCCCAACATGACGCGAACTCGATCAGCAATTCGGGCGCGGCTTATGCCTATAGCCTTGCGCCGGAAGTCTTGGTCTCTGAGACTACGCTCACCGTGAGCGAAACGGGCGAAACCACAGACACCTTTGTGGTGAGTTTGAACCAAGCGCCTAGCGCCAATGTCACGATCCAATTGACCTATGACAGCGCGCAAATCCGCGTCAACACGGGCAGCGGCCTCGGAACTTCTCCGCAAACCGTCACCCTGACTCCTGCAAATTGGAATACTGGGGTTACGGTCACTGTGCAAGCGATCGATGACTTCATTGATGAAACCGATCCGCATTCCGTGATCTTGACCACGGCCACCACGGTCAGCTCTCAAAGTCGTTTTACCAATCTCCCCGTGGCAGATGTGACGGTGGATATTAGCGATAACGATACCGCGGGCATCACCATCACCCAAAGCGGCGGTAACAACGCTGTCACCGAAGCGGGTACGACCGATACCTACACGATCGTGTTAGACTCGCAACCTATTTCTACCGTTAACGTGGCGATCACCTTCCCAGCAAGCGATCTTACGCTCAATGGGGACACCGACGGCACGTTTAACACCACGTTCACCGCGGGTAACTGGAATACCGCCCAAACGCTCACGATCGCGGCGGTGAATGATCGCGCCCTTGAAGGCGATCACAGTGGAACGCTAGTTCATGCGTTTACCAGTGGCGATCCCAACTACAATGGCGCAACCGCCCGCGTAGACGGCACGACCAACACCAATACGCTTACGGTGAATATCACCGATAACGAAACCGCCGTAGTCGAGTGGAATCCCACCAGTGCCAGCGCGGCCGAAGGCGCGAATAACACGCCCAACGTGCGCTTAGACATCACCGCCGATCCGACGGGTGGCACTCCCACTTTAGAAGGCACGATCAACTACACCTTAGGTCTCACCTTAGGCACGGCCGAAGCGGCCGATCTGGGTACATTGACGGGCGCGCTCTCGTTTACCAATGTGAGCGACTTAGCGACCAATGCGATCACGATCCCGCATTTGGATGATACCTTGGTAGAAGGCCCCGAAACCTATACGGTGGCGATCACCTTAGGATCTTCTCCGACGGGTGTCACCGTATCAGGGACAAACTTCACCGGCACAATCACCGACGGCGATAGCGCTACAGTTGCTTTAAGTGGCGCGGCCACGGTCAGCGAAGCCGTAGGGACGCATAACGCGGTCGTCACCTTGACGACAACGGGCGGCGCAACCCTCGCCGAAGACGCGATCATCCCCTTGAATCTGGTGGATAATACCGCGGTCTTTAGTGGTGCAACGGGGGATATGTTCTTTACCGGCCCTGCCAATACGATCAATGTTACCTTTGCCGCCGGTGCAGGCGATGGCGCAACCCAAAACGCGCCGATCACGATCAACAACGATCGCACCGTTGAACGTAGCACCCTTAGTTCGACCGGTTTTAATACGCCGGAAAACTTCAATGTCACTTTCGGCACACTGCCTAGTAGTGTGACGGCCGGCACGAGTACGATTGCCGTGACCATTGACGAAAACGACTTCGCCTACATCACCATGGATCCGACGTTTGTGGTCAACGATACCAACGACATCGAGTCCAACACCGCTCGTACCACCAATGTACGGTTGCGGATCGTGGCAACTGGGACTGGGACAGTCCAAGTCCAAGATGCGTTTAGCGTCCCGGTGAGCAATACCGCCTTAGGGAATCCCAACGATGCGACTCCCGGCGCGGACTTCACCGCGATCTCCACCACCGTCAACTTCCCGGCCTTAGCAGCCAACGATGCCGTACAACCGATTTCGGTTACCATAATCAACGATGGGATCGATGAATTTTACGGTGCGTTAAGTCTGTTTAACCAAAACCGTGAATTTTTTGATGTTGGCTTCAACGATCCGGTCGTGCGTGCCTCGTATGCAGGCGTACCGATCTTGGTGTCAAACGCGGCGAATGACGATTGTTCGGGATCACTGGGTTTCAGCGGGGCTTGTCGTAGTCGTTCTACGATCATCATTTTGGATGACGACACCGCGGGCATCACCGTCACCGAAAGCAGCGGAAATACCGCCGTGGTTGAAGGCGGAGCGGGCGATAGCTATACGGTCGTCCTCAACAGCCAACCCACCTCAAACGTGACGTTGAATATCGACTTTGATGAAACGCAAATCACTGTGAACGGCGATACCGACGGCGTAACCTCGTTGCTGTTTACCACGTCCAACTGGAATACACCCCAAAACGTGACCGTGTTTGCGGTGAACGATACGCTTGTCGAAGCCAATCCGCACACGACTTTGATCGATCAAAGCGTCACCAGTACCGATCTAGTCTACAACGCGATCAGCCCGGCGGATGTAACGGTGAGCATCACCGATAACGACACCGCCACCATCGTGTTTACCACCCCCAGCAGCAATGCTAACGAAAATGTGGGAACCCACACCGTCACCGCACGTTTAGATCTGGTGACCAACGGTACCCCCGGCGGCACGCTCAGCGGTGCGCTGACGGCGAGTGTAAACGTCACGCTCGGTACAGCCGAGGCTGCCGACTTCAGTCAGACGACCACCTCGATCTCCTTTGCTGCTGGTTCAACCAATGGCGCAACCCGACCGATCAACTTCACGATCATCAACGATCAGTTGGTAGAAGAAGCGAACGAAACCTTTACCCTTGACTACACGCTGATCAGTGGTACAGGAACGGTGTCTGGAACGCATGTGGTGACGATTATCGACAACGAAAGCGCCACCGTGACCTTTAGCACCGCCACCAGTACCGTTTCAGAAGCGACCTCACCTCACTTGGTGAACGCGGTCTTGACGATCACAAGTAACGGTATCGGCCCGATTCGAACCGGCGATGCGATCACCATAGACATCACCGACACCCCCGGCACCGCCACCGCACCAGACTATACCCGCGTCACCAACAGCATCTCCTTTGCTTCGGGTACAGCATCGGGTGCGACCCGTTCGATCACTAACACCATTGTCAACGACTCGTTGGTGGAAGCGACCGATGAAACCTTCTCACTCGCTTTCGGCACGGTCACCGGCCCCAGTTCCGTGACTGCCACCGGGACGCATGTCGTCACCATTGACGAAAACGACTCGGCCGTGGTGAACTTTGTCGGGTCGTCGGTGATCGTCAACGAAAATGTGGGCAGTTTTGTCCGTAACGCCACGCTGTTGATCACGACGGACCCGGCCGGCGGCACCTTGGCAGCGGATCTCACCATTCCGGTGAATTACGTCTTAGCAGTGGAAGCGCCACCGACCAGCGCCCGCGCCGATACCCCGGATGACTTTATCTTAGTCACCACCAGCATCACCTTCCTAGCGGGATCGGCAAACAATGCGACCCAACCGGTTACGATCACGATCATTGATGACAACATCGATGAGTTCCGGGGTGGCACGGATCGCGAACAGGTGGATATTGAACTCAACAACAATAACCCCAACTTCGCACCCAACATCACCTTGACCGGATCAAACTGGACATTGGCGATCGATGATAACGATACCGCGGGGATCACCGTGAATCCGACGACCGTGGCGGTCAATGAAGACGGCCCCACCAGTCAAGATTACACCGTGGTGTTGAACTCGCAACCGACCGCGAATGTCACCGTGAACATCACCTTTGATGCAGCCCAGATCACTGTGGACGGCGAAACCGACGGCACGTATTCCCTCACCTTTACCTCTGGGGATTGGAATACACCGCAAACGATCACCGTCTTGGCCGTGGATGACTTTGTGACCGAAGGGCCCCATAGCACCACGATCGTACAAACGGCCGCCAGTGGCGATGCAAACTACAATGTGGTCAATCCGGCTGATGTCTTGGTCAATATCGCCGATAATGACACCCCCGGATCGCAAGTGATCCAAAGCGGCGGCACGACCGAGTTAACCGAAGCCAACGTTGCGGCCACGGATAGCTACACGATCCGCTTAGACTCGCGCCCGACGCAAGATGTCACCGTTAACCTCGTGTTTGATCCTGCCCAAATCAGCTTGATCGCGGATGGAACACCCTTTAGCACCTCACCGGCCACGTTTACGATCGTGCCGGGTGATTGGAACGTGTTACAAACCGTGGAAGTGGTCGTGATTGACGACAACATTGATGAAGTCAGCCCACACACCACGCTGATCACCCAAACGTTCACTAGCACCGACTCGAATTACAACACGGGTACGGGCGGCGTGAATCCGGCCGATGTGACGGTTTCGATCATTGATAACGATACTGCGGCGATTCAAATTGCTCCGGGGACGGTCAACGTCTCTGAAAGTGGCACGACCGCCCCGTATACGATCGAAGCTTTGACGCGCCCGACGGCCAATGTCACCGTGACCTTGACTTTCAACAGCGCACAAATCCGCGTGAACGGCCAAGTCTCACCTGTGGTTGTCACCTTGACCCCCGTTGATTTCACCGAAACGGTCACCGTGTCAGCAGTGGATGACAGTCTGGACGAAACCGATCCGCACACCGAGTTGATCACCCACGCCATCGCCAGTAGTGATCCGTTCTACGATGCGTTACCGGACGGCGCGCAAGTGACCGTTAACATCACCGATAACGACACGGCGGGCATCACGATCACTCAAACCGATAGCACCACCAACGTGACCGAAGGAAGCGCAACTCCAGACACCTATACGGTGGTCTTGAACTCGCAACCGACGGCCAACGTCACCGTGAACCTCACCTTTAATCCGGCGCAAGTGCGCGTGAACGGCGATACCGACGGGAACTTGTCGCTCACCTTCACCACATCCGATTGGAACACCGCTCAAACGTTGAACGTGTTAGCCTTTGACGATGCGATCGATGAAACCAATCCGCACACTAGCCCGATCACCCATGCGGCCGTCAGTACCGATCTGCTCTATAACGCGGGCGGCGCGACCTTCACGCCGAATAACACCGTGACCGTGAACATCACCGATAACGATGTCGCAACCGTGGTGATCACCGAAACCAGTGGCACAGCCAACGATAACAACATCACTGTGACCGAAGGCGGCGCGGGAAGCAGCTTCAACGTTGTGTTGAACAGCGAACCGACCGCGAACGTACAGGTATCGATGACCTTCAACGATACACAAATTCTAGCGGGTTCACCGACTCCCGGCCTTGCGCCATTGTTGTTGACCTTCACCCCGTCGAATTGGAATACACCGCAAACGGTGAATGTGAGCGCGGTAGACGATAACGTGTTCCAAAACATCGGCACATCGAACATCTCGATCACCTCTGGGAGTGCCGATCCGTTCTATGTGTCCGCGCCGATTCAACCCGCGTCGCCTGTGGTAGTCAACATCGTTGAGGATGATGTCCCGGCGTTGGTCTTAAACGACACCGATAACACCCCGTTGAACCTATTGACGGATGTTGCGGTACGTGAAGGGTTCACCACCGACCAATACCGCGTCTTACTCAATAGCCAACCGTTGGGCGATGTCACCGTCACCTTGACCTTTGACGACACCCAGATCCGCCTCGCGGTGGATGCAGGTGCGCCACAAGTCTCACCCGTCGTCTTGACGTTTACCACTGCCACTTGGAACACCGCCCGCACGATCACCGTGAGCGCCTTAGAGGACTTCACGTTGGATGCAGGCACAGAACTGATCACCCACGACATCAGTAGCGCGGGGGATGCGTTCTATAACGCTTTGACCAGTGTGGATGTAACGGTGACGATCACCGACGGCATCACCACGCCGCCCGCGGCTTTCAACTTGGTGCGCCCGTCCAACTTCATCTACATCCCGAACGTCACCAGTTTGACCACGTTCCAATGGCAAGACACACTTAGCACCAGTCCCGGTTTGACGTTTGACTTTGCGATCAACCGGACACTTCCGGTCGCACAAGCAAACGTGGTGACGTTTACCGATGTCACTCGCGCCGCCGATGCGGACGCGCTGACTTGCGACGGCACGAACTGTACCTTGACGATCGGCGTAACCGAACAAGCGTTGTTGACCGACGGCACCTATCAATGGACTGTCACCGCTAAGAGTCCCTTGGGCAATACCAACGCCAGCAACCAACCGTTCACCTTTACGATCGATAGCAGTGGAAACCTGTTGGTCAATGGTGGCTTTGAAACCGACGCGGATAACAACAATATGCCGGATAACTGGCGCTTGTACCGTACTCGCACGGTGGATGATGACATCTTGACCGAAGAGATCCCGGCCGGCCCAGACTCACGTCGAGTCTGTAGTGGCAGCGTCTTTGAGGGAAGCTGTGCCTTCCGTATGGGCAAGAACGGTTATAGCAACTGGTCACAAATCTTCGTCCAAAACATCGACTTGCCGCCGTATGGCCAAGCGGGTGATGTGTTGACGTTGACGGCCCGCGTTCGCACCCAAAACTTGCAAAACGCGGCCCGGATGATGATCGTGGCACGTTATAGCCGTGAGAACCGTCCGCGTACCCGTGTCCAAATCCCGGCCGGCACCAGTGCTTACACCGAATACACCGTCAGCATCACGCTCACCGGACAACCAAGCCGGATCGTGGCACGCTTTGAAACGGGTGAAAACGCGGGTTTCATCTTTATCGATGATGTCCGACTCACGTTAGCCCCCGGTAGCGCCCCACGTCGGAGCGAGGACGGACAAACGATCCCGATGCCGCAAGATCCGCCAGTAGCACCCGCGGATCCCACCCCAGACGCGAACGTCAACGGTCAACGCAATGACGACCTGATCCCGATGCCGTAAGCGCGCTGGAAGGCGTAAATTTCAAGCGACCGGGGCGGGGATTGCGCCCGCTCCGGTTGCCTTGGTGAATTATCAAAAAGGATGTGACATGAAACTAAAAAATCTATTCCCAATAGGGATCGTCTTAGTCTTAGCGGTAGCGTTGACGCTGATCAGTGGGATGCTGGCCGCCCAACCCGCTCCAGCTTCATTATCCGTGACCGGAATCACCTTAAACGGTTGTGCGAGTAACACCTTTGACGGTACGTATCAAATCGCGGTGCGTGATTCGGCCGGGGTGACGCTCAATAGCGCTACGGCTTATGATGTTTCGGCGATCTTTACCACCGACGGCGGGGTCTACAACACCTTATCGTACCCAACGCTTAGCACGATCGTCTATTCGTACACCGTGGCCTTTAATCAACCGTTTGTAACTGGGACGGTCGAGTTCTTCCTCACCAATAATCCGTCGATCCGTTCCGCAACCTATATCATGGACTGCACCGGCCCCACCGTCTATCTATCGACAGGGGGTACAGGCGGCGGCAATGATGATCGCTTGAATCCGGGACGCGGGGATCTGCTCAATGTGTTATATGCCCGCCGGAATACCGCCGGACAAAATGAAATTTGGGTGTATACCCTTAACTCCTTAAGTCAAGGCGTGTTTGCGGGATCATTCCCGTACTCGTTATTCCAACCCTATTTGAATAACCCGCCCGCGCAAAACACCTTCTTAGCGCGTGTCTCACAATCCACGCTGTATGTGTTGTCAACGGGTGAATTTCAAATCAATGTTGGGCCAGACGCGGAAGGCAAGGTCTATTCGATCATCTTTACCGGACTCCCGCCCCGCAGTCTCAAATACGCATCATTCAACGCCTTCCGTGGCGGTCAATAGAGGAATGCTATGCTAAAACAATTACGCGCACTCAAGATCATCGGTGTGATCGGGATATTGTGGATAGCCACGATGTTGGTATTCGCTGTCACCCCGATCGCCTCTGATGATACTTATACAATGAACCCCAATACCGATCTGGTCGTGGCCGCGCCGGGGGTGTTAACGAATGACACCGGATTTAATTCAGCCACGCATCGGATCGAGTCGTATGATCGCATCAGCCAATATGGGTTTCCTGTCACCCTGTTAGCGGATGGATCGTTCACCTATCAACCAGACCCCGGCTTCCGGGGTATCGATACCTTTCAATACACCGTCCGCACCGATGAAGGCGGCTCAACTGCCTTAGTCACAATTGAATTGGTGGGTGTGTTGTATTGGTTTGTGGATGACAGCGCCACCCCAGGCGGAGACGGCACTTACAGCCGCCCATTCAACAGCATGTCACCGCTCAACAACAGCCTTTCGGATGTCGATGGGCCGGGGGATGGGATCTTTGTCTATGCGGGCAATTACGCTCAAAACTTTTTGCTTGAACAAGGCCAACAATTGATCGGTGAAGCGACAGGTTTAACCCTAGTCGAATCGGGGATCACGATTGCGCCCGGCACCGCGCCTGTTTTCCAAAATGGGGGCGCGGGTTTTCCGGCGGTGTCGTTAGCCAATAACACCACTGTGAACGGGATCAACTTCACTTCTAACAATGGCCCCGCCATTCAAGGGAACACCTTTGCGAGTGCGACCTTAACCAATATCGACATCACCCTCGCAACCGGATCTACGGGTGGGGTGGAGCTGCTCACCCCTAGCGGCACGATCGCCTTGAACGATGTAGACATCACCGGCACCTCTAGCACCGGTGGGGCGGCGCTCTCGTTTGTCAGCAATAGCGCCACGATTAACTTGACAGGTAGCACCGTGAGCGCTTTCAGCGGCGGCCGCTTGTTGAATGTTTCTACTAATGCTGGCACGATCACCTTTGACAATGCCAGCGACATCAGTGGCACGGGGAACGAGGGCATCCAGATCAGCACTCAAACCGCTACCGGGGTCGTGACCTTGGCCGGTGTGAACTTTAGCGCCAACGTCAATGGCAGTGATGCTTTGTTGTTGTTGAATAACAACGCCAACTCGGTGGTGAACTTTGAAGAAGGCATGAACGTCACCGCCACTGGCACGAACTCTAATGCGTTTGTGGCCGTCGGTGGACGAGTCAAGATTGTCGGCACGGGTAGCACCCTCAGCGCAGCTGATGGAGGCGGGTTGGAGCTGTCTAGCGTCCAGTTGACACAAAATGCGACTTTCGCCTCGATCAGTTCCACCAGCAGCACCGGAGACGGGATCACGATCAGTAGCCCGGTTGGCAATAATGACATCATTGTGACCGGCGCAACCACGATCACCAGTGCGGGCGATGCAGGCGTTGATATTAGTGCGGGCGCAGGCAGTGGCTTCCAGTTGACGTTAAATACGTTGACCTCCACCTCTAGCGGCAACGGCATCAATGTGACCAACGCCACCCTTGCGATCCTTGACGGCGCAAGCACTTTGACCTCTACCAACGGAATCGCCGTTAACACCAATACCGCCTTACTCGATATTGGATTGACCACCGCCACAGCCACCAATGGCAACTATGGGATTAATCTTAACAATACCTCTGGGACGTTGTTGATCAGCGGTGGAACTTTGGCTTCAGTAGCGGGCGCATCTTTCCACACGATCAATATCATCAACAGCAGTGTCGCGATGACCCATGGTGGAACGATCAACAAAACCAATACCGGCCGTTTGATCAATATCGACGGCTTAACCAATCCGGGGTTTGTAACCCTGAGCGGGAGTGCGACCGGAACCAATGCTTCTAGCGGTGTTAGCATCATTAACAGCACCCGTCCGGTCACTTTTGGGGGGTTAAACCTTGGTACTGCCGGGGCCCGTTTTACCACGACACCGATCACGCTCGCGACGAATAGTGGTACGGTTAACTTGGGTGATGTGGACATCTATACCGATGGCGCTGTGGCATTAAACATCAGCTATACCTCCGGTTATGGTCAAGTGTCGTCTACGGCTGGCAGTCTGTTATCGGCGAATGGAAATGTGGCGGCGTTGGTGGTCAATCCGACCGGTGGCACACAACCGTTAGGATTGGTGTTTAACAGTATCACCAATAGCGGGGCCGGTGCATTCGGTATCGACATCAATAACGCCTCCGGCACCTTGTCCACGAGCGGGACGGCTACCTTTGGCGCGAAAACCACCGCGGCGATCGAGATCACCAATTCTAGCTTAGCCGCTTCTTTCCGCGAAATTGACATCACCGGAGCTGCCATTGGTGTTACCCTAACGAGCAACACTGGCAGTTTTACGATCACAGGTGACGGCACGGCCGCCAATGTGGACGGTGCGGGCGGCACAATCACCAATACCACCACACACGCCTTCAACCTGAATACGATCACCAACCTGACGATCAACGATCTGCAAATCAATAATGTGGATAACCATGGGATTAGCGGGCAAGCGGTCAACGGGTTGACGATCGACAACCTTGATATGGTCTTGGCCGGGGATGCAGACAACGAACACGCCATGAACTTCAAGGACGGCGCAGGCGCGAACTTGGTCGGTACGGTTTTGATCACCGACTCCACCTTCACCACCTTTGCCGAAAACGGGATGTACCTCGAAAACTTCTCCGGTACATTGAACATGACGATCCAAAACACGCTGTTCAACGAAACCGACGCACACACCTATTGCGGCGGGTTCGGCTGTGATAGCCATGGCTTGTTGATCCGCGCCGACGGCAATGCTAACATGACGATCATGGTCGATAACGTGACCTTTGATGATATGACGCAAGTCGGGATCGATGCGGCGCGGGAAAACACCGCTACGCTTAATATCACCGTGCAGAACAGTTTATTTGATCCGACACCTTACACGGGGACAAGCATAAATGACACCGATAACGCGCTACGCTTCTTCGGGATCAGCGGATCTTCGGGGACATTCACCTTCTTGATCCAAAATAACGTGATGGGTGATACCGCCGACGGCGATGATACCGATGGGGATGACTTCCGTGGTACGGCCGGGATCATTCTCGTGCGCGGCGGTGGACCAGGAACCACCTTGGTCGGACGCATCCTGAATAACACCGTCACCGACTCGCGACTCAGCAATGGGATCGCGGTTGAATCCAATGGTGCGCTCGCCGGAACATCAACTACCCGCGTCCGGGTGGAAAACAACGTCATCCGTAACCACTTCAACCACGGGATCAACGTCCTCGCCAACTCATCGATCTCCGCCAGCGATAACCACTTGTTGGACGTGGCCCTGATGAACAACAGCTTGGCAACGGGGCCGAGTGGATCTGGGGTATTCCCGATCAATATGTCCGGCGGCGATTACAATCGTATCTGCGGACGGATCACGGGGAACTATGGCGTAACGCCCGGTACGCCGCCCGTGTTGGGAACAGCGGTTAACCGTATGCGTATCCGTCACGTCAGCACACCTGGACAAGGGCAGATCCAATTGGAAACGTTGACACCCTTCACAGCAGGGAACGATGGATCGGCAAGCGCCGCTGTGTCCGCAGATAACAACGGAGCGACTCCGATCTCGTTTACCACCAGTAACGCGGTGACACCAGCCAACTGTACCGCCGATAGCTTATAACAGCGTTTTGGGGCGGGGGATCTCTCTCCCGCCCCTCTAGACAATGGGATTCCCCGTTTAGACGGCGAATTTTACACAATGGACATTTTACATAGCGCTAAGGAGTAAAATTGTGTCAGAACAGTTTTTAGGTGAAATCAGAATCATGTCCTTTGGGCTTGCTCCCAAGGGATGGGCCTTATGCAATGGACAATTATTGCCCATTAATCAGAATCAAGCGTTATTTGCGCTGTTAGGCACAACCTACGGCGGAAATGGTCAAACCAATTTTGCTTTACCCGATTTACGCAGTCGTGTACCCCTTCATTTTGGCAATGGTTTTACTTTGGGCCAAAGCGGCGGACAAGAGGCCCATACGTTGACCCTCTCGGAAATGCCCGCGCATAATCATTTTGTGATGTTCTCCACGCAAGTCGGTACGACCCCCAACGCGACCACCACTTCAATCCCGGCCCGGGCTGGCACCAACGCCTATGGCCCATTGCAATCTGCCGGCACGATGAATCCACAGGCCTTAGGGACAATTGGGGGCAATCAACCGCACGAAAATCGGCAACCTTTTCTCACTTTATCTTTTTGTATTGCCCTACAGGGCATTTTCCCCAGCCGAAGCTAAGGAGCTGAAATATCATGGGTAACCCTTACGTTGGTGAAATTCGTATGTTTGGGGGAAACTTTGCCCCGTTGGGTTGGATGTTGTGCCAAGGACAACTATTGCCGATCTCCGAATATGAAGTGCTGTTTCAACTGATCGGCACGACTTATGGTGGCGATGGACAAGAAACCTTTGCTTTGCCCAACCTTAGCAGCCGTGTACCCGTGCATCAAGGGCAAGCCCCCGGGCTTGGGAGTTATGTCCTCGGTGAAACGGGCGGAGTAGAAACCGTTACGCTCACCCCTAGCACCTTGCCGACCCATAACCATATCGTGATGATCGCTAATCAGGCCGCTACGGATACCACACCCGCTAATACCTTAGTGCCGGCCGCGTCGGTGGCCAATATTTATGATGTCGGGCCAGACACCACGCTCAGCCCATCCACCATCCAGCCCGCTGGAGGAAGCCAACCGCATAACAATATCCAACCGATCTTAGCGATCAACTTTATCATTTCATTATATGGGATCTTCCCATCACCGTCTTAGGAGCAGATCACGATGTCGGATCAATTTGTCGCAGAAATTCGGATTTTTGCATTTAACTTTCCGCCTGTCGGTTGGGCTTTTTGCAATGGGCAGATCATGGCCATTGCCCAAAATACCGCCTTGTTTTCGTTGTTAGGCACGACTTACGGCGGCGATGGTAAATCCACCTTTGCCCTCCCGAATCTGCAAGGCAGTTCACCCTTACAACAAGGTCAAGGCCCCGGCCTCTCGCTCTACGCTTTAGGGGAGGAAACGGGTTCAACCAATGTTACCCTTATCCAAACGGAAATGCCCGCGCATAGCCATGCGTTTAACGCGGTCAGTGGTTTGGCAGAGCGCTCTAACCCAAGCAACAATCTGTACGCCACGGCCGACGGGGAAAATCTGTATGTGTCATCACCTGCGGGTTTAACGATGATGAATCCGCAAATGACCAATGTCGCCGGTACGAGTTTTCCACATAACAACATGATGCCGTATCTCACCCTCAATTTCTGTATCGCACTACAGGGCATTTTCCCGCCACGGGGTTAATCACTTAGCAATCACTGGGAGCGCCTCAACCGCGTTCCCAGTCTGTACGTAAAGCTCTAATATCGATCAGTTTGTTTTCTATTTCGTAAGGAGCAAAAAATTATGGTAGATGCCTACCTTTCTGAAATTAGAATCATGGCATTTAGCTTTCCGCCGCGGGGATGGGCGTTCTGTAACGGTCAACTGCTGCCCATCAATCAGAATCAAGCCTTATTTTCTCTATTAGGCACCACTTACGGCGGCAATGGTCAAGTGAATTTCGCCTTGCCAGATTTTCGCGGTCGTGTACCCGTCCATATAGGCAACGGGTTTACCCTTGGGGAGCGGGGCGGGGTAGAAGCGCACACCATCATCCCAAATGAATTGCCACAACACACCCATACGCTAAACTTTTCTACCACAAGCGTGGGTAATGTGAATACCCTCACCAATACCTCGATTCCAGCACGTTCCGGCACAAGTGTGTATGCGCCCTTCCAAAGTCCAGTGCCCATGAACACCAGTTCAATGAGTTTCGTTGGGGGGAGTCAACCGCACGAAAATCGACAACCGTTTCTCGCGCTCAGTTTTTGTATTGCCTTGCAGGGCGTTTTCCCAAGTCCCACTTAAGGAGAAAAGTTACCATGAGTACACCTTACGTAGGTGAAATTCGGATTTTCGCAGGCAACTTCGCCCCTGCGGGATGGGCATTTTGCGAGGGACAATTGATGTCAATCTCCGAAAACGAGACGCTGTTTCAATTGATTGGCACTACTTACGGCGGTGATGGTGAATCGACTTATGCCTTACCCGATCTACGGGGACGCGCTCCGATGCATCAAGGTCAAGGCCCCGGTTTAAGCGCTTATGTCTTGGCCCAAAGCGGTGGCGCGGAACAAATCACTTTGACCGTGAATCAGATCCCATCACACAATCATGCCGTTTTGGGTGCCAATGTGGCTGCTACGGATACCATCCCTAACAACACTCTGGCACCCGCCAGCTCAGTCCCGAATATCTATGATGTGGGGCCCGATACCAGCATGAACCCGGCCATCCTGTCTGGTGTCGGCGGCAACCAACCGCATAACAACTTACAACCTAGCCTTGCGGTTAACTTTATCATCGCTTTGTTCGGGATCTTCCCGTCACCAAACTAGGAGTAAACCAACATGGTCGATCAATTTTTAGCAGAAATTCGCATGTTCCCGTTTAATTTCCCGCCGCAGGGATGGGCCTTTTGTGATGGGCAATTACTCCCTCTTTCGCAAAACACAGCGTTGTTTTCGCTGTTAGGCACGACTTACGGCGGCAACGGCGCAAGCAATTTTGCCCTGCCTAATTTACAGGGATCTACCCCGATCCATTATGGCCAAGGCCCGGGACTCTCCAACTATTCCTTAGGCGACTCCGTGGGTAGTACCACTGTCACCCTTCTTGCGTCCGAAATGCCCACGCATAGCCATATATTACGCGGAGTCAGCGGCCTCGCAGAGCGCTCTAATCCCAACAATACCGCTTATGCGACAGCCGACGGCGAAAACTTATACACCCAGACCGCCACTAATCTCACCCCCATGCACCCTAACACCATTACCTTCTTTGGGGGAAATACGCCGCATACCAACATGATGCCTTACCTTGTGGTCAACTTTTGCATCGCCATGCAAGGGATTTTCCCACCACGTACTTAATGAGTCATCTCAAAAACTATCCCACACAAACCAATTCCCTTCCTCATGTATGGGGAAGGGTTAGGGATGGGGTTGTTAAATTGAGTTTACAAAGGTCTGAAAGCAAGTTTTTAAGGTTCACAAAAGTTCTTTCTCTAGGTTCTTCCTCAAAAAATACCCCCACCCATGGAGACACACCACCCCATCCTATGCGGGCCAATTCCCTCCCTATGTGTGGGGTGGGCTAGGGTGGGGTCGTAAGCAACAAATTTTCCTGTACCTATTTCTGTGGTTTAAAGCTTTTTACGAGAACTTTCTTGCTCTTACTTCACAACCTAGACAATCGCCCGAATATCCGTGAGTTGTTCACTGACTTCCCACAAACGACGCTGTATTTCAGTGTCATATGACAAGGGACTAGACGGCGTTTCTTTACTAGCGGAAAAATACTTCCCGGTCACTTGGGCCACTTGAGGCGAAGTAGCGAGGTGAAGTGTCGTTTGTGCGCCTTGTTCTGGGGTCAATACCACGTTAAACAAGCGCCCTAATCCGGTAAAAAATCCGGTTAAGGCCTGCATCAGACTGCCATTGTTACGGTTAAAACCCGTCTGGACGATCCCCGGATGGAGCGCATTCACCGTCACACCTTTATTAGCCAAGCGACGCGCTAACTCATAGGTAAACAGCACGTTCATCAGCTTGCTGTTACCGTATACGCCGAAACCGTTATAACCTTGAGTCGCATTGAGATCATCAAATAAAATTTTGCCGCCCATATGTGCCATTGAGGACACATTGATGATCCGGGCGGGGGCGCTATCCAAAATGACCTCTAAGACGAGGTTGGTCAGGACAAAATAGCTCAAATGGTTGAGCGCAAAGGTCAATTCATGGCCTTCAGCGGTCACTTGACGCGAGGTGTAGATCGCGCCCGCGTTGTTGATCAAAATATCAAGGCGATCATAACGCGCTTTAAAGGCTTCGGCCACTTGCCGGGTTTGTGCGATTAACGAGAGATCCCCGATCAGCGTTTCAACCGTGCCTCCCGTGCTTTGACATAATTCCTCCGCGATCTGGGTGGTTTTAGTCGCATTGCGTCCGACCATCACCACTTTTACACCTTGTTTCGCCAAAGCGCGGGCGGTTTCTAAACCGATGCCATTGGTTGCGCCTGTGATTAAACAAACTTTGCCCTTCATCGTCTATCCTTTATTCTACGTTGAGTCGCGTTAGACTTTAGCGCATGGATCTAAGTTCAGGATGAGTGTAAGGGTGAAGCATTTACAGATCGTCTATACTAAAGTGAAAGTAGCGATGAAAGGGATGAGGTAAGTCTATGCCTACTTATGATTATCACTGCCCCGTGTGCGATCACCGTTTTGAGGCACGACACGGCATGACTGAACCCGCGCCCGCATGTCCACAATGCCGACATGCCCTACCCAAGCGCGTGATCACTCGTGCGCCGGCCATTGCGGGCGGCATGATGACTCATCCGGGAGATGGTCGCAACGCCAGTAAAGAACAACTTCAAGACAAATGGGCTGAAGAAACGCCTAAACTCCGTAAAAAATTGGCGGATAAACTGGGTGAAGACACGGTGAATCGCCTCGCACCCACCTTGAATAACACCTACGAATGAAGCGGATGATCAAGCAAGGGGATCGCTTCCAGCGAATCCGCAGAAAGACGTAACATTTGTTACGATTTTTCCGCTCATCTGTGCTATCATCGACTCAATACGATCACCTTGAGGAGGATCGGATAGATGGGCGGGTTTCAGCTTGTTTTTGCGGTTTTGGCTTTGGAGGGCGCATTTTTCAATCTTACGATCCCTCTAACCACGTTGCCGCTGTCGCCGAATAAATTTTTTTCTTAGTCGCTGCCGTCACCATTTCCGGTACAATTCACAGCGCATTTAAAACCGAGATAGGCACACGAAACGATGTTAGAAATTGTCCTCGCCCCGGTTGGATCGGGGAAAACCGAACGCGCAATCCAAAGTTTAACCGACACGCTCAATCGTAAGCCGTTGGCACGGATCTGGATCTTGTTAGCGACGCGCCGCCAAGAAGAAGCTTTTCGACAACGCTTGATCGAGGTGGATGACGGCCGCAATCTCTACTTTAACCTTGAATTTTTTAACTTTTACGACTTGTATCGGCGCTTGCTCAACATGGCGCTACAACCCGCACGCGGGATCTCACCCGCCGCACGCATCGGGATCTTACGGATTGTGATCCAACGTTTGATCGCCAAAGGAGAACTCACGATCTACGCGCCGATCGGACTCACCCCCGGCTTTGTGCGGATCGTGGCCGCGTTGATCGAAGAATTAAAACAAAATCGGGTCTATCCGACCGATTTTCAGCAAGCCGCGATCACCCAACGCGATCAAGAGTTAGCCGCGATCTACAGCGGTTATCAACTCTATCTGCAACAACAGGCGCTGGTCGATCGCGATGGAGAGGGATGGTTAGCACTGACCCAATTCGATCAACTGGGTGATTTTCGACTCGATCTGCTGTTGGTGGACGGTTATGATCAATTCACCCCCGTCCAAGCCGATCTGCTCTATGCGCTCTCGAACCGCGCCGCACATACCTTGATCACCTTGACCACCGTGCCGGAACGGGAGGCCACGATCGGGCGACGGTTTCGCTTAGCACTAGAGACCTTACGCGAACGTTTCGGCGATGATCTAGAGATCACCCGCTTGGAGCGCGGCACACCTAAGCACCCAGACATCCAACACTTGATCGAGTCGGTGTTCCGACCGAACATCACGCCACAAGCGGCACAAGGGGCGATCGCTTTAATCGAAGCCCCGGACATCGCGGCCGAAGTGGCGGCCGCCTTGCGACAGGTCAAAACCCGCTTGATCGAAGGGGTGCGACCAGACGACCTGATGATCGCGTTGCGCGATTGGCCGCGCTATCAGCCGCATTTGATCACCTATGGCCGCGAATATCAGATCCCCTTAGCCCTCCATTACGGCGAGTCGCTCACCGAAAATCCGGCGATCACCGCCTTGACCGACTTGTTAAGTTTACCGGAAAGCGAATTTCGCGCCCAAGCGTTGTTAGATGTGTTGCGCTCACCTTACATCCGTCCGATCGGACTCGATGATCATGCGATCGCGCTCTTAGACGCGATCCGCCAACGTTTTAGTGTGATCAAAGAGACCCAGATCTGGTTAGACGCGGTGCAACAAGCACCACGCAACCTCACCGATGAAGATCGTGATCTTCAAGCCCCGATCACCGATACTAAAACCGCCGATGCGTTGGAATTAGCCCTCAATCAGTTCTTTCAAGCGATCACCCCGCCCACCCAAGCGACGATCGAACAGTATGTCGCTTGGGTGGATCAATTGATCGGCCCCGATCCCAACCTTGATCCGGATCCGGATCTGCCCGCGATTGAACCCGCCTATCATCTGGACATGATCGCGGCGATCCGTGAAGCTGATGAACCAATCCAATCCCGGGATTTAAGCGCGTTGCATGAGCTGAAAAAGGTCTTACGTGGGATGCTCACCACCGACACCTTGTTAGCGCAACTTGACCCCGCGCACGGTTATCCGGTCGCATGGGAGACCTTTTGGACGGATTTACGGATCGCGATCGGCGCGGCATCGATCAATTCCCGTCCGAATCGCGGTGGGCGGGTGTTGGTGACGACGGCCGCCGATGCACGCGGGCTACCGCATCGTCACATCGTGATCATGGGCTTATCCGAAGGCATTTTCCCTGCGCCAGTCGCAGCCGATCCGTTGTATCTGGACTCGGAGCGTAAGAGTCTACGATCGCGTCATGTGTTGCTCAAAACACAAGCGGAACTGGCCACCGATGACGGCCTCTTTTACGAATTGATCTGCTTGGCACGGGACGGCTTGCTCTTGACACGGCCGACCGCGCAAAATGGTCAACCCTGGTCCGAAAGTCACTTATGGCGCGCCGTGAAACAGGTTTATCTTGATCCCCCCATTCAGCGGATACGGGCGGGCAGCGTCGTGCCGATCGATCAGGCCGCCTCTCGGAGTGAGGCCGCCTTGGCTTTAGCCGATCACTTGAGTCAACACGATACGATCGATGAGTCCACGGCCGGGGCTTATGGTTGGTTACTTGAGCAAGAGGGGCAATACTGGCAACAGATCCAACGGGGACGCGGGATCGAAATGACGCGCTTAACGGGCGACGGATTTAACACCTATAGCGGGCAATTGGAAACCGCTGAATTGATCACGCGGGCGGCCCAAACCACCGGATTAACCCGTTTGTGGAGTGCGAGTCAATTAAATGAGTATGGCGCGTGTGGGTTTCGGTTTTTTGCCAAGCGCTTGTTGAAATTAGAACCGCTCAAACCGCCGGAAGAAGGCATGGACTCGTTGCAGAGCGGATCGCTGAATCACACGATCTTAGATCAGACCTATCAGGGGGTGATCGCGGACGGCTACCCGATCGCACCGGAGTATTTACCACAGACCTTAGAACGCATGGAAGCGATCGCTGCCGATGTGCTACGCGATGCCCCCGAACAACTCGGTTTCCGTCCGACCGCGCTATGGCAGCAAGAACAAAAGACGCTATTACAACGCTTGCGCCGTTTGATCACCCTCGATTTTTCACCGGAAAACGAGATCACGAAAAATTTTCAGTATGAGGTGCGTTATCCCTATCGACTCGAAGCCCCGTTCGGACGCGACGGCGCACCAATGGTAACGATCCAGTTAGGAGACGGGGCTGAATTGCGCTTAAACGGTTATATCGATCGGATCGATCGGATCGATGATCGGGTGATCGTCATGGATTACAAAACCGGCACCACCAAGTTTAAGGTAGATGAGATGAGCGCGGGTCGCAATTTCCAGATGATCCTCTACCTGATCGCGGCACAAACCTTGATCGCTCATGCCAATGATGGCCTACGTGAGGTCGCAGGCGGCTTCTTTTGGCACATTCGCAACGGTACGATCAGCGGTAAGCTAGATCAAGAAAATGCAGACACCGTGACCTCCCAAGCGATCGAAAAACTGGGACATTACCTCCATGCGATGCAAACGGGCGATTTTAGCGTGAATCCGAGTCAATTAGAGGACGGCAAATGTACCCGCTATTGTGAATATCGGCCGTTGTGTCGGATGTGCGGTTTGCATTCAATCGCTTGACATAAACGATCGCCGCGTTAGCGATATAGGGGGGTAGCCTCGTATAAGGCGGAGTCGACTCCGCCTTATACGTCGATTCATTCGATCATTTATGCGTGGGGACTGTACCGGACGTTTCGCGAGAGTAAAACCCGATCCAATTTTTAATCTGTTCGTAACCGGAATTTGGATTGCGGTAGATCCATCCGATGTTACGCGCCCGCACCGTTGGTGTTTCGAGATCCACCCAAAAGCACACCCCTTTATACGGACAAGTATAAGTGCGATCGGTGATTTTAAGCGGACTCATATTCACTTGATCCGGCGCAAAATACCAATTATTCTCTAAAATTAACGCGGTGTTGTCTTCTTCTGAACCAGAAGCGATCACTTGATCGCTATTTTTTTCGGTGATCAAAAGTTGCATTGTTCTGTCGCTCCTACTGCTGATTGACTACCATTTAGACTCGTTGACCCCGTGCGATCTTACGTTTTTGCTAAGATGCTATAACGATTGACCGTGCCGGTAAATCCATCTGCCCGATAGGTGCTAACAACCTGTAAGCCCGTGGCAGCGATCAACGCGGCATGTTCCGTTTCATCCACATAATGACAGTAGCGTAAGGCTGTCTCACCGCGCCGCCAATCCAAAAGATAATCTCCATGTTCTACTTCCGTCATCAGGTCATCCGGCCAAGCGACGATCCGCGATCGAAAGCGCTCAAATTCATAAAAACACCAAGCCGCAAACACCAAGATCCCCCCCGGCTTGACCCGATCCGCGAGGGTCATCATCAACTGTTTTCGACGATCCGCGCCGGGGATATGGTGGATCACGCCGAATAAGCCCACCAGATCATACTGTCCGTCCATCGGTGGCGACTCGATCAGATCCCGTGTTTCTAGGGTGATCGCGAGGTGTGGATACGCTGCGAGATCCCGTTGTGCAAAAGCCAAAAGCGCCGCACTGTTATCAAGTCCGTGATAGGTGATCGGTGTGGTGCTGGTGTTGGTGTTGGTGCTGGTGCTGGTGCGTTGTTCTGCTAAAAATACACCGAAACGCCCATTACCACATCCGACATCACACACGCTTAACGGGCGGGCGGGAAGATGTGCTAAGATCGCGTTCCAACCGGGCCACGCTTGTCCACGAGTTTGATCAAATTCTGTGGCCGTGATCTGATAAAAATCGCGGTTGATCGCGTTGAGTCGATCGGCGATCGTTTGATCCATGGTTTACCCCTCCGCGTCCAACGCCAAGATCAAGATCTCAAGATACCAGATCGTCTGCCCCGGTTGCGCGGGTAGAGGGGTGACGATCGCTTCTGGATAGAGGCTCAACAAGGTCTCGTATAACGAGCCGTTAGGCATTTCCAGATAGATCACCTGATTGATCGCCCGGCTTAGGGCTTCCATTTGCGGCGCTTGAAACAAGTCTGTGGTGTAAACAGTGGCCTCACGGATGCGCTCTCCCGTCAAGAAGCGCACGACACTAGAGGCATAACCGCGATCGATCCGGTAATCGCTGATGATGATCACATTGCTGTTAGGGGGAAGCCCATAAAAAGCCGGGACGATCTGTTGCCAAGTGGTATCGAGATAGATCTGATGACGATATTCGGTGACATGGTTTGAGAAGTAACTTGTCGCCTGATAAGCACATAAAAACGGGATCGCGAGTCCCATCACCAAGCCATATAAGGACGGACGCGGGGCGAATAAGCGGCGCGCTGTCCATTCCATCCCGAACGCGGCGATCAAGATGATCGGCGGCACAAATGGCAACATACGCGGCGATTGGATCTCCGATAAAAACAGGGTGATCCCCGCCAACGGGATCGCGATCCATAACAGCAACAGCAGCGCACGCGGTTGCCAAAATCGCCAGATCAAAACCGCTAGACCGATCACTAAAAACAGGGTGATAAAAAATAACAGATACGGCATGGTATTCGGGTAGTAGATCACTTCACCGGATCGGAACAAGATCCGTTGTAGAATGGCGATCAAACGGCGCAAGGTATCCAAAAAGTATTGATCAAAGCTCCCCATCGCTTGCAAACCCACATCTCGCACCCGTGGCGCAATCGAGTTCAAATTGCTTAACAACATCACGTAAAACGGCAAAGCGACCATCCCAGCGATCGCGAGGGTTTGTGCGATCCGCCGTAAGATCCACAAGTCTTTACGCCACCACAAGATCAAACACAGCCCACACCAAGCGATGAAGATCGGCGGGAAACTCAAACGCCCCGCTTCATGAAACAATTGTGTCCACCCTAAGGCAAGTCCGGCAAAGGCAAAATTTGCCCGCCCCCCGTAGCGCAAGCCACGCACAAAAAAGGCAAATGCCAACACGCCCATCAACGGATCCCCGATGTTATTGAGTCCCGTCCGACTAAAATGCAGGTGAAGTGGCATGGTAGCGATCCATCCAGCGGCGATCCAAGCGACCGTCGGGGTAAACAACTGTTTGCCTAAGAAATACAACGCCGGAACGGTCAACGCACCTAACAATCCGGTGATCACGCGGATCGCGGCCAAATTTTGCCCAAAGATCTCCACCGAGAGCCATTGCAGATAGGGGTACATGCGCGGAAAAGCCGCCACACTGTTGATCGGTTGCATCAACATGCTGGGATCGCGAAATTGATAGATCGGGATCGTGTTGGTGAAGCTGACTTCATCGACAAAAAACGGGATCGTCTGTTCAACATCGATCCAACGCAACCATAAGGCCAAAAGCGTCAATAAAAACAGCAAGACGATCTCGGTTTGTTGGGCCGGGCTAGGTGGGCCCAAAATGCGCCAACCCCCACTAAACCCCCAAGTCATCAATAACCCACCGAACACCAATAAACCGAGTTGTCCGTGTTCTTCCCAACCTACGACCGGTCGGAGTCCGATAAAATCGGCGTTTAACTCGGTCAACAACAGCAACATCCCCACGCCGATCCCGATCGCCAGACGATGACTCAGGTTAAGTGGCGCTTCATCAACGCGGGTGACGGGGAATTGACTGCCTTCTGGTAAAAAGTAGAGGCTAAGCCAAACCGCAAACACCACTAACAACAACAGCGCGATACTGGTCACGAATCCGGCGGGATTGCCTCGTTGATTCAACGGGATCATCGCGCCGATCGCGATCACGAATGCGAGTAGGGTAAACCCATAGGCCAAAATAACACGAAAGAAACGCATATGATCAGGGCCTTATCGGTGAGTTGGGTGCAGAATAGACGCGCTGAATCGTATCACATAAAAAAGACGGATCAAGCTTGATCCGTCTTTTTGGGGGAAAATCTGGGAAGTCTAGATTAGACTCCGGGAGCCTCGTATTCGTCCTCTTCCACCTTTTGTAAGGAGAGTTCGCCGTCCTCACCCACATTCACGCGGATCAAGCTGGCGATCGGGAATTGTCCGGAGAGAATCCCATCGGAGAGGCGGTCTTCTACCTCATTTTGGATCAAACGACGCAACGGACGCGCACCATATTCGGGATCATACCCGTGATCGGCTAACCATGTCCGGGCCGAGTCGGTCATCTCTAAGGTGATCGCGTGTTCGATCAAGCGTTCGCTGACTTTCTTCAATTCGATGTCAATGATCTGCTTGATCTCATCTTTGGTCAAGGTACGGAAAACGATCGAAGCGTCCACACGATTGAGGAACTCTGGACGGAAGGCCCGGCGCAATTGTTCCATCACGTTTTTACGCATTTCATCGTAAGATTCTTTTTCCGTAGTAGCGCTGTCCACCGGTGCCGCAAAGCCGAAAGTGGATTGACGTTTGATCGTGTCTGCCCCGACATTGCTGGTCATCACGATGATCGCGTTACGGAAGTCGACCCGACGGCCGCGGGCATCGGTCAATTGACCTTCTTCCATGATCTGAAGCAGCATGTTGAAGGTTTCGGGATGCGCTTTTTCGATCTCATCAAAGACCACGATACTATACGGACGGCGGCGGATCGCTTCAGTCAATTGACCAGCATCTTCATAGCCAACATATCCGGGCGGCGCACCGACCAAGCGGGCGACCGAATGCCGTTCCATAAATTCGCTCATGTCCAATTGGATCAAGGCCTCTTCACTCCCGAATAAAAATTCGGCTAAGGTCTTGGTCAATTCCGACTTGCCAACGCCCGTAGGCCCTAAGAACATAAACGACCCGATCGGGCGACGTGGGTCTTTGAGGCCCGCTCGGCTGCGACGAACCGCTTTCGAGATCGCTTTGATCGCTTCATGTTGTCCGATGATGCGGCGGTGGAGCGCTTCTTCCATCTCCATCAGGCGGGACGTTTCTTCACCGGCCATGCGCGTTACCGGGATTCCCGTCCACATCGCCACAACTTCGGCGATGTCTTCGGCCATCAAACGCGGTTGATTGGTTTCTTCGTTCCAACTTGATTTTAATTCGGTGAGGCTGCTCAGCAAGCCTTCCCGTTGCATCCGCAAGCGTTCTAAGGTATCCGCATCGCGGCTTTCGCGCTCTGAAGACGTGATCTCATCTTCAATGTCTAAGAGATCGTTTTCCAGACGGCGCACGCTGGCGGCTTCTGGACTCTTGTACATACGTAAACGGGCGGCGGCCTCATCGATCAAGTCGATCGCCTTGTCTGGCAAAAACCGATCCGGCACATAACGGGCGGATAAGTTGGCCGCTGCTTCGATCGCCTCATCGGTGATCTCGACGTTATGATGATCTTGGTAGGGGATTTTAATCCCTTGTAAGATCTCGATCGTCTCTTCGATCGTGGGTTCATCCACGACGATCGGTTGGAAACGACGCTCTAAGGCCGCGTCACTTTCGATATGCTTACGGTATTCGTCTAAAGTGGTCGCACCGATACATTGCAGTTCACCCCGCGATAAAGCGGGTTTCAGGATATTGGCCGCATCCACGCTGCTGCCAGCCGATCCCGCGCCGACCAGCATGTGAACTTCATCGATAAACAGGATGCTATCGGAAGATTTGAGTTCTTCGATCACCCGTTTAAGGCGTTCCTCAAATTGTCCGCGATACATCGTGCCGGCCACCAACGATCCGACATCCAATTGCAACACCCGTTTGTTTAACAGCGGTTTCGGCGTATCGCCATTGATGATCCGTTGCGCGAGTCCTTCCACAATAGCGGTTTTACCCACACCCGGTTCACCGATCAACGCCGGATTATTTTTACGACGGCGTGACAACACCTGAATCACCCGTTCGATCTCAGTTTCGCGCCCGACAACCGGATCGAGTTTACCTTCGCGAGCCATCTCCGTGAGATCAGTCGCCAATTGATCCACCAACGGGGTTTTATCCCGTGGCGCGGGTTTGGGCCGCTGTTGAGGGGCCGCGGTTTGTTTTTCTGCTTCTGGTTGAGGGGGTTGCTGTAAGGGGCTTTCTTGGAGTACGCGGCGGGTTTGCCGACGCACTTCATCGGGGCTGACCCCCAAACGTTTTAAGACCTCAATCGCCACGCCTTCGGATTGGCGCACCAAACCGAGTAATAAATGTTCTGTGCCAATATAATGATGCCCCATGCGGCGGGCCTCATCAACCGCCAGTTCCAAGACTTTTTTGGTACCGGGGGAAAGATCTAACTGTACGCTAGTAGTACGCGCCGACGCACGGGTCATGCGCTCCACTAGTTCTTCGACTCGACGTGGGTCTAACCCTAAATCTCGGAGGACACGCCCCGCCACGCCACCATCCTCACGCATCAACCCTAACAACAGGTGTTCAGTCCCGATGTAGTTATGTTGCAGGCGTTCGGCTTCTTCTTGCGCGAGACTTAGTACACGCCGCGCCCTTTGAGTAAAACGCTCCATCTTGTTCGGCACGGTTCACAACCTCCGTCCCACTACTTCGTTAAATTTAGCTTAACCAATGTTGGCATCACGGTAAAGTTTAACGTATTATAACCGAACATGCTATCCATTTGCGTCAGCACTTCGTTAGAAGTTGTCAAATCAGCCCACCCTTTTAGGTAGGGCGTTTGCTTTTCTCATCAAATCGTAGGGCAATCGTTGGGTAAGCCGCTTTTAAAATCCTTATAATGTCTCTTAGATCAAGAATCGATCGTAAGGAATCTGATGAAAAACACCACTCGTTTTACTTTATTGTTGATCATCATCAGCATGATCACTTGGACGCAAGCCCAAGAAGCGACCCCCGCGCCCCGTTGGACAGAAGAACGCCGATTTAGCGTGTTGATCGCCGGCCTTGATCGGCGACCCGCGCAACAGGGCTTAAATGTCCGCACCGATGCGATCATGGTGATGAGTTTTGAGCCTGTGACCGAAAGCATCGGGATTCTGCACATTCCACGCGACCTGTTTCTCGCTTTGCCGTCACAATACGGCCCGCCCAACACCTTGATCCGTGCCAACACGCTGTTATTGCGTGGTGAAAGTTTCCAAGAGGGCCTAGGCCCGTATTATGTCATGGACACGATCCAATTTAACCTTGGCATCTATCTGGATGCGTATATCTTGTTTGATTTTGAGGCCTTTACCACGATCGTCGATGCGATCGGCGGGGTCGAGATCGAAACGCTGTATGATATTGCCGATCCCGCCTATCCCAGCATGACTTATGGCTACGATCCCTTTTATCTCCGGGCCGGAAGACACCTGTTAGACGGTGAGACCGCGCTCAAATTCGCCCGTACTCGCCATGGGGATAACGATTATGTGCGTGGCGCTCGTCAACTTCAGTTATTCCGTGCCATTGGGGAGCGCGTCACCTCACCAGATGTATTGCCCCAACTGCTCACACAAGGGCCACGACTCTTAAGTGACTTGGATGGGCATCTGTATACCGATCTCACCTTGATCGATGCGATCCCGTTGATCTCATTTGCGGCCCGCGTGCCGTTAGATCAGATTCAAACCGGCGCGATCAACCAAGAGTTTATTGATTATGCGGTGGTAGAGGGTGATTCAGTCGCGATCCCCGATCGCACGCGCCTAAGCGAATTGATGTTAGAGGTATTTGGCCCCGGTTACGACGGATAAAACAGAAGGGCATTTCGCCCCTCTGTAACCTCAGAAAAGTACCTCACCCATGCAGATAGATCAGTCCATCTTACGTGGGCCAATTCCCTCCCCATGTATGGGGAGGGCTAGGGTGGGGTCGTACACAAGCAACTTTCCTGTACCTACTTCTGTTTCATCTGTTTCAATCAAGACCCCTATTGCAAAAACGAGCGCAACATCCACAATTGTTTCTGATGTTGGCGGAGGATCCCCGTCAGCAGATCTTCCGCACCCACATCATCAAACTCATCATCGATCTCTTCAATGTCCTCATTAAGGTATTCGATCAACATCTCATAATCGGCGACCAACTCCGCCACCATACCGCGAGCATCGGGATTGACTCCGGGGGTTTCGGTGAGGCGAGTCATGTTTTGGAACTCAACTAATGTACCCGGCGCAACCGCACCATACACACGAATCCGCTCCGCCACCTCATCCACAATTATGGCCACTTCATCGTATTGTTTTTCAAAAGCTTCATGCAGGGCAAAGAACGACTCGCCCGTCACATTCCAATGGAATTTACGGAGCTTGGTATACAGCAGCACTTCATCCGCTAACACCGTACACAGAATTTGAGCGACTCCTTGACCGTCGTTTTCATTTTCGTTTTCGCTCTCGTTTTCGCTCTCGTTTTCAATTTCTTCGGTTTCAGTTTCAACTTTTTCAATTTCTTTTTCCGCTTTTGGTTTCAAAGCGGTCGCAGTTGCAGTTGCAGTCTGGTTTTCAATTTCCGTGGAGTTACTCTTTTTGCCCTTGGTCTTGTTGCTGGGTTTATCAGCCATTGCACGCTCCTTTGTGATGAAAACTACCCTTTAAACATAAGAGATCTTGGTGAGTAAAGGGTGAGATTACCGTCAGATTCATCAAGATCTCACCTAACGGAATCCGGTAGCACTGTTTATAATTATCTATTGAATCCCGAAGGATCAGTAAGGAGTTCAAGGTGGAACGTCGGTTACGTGTGGTCTTTGTCCTGATGCTGTTGGCGCTCCCATTAGCGATCGCCCTGAGTCGTCCTTTATCTTCAACTGAGGTCTTTGCCCAACCAGAAGGGACTCAACCCCCGCCGGTGATCATCCCGATCGAAGGCACGCCTGAACCGACTCCTTTCCCCACCGCAACCCCGGTGATCGGCGCGCATGGATTACTGATGATCGATATTCGGCGCGATCTAGAGATCATGGCCGATGATCAATTCGGAGTCGGCACACGTCCAGAAGGTTGGAATGTCGGTGTTAACCTCTACGATGCTCAATTGACCCTGCTCACCCGCTCCGATCTGGAGTTAATGGCGACCACCTTGATCAACCCCGCAAGCCGCCCGCGTGGTTGGATGTTTGCCTTTGATAGCACCGAATTTGCCGAGGCCCGCGATGTGCGTTATGACCTTGAATTACTAGCCGATCTGATCTACGGCGTGAACAATCGCCCGCAAGGGTGGGTCGGTGGTGATCCGTTGTTACGTTGCAATCGAGCGACACAGGCCCTCGTGAGCCTCTTAGAACGCGGCGGAATCTTTCGCTTAGATGTGCCGGCCAATGATGCGGAATTTTGTCGTAAAGCGGAGTTACAAGTCACTCAATTCACCGAAACCGCGATCCTCGCGAACGCGCAACTGGATACCCTGTTCACCGACTCGTTTTTCATCCTAGAGCCGCAACAAACCGGAGAAAATGCCGTGGCCTTTTTGGACACAGGCGCGACTCGGCGCGTCGGGGTGATCCCCAGAGCCACGCCGATCCGCATCATCGCCCGCAGCTACTCGCAATTTTCTAACATGATGCTGGTGAGCGGCCCAGACTTTGAGGTGTTTGTCGATTATACGACCACCACCGTCACCGCCGAACAATTCCGCCGCTTGCCGAATGTCGAATCCTTAGAGATCAACCCGAATTGTTTCGCCACATGGTGCGGTGGTGCGCCCTAAAATTATTCCATACGGTGCGACGCAATTATTCTACGCGCAAGCCCTCGATGATCAACATATCTTGACCGTCGGGGGTTTTGAAGCGCTCACCCGTTTCTAAATCATAAAGTCCGAACGCGGCTTGATACGTCCCCGCCACATCGATCCGTAAACGATGTTCCCCCGTGAAGCTGAGACCGGGCCATAAGGCCGTAGTCGGTGTGTCCGCCGGATAACGATCGTCATTCCCGATCACCGTGAGGCCCGATAAAAGTTGCGCGAATACCGTGTAATTTCGCGTCGGACGTTGATCCACCTGCCAATACAGCGTGATCACAAATGTCTCACCGGGGCGAATCCGATCCGCCTGAACGTGATATCCCGTTAACCGAAGATCCCCAAAATCCAATACTCTGGACACCGACGGCGCTCCGCCACGATTGCCCTCTGTCACCCTAAACGGATAGAACGCGCCCTGATGCTCAAATTGATACCCCCCGTTCGGATAAGCCCCAAAGATCGGGAACTGTACGATCCGCCATTGCTCCGCCGAATCAGTCAGGATCGGTGTGTCCTCATACCACAGGTGGATCGGCCCGGCACCCCCGATTCGGGCGATGTCACCCGGGCGAGCTTGATCGATCACCGGGGGGATCATCGGCGCATCGGTTAAGGGACGCGGGACCCCGTAAAGGGTGAAGCCGTTATAGGTGATGCGTTCACCATACAAGCGCGGGTAACGTGCCGCAAACCATGCCGTGGTGAACCCTTGTGGATCACGAAAATGTTGTTCGATCTCCACCACCCAAAAGCGTTCTGCTGATCCGATCAACGCTTCCATCCGATCATCGCTAAAGCCATGTTCTGGCGCGGGGATCGGCACGATCTGGAGCGGAGTCTGCCAACCTGCCGCACGATTCAAGTGATAGTAGACGAGGGGATAACGATCATCACTCACAAACAAGATCGGCTCATCCGGACGCGCTAAAGCATGAATCGCACGGAATAACGTCGCATAATCATCACGATAGTACCGTTGATCGTGATCGTCCAGATACGCCACGCCGTACAACCCGACTCCGCCTAAGATCAAAGCGATCCCGATGACCCGATTCAATCGATAAAATTGATCGATCGCGACCCCAATGCCCACATACACCAACGGCGCAAAAATAATGAAATAGCGTTCCTCTGGTTTAGGGGAATAAAAGCGCGTGTCTAAGATACTCAAAAGATAGATCGTCAACGGGGGAATCACCGCCATGAGCGCGATCAACAGCGCCGATCGGCGATCATAACGGGCAAACAACGCGACTCCGATCGCAAAACACCCACTCACCATTACCGCGAACACGCCATAATCACCCAAGTTGATCGAGGTGCCGACCGCGTAGAGCGTTGCCGCCAGTTGGAACGCTAACAGCGGTGAAAAGTCATCCGCAATGCTGCCGGATCGTGTCAAGGGATAAGCGTAGATCACCCAAGTGAGCCACACGATCCCAATGATGACCATAGAAGCGATCCAACGGCGTTGAAAAGCGCTTGTCCGCCCGCGCAAAGTGATCAAGACATGCAGATTGAGGATCGCTAAGGCCAATGCCCCTAGGTAATGGGTGAGTGCGACTCCGATCCCCGCCCCAATCAGCAGTAACCAATGGGCGCGATCCTCAACATCAGTACGCACCGTCAACGCGGCATAACTCGCTAAGGCACAAAACCCGGCCGCTTGAGCATACATGCGCGTTTCTTGCGACCATGTGATCAAAAACGTTGACAGCGCGGCCGCTCCCAAACTCCAGATCATCGCACGATCCCCGGCGATTCGGTGCGCGATCGCGCCGATCGTGGCGATCGTGATCATGCCCCATAACAGCGATAGATACCGGACTGCAAACTCGCTAATCCCCACCCCGCGCACCCACGCATGTAACGCCCATTGATAGAGCGGGGGATGCACATCGCGGGCGGTGATCTCGGTGGTTTGGCTAAAATCTGCTTGGGCCACCATCACCGACCATGCTTCATCCCACCACACCGCTTGCTCCCCTAAAGCATGGACGCGCACAGCGAACGCAAGCAACAATAGGGCAAGGATCAGCACATTGTATCTAGACAATGGCACGGGTGCGCCAAGTGAGTAGCGCCTCATCAAAACCCGCGGTGAGGGTGGGATAAGCGGGCCGCCAACCCAACGCTTGACTGATTCGGGCATTTTTCACCCGCACGGATTGGGCCATGAGTGCGATCTGATCGCGATTGGTCAATAGGGGTGCAAGAAACCCCGGGGCGCTATTCGGTGCGTTTAGCCCTAAACTTTGTGCGAATTTCGCTAAAAAGTCGATGCTACTGGCTGGCGCGTTATCGACCACATTGAAGATCTCACCGACCGGTTTCGCTTCAGCCACCCGGCGGATCGCTTCGGCCGCGTCATGATAATGAAGCCAATTGGCATACCCCTTACCCGCGATCAACGGACGGGCGAAGATCAACATTTCGCGTAAGCTCTGTAATTCGGTGGATTCCGCGCCATACAAAAAGCCTAGGCGCAACACACACGCCGGGGTCGGGCCAGACAACGCTTGTTTTTCTGCCCGGAGCGCGTCTCTCAACAACTCATTTTCACCGGGTTCAGGCCGAGTGGTCTCATCCACCCACGCGCCATGTTGATCGCCGTAGACGGTGGCGTAACTGGTATGGATCAAAAAGCTTGCGCCCCCTTCGGCAGCGGCTTGTTGCAAGGCGACGAGTCGTGGCATTAACGACTCGGTATCCCAATGCGCGGGCCGCAATGGAATATGATTCGGGGCTTGCGATTCAAGATTGATCACCACCTCAATTTTACGGGATTGGATCAACCCGCGTAATTCTCCCACCCGTTGCAGATCGCCATAAACGGGCAATGCGCCATTTTGACGGATCTGATGTGCGCTGGCGGTGGTATGGACGTGTGCCGCGACTTGATGCCCGGCAGAGACTAATAAACGGGTGATCACTTGACCGACCGGGTATTCCCCGCCGATCACCAGCAAATTTAAAGGGGTACGTGTCGTAAGTGGACTATTACTATTCACAATGATCTCTCACAGGGTTAGCCGGGACATTTGCGGGTGATTATGCCATTGTTCACAAGCGTGATCAAATCGAATCGGTTTTGCGGTCAAAAATACCTCACCAATGGAGACACACCTCCCTATCCCACACAGGCCTGTTCCCTCCCTATGTATGGGGAGGACTAGGGTGGGGTTTAACAATTTATAACGGCTCACAACAGTTCTTTTTTAGTTTTTTCTCTGTGTCCTCTGCGTTCTCAGTAACCTCAGAAAAATACCCCACCCATGGAGGCGGATTGGCCCATGCCACGCACGCCAGTTCCCTCAGCCATGTATGGGGAGGGCTAGGGTGGGGTTGGAAGCAAGAAACTTTTCTGTACCTATTTCTGTGTTCTCTGTGGTTTAAAGCTCTTTATTTTCCTTATCTGTCTCAAAAGTCAACCCCTAAACTCGTCACATTTGTTACGATTTTTTCCATTTCCCATGCTACGATCCCTAAAAAACAAAACATCTGTTCTCATATCCCTTAACCTTGACCAGAGGATCATCATGACCCACACCCGCGATCTTTTTCGCATCAGCTTCACCTGCAAGATCCCTTATAAGACTTGGCGTGATCGATCGCCTCAAAGGTGTTTCTCCTCTTGCCACCCCCACTTACCTTACCAACCACCTTACACCGCTGTGGCCACGACCACATCCGATCATGGCGGCGGCAACCACCATTCCCCGCTAAATGATCCTAACAATCCACCTTACATCGCCGATCCCGTGCCACTGGACAATCACACCGATGGCAACAACCATCAAGCAATGCACAATGTTACGAATTTTCAGCTCATTGGGAGGTCTTATGAGCCGATGTTTCTTTAGTCTAGTAAGACAAATACGAATGATCAATCTTATTACACGACCGATCGAATCAAGCTTGCCTTCAGGGTGAAAGCGATTCCCCAATCGATCTTCATATCTGTCGGATCGGTCGTTATAATCACCCGCCAATGAGACGGGATGAGTTACGATGCAAACCAATTTTTGGCGTAATTTTGATTGGATTTTATTCGGCACGGTCGGCGTGCTGATTGTGTTCGGTATTTTGATGATCCGGAGTGCGACTTTAGGCGCGATTGACCCTGATCTGATCAATCGCGTACCGGATCAAATTCGTTATGCGTTGATCGGTGTGGGTGTGATGTTGGCATTGGCCGCGATCGATTACCGCATGTTGGGTGGGATTCACCTATGGCTATACTTGATTATGGTCATTTTGCTGATCTTGGTGTTGTTTTTGGGGGTAGAAGGTGAGGCCGGCGCGCAACGGTGGATCAATGTCGGGATTCAGATTCAACCCTCTGAAATTGGTAAGATCTTGATCATCATCACCTTAGCGACCTATCTCGCCAAGCGCTATCAACAAATCGATCAGCTTCCGGTGATCGGTGGATCGATCATCCACCTTGCGATTCCGGTGGGCTTGATCTTCATTCAACCGAATCTAGGGACAACGATTGTATTCGGGGTGATCTGGGCGGCGTTGATGTGGGGTGCGGGCTTACGGATCAAACACATCTTCTTAGGTGTGGCGATCATCTTGGTAACGATGCCCTTACTATGGTCACAAATGGAACGCTATCAACGGGATCGCATCACCACCTTTTTATTTCCGAATGAACAAGATCGCGATACCTTTTATAACATTGAACAATCCCAGATCAGCGTTGGATCGGGCGGTTGGTTTGGCAAGGGATACGCCAGTGGCACGCAAAACACCTTACGCTTTTTGCGCGTGCGCCATACCGATTTTATCTTTAGTGTGATTGCAGAAGAATTTGGTTTCATAGGCGGAGTCGCCGTCATGGGATTATTAGGGGTGGTGATCGTCCGGATCTTGCGAGGGGCCCGCTTGGCCACCGATCCGTTAGGGGCGTTGATCTGCTATGGCGTGGCCGCGATGATCTTCTTTCAGACCTTTGTCTCGATCGGCATGAATTTACGTTTATTGCCTGTGACGGGCTTGGTATTGCCGTTTGTCAGTTCTGGGGGTACCTCCCTGTTATCGATGATGGCCGGGATCGGACTCGCGCAAAGTGTCTTAGTGCATCGGAGAAAGTTCTAGATGTTTTTACGGCCCTACGAGGTTGATCCGTCCCTTCAATTAGAGGTGTTGCGCCCTGAACACCTCTACCCGCATTTTACCTTGATCAATCAATACCGTGATCATATCGGCGCGTGGGAAAGTTGGGCGCAACAGACCACCCTTGAGGATCAACGGGCTTATCTAGAACGCAAATTAGAAGAATACATCCGCGGTGAAGGCTTTGCAGCAGGGATCTGGGTACGCGAAACCCCAGACCAACCGTTGGAGTTGGTGGGCAATTTATCGTGTAGCATCCAACGTTGGCAGCAAAGCGCCGAAATTGGCTATTGGTTGATCGCACCCATGACCGGCCGCGGGATTGTGACTCGCGTCGCCCGTGTGGTGATCGATCATCTCTTGTTGGAATTGGGCTTAGGACGGGTGCAGATCTGTGTCACCGAAGGCAATTTTCCGAGTCGGCGTGTGGCAGAGCGGTTAGGCTTTCATCTTGACGGGATTTTACGCCGTGAAACCTTGTTAAATGGTCAATGGATGAACCGGGCGATCTATTCGATGTTGCGTGAAGAATGGCTCACACAATCTTGACGATCGAGTCACAATCGCACTTCATTTGATCAATTAGGCCTAAAATAAAGGGAGATCTCGTCATCATTACACAAGGATGCTTCTGTGATGCTTATCAAACGTCTATTGATCTTAGTCCTCTGTTTTGTCAGTATCAGTCTCACCGTCGCACAACCGGACGGGGTGAGCGATGCCCGCTTTGAGCGCTTGGCCCGTGGGGTCAATTTGCCTTTTTGGTTCTGGTATGCACCCGATGATCTTGATACTCGCTTTAGTGATACGGATTTTGCCCTGATTCGCGATCTTGGTTTCACCTTTGTGCGCGTCCCGATCGATCTCGGTTTTGTCATGGACATTGAAAGCGAAGATCTGCTCAATCGCGAACATCTCGCTGCGATTGATCGCGGTTTTGAGCGTCTCTTGGATCATGACCTTGCGATCCTCGTAGACATCCACAGCACCTCGTTAGCCGACTCGGATGCGTCGAATTATTCCGGCGCATTAGAAAACCCAGAATTTGTGACGGTGTTCACCCGCTTTTGGCAATCTTTCGCCAGATACCTCGCTGATGAGCGCGGATATGATCCCGAAACAATGTTTTTTGGCCCGATGAATGAGCCGGTGTTTGTCGATGATCCCACGGTTTGGCCACCGATCCAAGAGGCATTGTTAACCGCGATCCGTGAGGTTGCGCCGGATCACACCTTGATCGCAACTGGAGCGTATTGGTCAAACATCGACACCTTGATCGAATTGACCCCCTTAACGGATCCCAATATCGTCTACGATTTTCATTTTTATGAGCCGTTTGTGTTCACGCATCAAGGCGCAGAATGGGGCCCGGAGGACGTGTGGCCGTTGCGTAATGTCCCGTATCCGTCTAGCCCCGAAGTGGTTGAACCGTTGTTAGACGGATTGCCAGACAATGCCCGCGATACGTTGGCATGGTATGGCAGCGAAAACTGGGACGAGTCCGATCTTGCGGCACGGATCGCGATCGTCGCGGAGTGGGGACAAGCGAATAATGTGCGCTTGATCTGCTCAGAGTTCGGGGTTTATGGGACGTATGCACCGGCCGACGATCGGGTAGAATGGATTCGGCAAACCCGTTCGTTGTTTGAGTTGTACGGGATCGGTTGGGCGATGTGGGAATATGATGACGCATTTGGCTTGGTAACACGCGCTGACAATGGCGATCCGATTCCCGATGAGGCCGTGATCGACGCGCTAGGCTTAACCCTACCGTAAACCTAAACAGGCATGAGGTATTGATGTGCGAGGTTTACTCGCACATTGTCGTTTCGGCGCGTTCGTTTCATAATAGGTGCGATAAATTGAGGAGGCGTTTATTGAATACAGCACCCCAAGAGGAACAAGCCCTGTTAGATGATCCGGTTCTCGGTCAAGCGATCGCCAATTATCCCAGCGATCGTGCTAAATTGTTGATCGTCGGCGGCCTGATTTATCTGCCTGTGAGTTCACTGGTCAATCTATTGTTTGCAGATACCGATCCGGCCACAGCGGCGATCATAGTGATCACCTTTATGTCACTGTTGGCTTTGTTGATCGGGTGGGTGATTTTACATTGGTGGAATCGGGAAGTGGTGTTATATGTGCGTGGTTTTGCCTATCGGGAAGGCTCACGCATGGTCTTTATCGCTTACCCAGAAGTCCGAACGTTTCGCCAACGAATCGAACGGGTAAGTTATTTTGGCGGCCTGATTAAACGCACGATACACGAGATCACGATCACCACCACAGCAGATGAGACGATCGTCCTCAACATGATCTATCGTCGCATCGGTGAATTAGGTCAACGCCTTGAGAAAGAGATCCACGCCGCGCTCCAATCGATCATCGCGATCCGCTTGCGAGAAGGGCAGGCGATCCCGTTTAGCGCCGATTTTACGATCGATCAGCACGGATTACGCGCCGGAGATCGTCGCCTCGCATGGGCTGATTACGCGGGGTATCAGATCACACAAGGTCATCTGGTGATCAAGGCACAAGGTGATCCGCAATGGCATCAACTCCCGATTCGCGCAATTGATAATGTCACGCTTTTGTTGGAACAGCTACAGGCGCATTCATGATTTACGAAATTCACCTTTATGTCCCGAAGCACGGTCAACTTACGCCCGCGATGTTGGATTGGTTGTTTCAAAATGGCCAAAGTGCTGATCAACCTGAACCCTTTTGGCCCGTCCGCAAGCTAAAACCCAAGGCCTTGGCCCGGTTAATGTTGCGACTGGATCCCTACTTGATCCCACAACCGGGGCCGGGGAACGATGTTGAATTGCATTATCCCAACGAACAATTGGGGATCGTGTTATATGTGCATGACCGCGGGATCATCTTGTTTTTTCCGTATATGGCCTATAGCGTCTATTCACGGTTGGTGTTAGGGATTTGTTACACCTATATCCGCTACCTGTATGATACGGTCGGTTTTTGGAGTTATGATCCTCAACTCAATGTGTTATCGTATGCAGATGACTTCCAATCGATCGAAGATACCGCGATTTTAATGGATCGTTTGATGCCAAAACTGCTCTCATCCTAATCTTAGATACGCTATTTAAATTTAATCAAATCTTAAAGCGATTTTAAATCTATTTTAGTTTGGAAAATCCTTAGAAAAACAAAAATTGACCCCTTCTGAACCTAAAAATTCGGTAAGAAAATTCAAATTGAGTTCGCAATGTCTTGCCTCGCACTTAGGGATATGTTATTCTTTCGCACGTTAGCCCATTTAACACAACCCTCATCCACTTCTCAAACTTATGAGGGTATGGGTAAAAAAATTCTTTTCGTTTCAGGAGGACAACTAAATGAAATTTGCACGTCTCCTTACGCTGGGTCTTCTGTTCACTCTGGTGTTCAGTTTAGGCTTCGGCATGGTCTCCGCCCAAGACGGCGCGACTATCGTGATTGGGTATGAACAAGAACCTGATCTCCCTTCACCGCTTTCTAACTCGGCCTTCTCCACCTACCTCACCGGCCTCTATGCCCGTGATGTATGGGGTTGGTACGGCACCGAACGCGAAATCCGTCCGGTGATGGTTGCGGAAATCCCCTCATTCGAGAATGGCTTGGTGGAAACGGTTGATGTCGAAGTCGATCCCGATGGTGACGGCACGATGGAAACCGCACAAGCTCCAGTAGTCACCTATCGCTTGCGCGAAGGGTTGCTCTGGTCGGATGGTACGCCGGTCACTGCCGACGACTGCTTGTTCTATCACAACTTGATGATGCAGCCCGATGCAGTGGACAGCTTCCAACGCGGTTTCTACCCCGAAGTAGTTGCGGGCGCGGAAAAAGTGGATGATTTAACCGTGCGCTTGAGCTACAACCGTCCTTGGCCCGATTTCTTGAACGATGCGACCCTCTCGTGCGCCTTCCCGGCCCACAAGTTCCTCGGTCAAAACGCGGACGGCTTCACCATGGATGCGGACGGTGACGGCGTGTTTGATGCCAACATCGACGACGCGCCCTACTTTGAAGCCTTCGCTTCAAGCGATCCGGCCGAATTGGTGGGTTATGGCCCCTACGTGTTGAGCGAATTCAACGCCGGCCAAAACGCGATTTTCACCGTTAACCCCAACTGGGGTAGCACCCCGGCGATCACCACCGTGATCTTCCAATTCATCCTCGAATCCGCGCAAATGGAAAACGCGATGGAAGTCGGCGATATTGACCTCGCCTTCAACTTCGATACCGTTCAAAACGGCTACGGCGCGATGGAAAACGTCGGTACGTTCATCGTCCCCGGCGTGTTCGTGGATGCGATCTGGATGAACAGCGGCCCCAACGCCTTCCCCGCGATGCAAGATGTGCGCGTGCGTGAAGCTTTGGTTCATGCGATTGACCGCCGTGGCATCGCCGACACCTTCTCTGGTGAAGGCGCGGGCGAACAACTCACCCGCTCATGGTTCCCGCCCCAATTCACCGACCCGAACCTCGGTTTCCGTGAATACGATCTCGAACGCGCCCGCACCCTCTTGACCGAGGCCGGCTGGGTGGACGACAACGCCGATGAAGCCGCCGACCAAGCCAACCCGACTCCTCGCGTCTCGCAAGGCGTGGAAGGTTTGCCGGATGGTACGCCGTTGATCTTGCGCTTCTACACCTCTCCCGTTGTGCCGCGTCCTGACATCCAAACCGTGATCCAAGCGCAATTGGCGATGGTCGGTGTCCGTACTCAATTGTTCGTGGTCAATGGCCCCACCGTGTTGTTCGCTTCATTTGCGACCCGCGGTATCCTCAACACCGGCCAATATGACCTCGCCATGTACGCGCTCAGCAATGATCCGCTGTCTCCCAACGGTTCACCGGATAACTTCCAATGTGCCGGTATCCCCTCCTTGGAAAATCCTGAAGGCCGCAACAGCACTTGGTTCTGCAATGAAGAATATGACCGCCTTGATGATTTGGTCGCCAGCACCAATGATCCAGAAGAACGTGTCACCTTAGGTTATGGACGTGATCCGCTGTTCTACGAAGCCGCCGTGTGGCATTCAATCCGCCCACGTCCGACCGGATGGGCCGTTCGTAGCGACCGCTTCGACATCAATACGATCAGCGTCGGCACCTTGAGCGGGAACTACTTCCAAAGCATCGAAACTTGGCAACCGGCCAGCTAATTGAGTTCTATCTTGGGGATGGGCTTCTGCCTGTCCCCTTTTGTGTCTTTTTTCCATGCCCTGACGGGCTATCGTTGTTTATAAACTTGATGATATAGAGAGTTGTTATTATGGGCGCATATGTGCTTCGTCGCATTTTACAGGCGATTCCTCTCTTGGTGATGATCGGTGTGATGACTTTTTTGCTGATCCGCGCTTTAGGCAATCCCTTAGAAGAATTGCGAAACGACCCGCGGGTGAGCGAGGAAGAATTTTTCCGGATTAGTTCTATTCGGGGCTATAATGACCCGCTACCGTTGCAATTTGTCAACTGGGTGATCGGTGACGATTGGATGTTGCGCGATATTGACGGTGACGGAGTGGGCGATGTTTATGGCGAAAATCGCGGGATCATTCGGGGCGATTTTGGCGAATCCGATCGCTTAAACAAACCTGCTGCCGAAGTGATCGGGAGTAAGCTTCCTAACACTTTGTTACTGGGGGTTTCAGCCTATGTGGTGACGATCGTATTCGCCTTGATGTTAGGCATTTTTACGGCCTTGCGCCAATATTCTGTCTTGGACAATATCGTGACGGCAGTCTCGTTTGTGCTGTTTTCGATGCCGATCTTTTTGATCGCGCTCTTGGCGGTCTATATTTTTGCGGTGCAGTTCCGCCTTGCCGAAATCACGATTTTCGGTAACGAGATTCAATTGCCTTATTTCCCCGTTCAGGGGATGCAATCGCTCCCCGGTCGTCCGAATGCAGGCACATTAACCGATCGTCTGTGGCACATGGTGTTACCCGTCACCTGTTTAGCGGCCATTAGCATCGCCGGATACAGCCGTTATATCCGCGCCAGCATGTTAGACGTGTTGAACTCCGATTACATCCGTACCGCACGCTCTAAAGGGCTACCTGAACGCCGGATTACGTTCATTCATGCCTTGAAAAATGCTTCATTGCCGTTGGTGACGTTGGTGGGTCTTGATCTACCATTTGTGTTAGGTGGGGCGGTCGTCACCGAACAGATCTTTGGTTGGGATGGGATCGGCCTGTTATTCATTACCAGCCTTGGCACCTTAGATACCGATGTCTTGGTCTTGCTAGTGTTGATGATCGCGCTCGCAGTGGTCATATTCCAACTGTTGACCGATCTGTTTTATGCCGTCCTTGATCCGCGCGTTCGTTACGCTTAGTGTTTAGAGGGTAAACTCATGGCAACCGCAACCAAAAACCCCGGCTACGTGGTCAACCTCGGCGAGGCGAAAAAAGAGGCGGATTCCCCGCTCAAGATCGCTGTTCGTCGCTTTTTTAAACATCGTATGGCCGTGACCGGCCTGTTTTTACTGGCCTTCATCTTCCTGTATATTACCGTTGGCACGCTATTTTTCAGTGAAAGTTACGCCAATAGCCCTAGCAGCGTTCGCACGGATTATTTTCAAGCCCCTAGCGAACGCTTTATCTTAGGTACCGATCAAGTTGGTCGTGATGTCCTCGCCCGCACAATCTACGGCGGCCAAATTTCACTGATGATCGCGGTAACATCGATCACGATTGCGATCTCATTGGGGACTTTGATCGGGTTGGTGAGCGGTTACACCGTCGGTACGCGCTACTCATGGATCGATGCAATCCTCATGCGGATCGTAGAGGCGTTGCTCTCGTTCCCCACCTTGATCTTATTATTGATCCTCTCACAATCGTTTGCCCGATCCACGGCCACGATCAATCTGTTAGGCCGCGAATTGAGCGCTACAGTGTTAGCGATCGTCGCAGTGATCGGCTTAACTGGATGGATGGGATTATCGCGGATCGTGCGTTCATTGGTGTTATCGCTCAAAGAGCAAGAATTTGTGGTATCCGCCCGGGCGTTGGGCGCGAGTGATATTCGTATCATCTTCGCGCATATCCTCCCGAATTGTATCGCCCCGATCGTCGTTTCAGCTACCTTAGGGATCGGCGGTGCGATCCTCACCGAAGCATATTTGAGCTTCTTGGGTTTTGGTGTGCAACAACCGACCGCCACTTGGGGCAATATCTTAGAGCGCGCCCGCGATGATATTGACCGCTATTGGTGGTTATGGATGGCCCCCGGCTTCTTGATCACAATGACCGTATTAGCGATCAACTTTATCGGCGATGGTTTACGCGATGCGTTAGATCCCCGTAGCACCAAATAAAATCAAGATGCAAACACGCTCTATCTCGTTTAAAATCCGGCCCAAAACCGGATTTTTTTATTGGTGTTGAGGTAGTGAGCATGACGCATCCCCAGATCGCCCAAGGCCGCGTCGCTTTACGCGCTTGGCAAGCAGCGAAACCTGATAATTTTTTTAGCGCCGATCCCAATTTACAGCGTGTACTACAACGCGCTTTAGGTGATCCGGCGTATCAAGCATTTGAGCAACAGTGGCGCGATTTTGGTGGACATTGCGCCACGACGATCGATCACGCCGCAAAAATTGAGGATCGTATCGCGCATCACCCGCGCTTAGAACGGTGGTCAGCGTTGGGTGATCGAATGGAAGCGATCGAATTTCATCCATATCACGATACGATCGGCGCGTTGATCTGGGAGTCGGGTCTGATGGCCTTACAAGCGACTCCGGGCAATATTGTGCGTCAAATGGGACTGTATTACCTGCTGGGACACAACGGAGAAGCGGGTCATGCCTGTTCATTGGCTTGCACCGCGGGCTTGATCCGAGTGTTACAGCGTGTGGCCGATCCGATGATCCGCGATCAATTTTTGCCCCCCCTCTTAGAACGTGATTATCAGCGGATGCAACATGGCGCGCAATTCCTCACTGAAGTGCAAGGCGGGAGCGATGTCGGTGGCTTAGGCGTGCAAGCAACTTTGAGCGATGGCCAATGGCGGATCAACGGCGAAAAATGGTTCTGTTCTAACATCAATGCCGATCAATTTTTGATCCTTGCGCGAGTCCCTGGTCAAGGGGACGGCACACGCGGACTCGGTATGTTTTTGATCCCACGTCGTTTAGAGGACGGCGCAACCAATGGCTTTTACTTGCGTCGTCTAAAGGACAAACTTGGTACACGCACCTTAGCAAGTGCTGAAGTGGATTTTCAGGATGCGTTGGCTTATCCACTAGGGCCGACCGAACACGGCTTTAAAAATGCGGTTGAATGGGTCTTAAACACCTCAAGGTTGATGAATGCCGTCGCTTGTGCTGGGATCATGCAGCGGGCATATTTAGAAGCGTCTCGCTATGCCTGCTATCGGCAAGCATTCGGACAAGCGATCCTCACTTACCCCTTAGTGCAAGAGGCGATCGCTGATATTGCCTCCGAAAACGCTGCTGCGGTCGCTTCAAGTTTTGCCTTGGCCGGACTCGTAGACGCGATCGATCTGGACATGGTGAATGAAGATCAGCGTGGGGCGTATCGACTCTTGGTGAACCTCAACAAATACATCACTAGCATTCGAGGAACGGAATGCGTTCATCGGGCGATCGAAGTGTTGGGCGGAAATGGCGCGATTGAGTCGTTTAGCATCTTACCACGCTTGTATCGCGATCTGATCGTGTTGGAAAGCTGGGAAGGCACGCATAACGTGTTGTGCGCGCAAGTCTGGCGCGATCTAGGGCGCTATCAACTCCATTTGCCCTATGTGCGTTGGTTGCATGAACAGATCGCACCGATTCATGACCCTCGCTTAGCCGATGATCGCGCTGCGATCGAACAGGCTTGCATCACGATCCCACAATGGGTTGATCGCTTACAAGCTGGCGGAGAACGTTACGCCCAAGCGCACATGCGTCGCCTTGTGGATCACTTCGCCCATACTGGACAAGCCGCCTTGCTCTTGGCCGAGGCACAATGGGAGTTGGAGCGCGGTTTAACGACGCTTAAACCAGACTTGACCACTTACTTTATCAATCGTCACTTGCGACCAGGATATGATCCGATCGCCGATACAAATTATGTCGCACGGTTGGCACGGATCGCGGCGCTCTAAGGATGAGTGGGGGACGATTCATCATCCGTGCGGCGCAACTAGACGAATTGCCGATGATCGGTGCGGCCTTGGGGCGGATTTTTGGCGTTCAGTCTCCCGATTGGGCCTTACGACGATCCCGAATGCCCCATTTTCAAACCGGAATGCACCGCATCGGCCTGTTAAATGATCAGATTGTGGCGCATGTGCAGATTGCGCCGTATACCTTGCGCTATGGTGGAGCGCGCTTGCAAGTGGCGGGCATCGGTCAAATTTACACAGAACCCGCCTATCGTCGGCATGGGTATTCGGCTGCGCTGGTGCGCGATGCGCTTACTTATGCAGTGGAACAAGGCGCACAAATCGCCTTACTCAACGGGATTCGCGGGTATTATACCCGCTTTGGTTTTACGCCCGTGTTTCCAGTGTATGAAGCGGCTTTCAATAGCGCAGAGATCGCCGCTTTGCCTTGCCCGTTGACGGTGCGTCCCGCGCAATATGCGGACATCCCGTCCATGGCCGCCCTGTTTGAGCGGCATTGGGGCGGGCGCGTTACCTTCACCCGATCGGCCGAAAGTTGGGTGTGGCGTATGGCGTATCCCGATCCTCAGTTACAAGTCTCGGTGGTTGGGCCGATCGGCGCAGTGCAAGGTTACGCCGTTGGACGCGATCCCACCCATGCACTTGAGGTGATCGTGAATACACCCGACGCTGCTTTAAGCCTGTTAGCCCATAGCGGACAATCGGATGCGCCCGTGGTCTCTTGGCAGATCCCACCGGATGATACGATCATCGCCTTTGCCCAACAGATCGTGCCGATCCGAGTCAGCGCCCATTATCAGCCGGATGGGGGATGGATGGCCCGACTCTTGGATTTAGGCGCGATGATCGACGCGCTGTTACCGGAACTGTTCGCCCAAGTGCGGGTGACGCATCCCCGACTCGCCCGTGATGGCTTGATCATCACCCCGTATGCAAAGGGGATTGAGATCGGGTTGCGCGGTCAGGCTGGGACGTTTTCGCTCCTGAATCAACGTGATTTTATTCAAGTGCTGTTCGGATCGCTAAGTCCGGTCACGTTAGGGTTGCGGAGCAGTCTCGCACCGGAAAGCGTCGCCTTGCTACAGGCCTTATTCCCGCCGCGAATCGCCGCTATTGCCGGATGGGATTGGTTTTGAGAAACCATTTCGCCTCAAACATAACGTTGGCAGCGGCGGCTAGACCAAAAAAAGATTCGGCGACAGCCGCAACGTGGTTAGGCGGATCGTAAGGTTGGAAAGACACGGGCCTTAAAGTCGAAAAGCCAAGCTGAAACCGTGCGTTCATCTGATCCTCCTAAGGGTGATCACGGTCATATTGAATCGATGATAGCACAGATGAGCGAAAAAGTCGTAACAAATGTCCCGACTTTTCGCCTGTAATCTCAGGAATTTTTCTTGCGTTCAACCCCATCCCTAGCCCTCATCCCAACCATGGAGAGGGAACTGGCGTGCATGGGATGGGCTGATCTGTCTCCATAGGTAGGAATATCTTTCTAAGATGACTTCTATGCTAAACTTTTAAAGTTGAAATTCCGTTGCATCCGCCTCTTGCCCGCGTTATACTAGAACACTTGTCTAGCAACCCTACAGGTCGGCGATCATGACACTTTCCGCAAAAATGGGACTCCGTGAACCCTTCAAAACGCTGTTATCCGACGCGGCTCGGATCTTTGACCTTGAACTCCTGATCGAACAATCGCATCGCCTCGATCAACGCCTGATCCGCTTTGACGGGGTGATCCGCGATGTGTTTCGGCGCGATCGCGGGTATTGGGAAGCGAAAGATCAAGACGACAAGCTGGAAGATGAGATCGTCAAAAAATTTGCGGCCGGTTATCCGAATCGCAACATCTTGTTTGAAGATAGCCAGCAAGCGATCCTCTATCAACACGGGGAGCGCGTCGGAGTCTATGATCTGAATCAACCGGATCAAGTCGCCCAACTGCTGAATACATTCTTCACCTACACCGAACCGATGATCGAAAAGTTTGATCATGCGGTGGATCGCTTTCGGAGTGATGCGCCGGATCTTGCGAACGGATTGAAAACTTTA
>JALOOG010000144.1 GCA_025454525.1 Anaerolineae bacterium | reverse complement strand
GCGATGCGCTTGGTCTCTAAGTAGAACACCGGAATTTGATTGAGGTAGAAGCCAAAATCGACAAAGCCGCGTGAGATCTGTTCTTCGGCGCTGACTTCATGGCGATTTTCAATATCCCAGCCCAAAGCGCGAAACAGCGGCAAAATCCAAGTGAGGCGGGTCTCTTGTTCGTTATAACTTTTGCGATCCTTTTTCGGGGTCTCGCGAAACTTCGAGACCAATTGCGCGATCTGTTGTTGGGCGTGTGTTTTGGTGTCCATTTGGGCGATCTCCTATGACACTATTAAACCACAGAGAACACAGAGGACACAAAGGGAGAACGAAAAAAGAGTTGTTGTAAACTGTTAAAGTATTTTTTCAACCTTTAGTGGACTTAAATGGCAACCCCATCCTTAGCCCTGAACCCATGCTTGGAGTAGGGAACTGGCCCGCGTAAGATTGGGGTGGTGTGGGTCTATTGGTTGGGGGGATAGTTTTCTGAGAATACTGGGTCTATGATTTTTGGTCATTTTGATTCGCTTAAAAAACGCCATGATCCGATCTACCCGTCAAAAGCAAGCGCGGTTACAATCGGGCGAAGATCCGTGAGGAATCTGGCCCTTCAGGGTGTACAACGAAAAGACTAAATCAAATCCACTGGACAAACTTTGATGATACCAGAGTCCGACACCGAGATGTTGATCACCCGCTGTTTAAGCGGGGATCAAACCGCTTACGCCGAATTGTATGATTTATATGCGGGCGGTTTGTTCCGGCTGTGTTATGGGCTGGTGTTACATCGTCAAGATGCAGAAGATGTGGCGCAAGAGTCGTTTGTGTATGCATTTAAAAATTTGCATCGTTTTGACTCCTCGCGGGCTGCGTTTAAAACGTGGTTATATACGATCGCGGTGAGTCGGTGTCGCAATACCTATCGGCGCAAATTGCCGCGCTTGATCGGGTTATCTCAACTGTTTCACCAAGAGGCAACCGCACCAGCGACCGAGACCCCTGAAGCGGCCGCGAGTCGGCGAGCTGCTAAAGACGCGGTAGAGCGCGCCTTGGCCCAATTAACTCCGGTGTTACGTGAGGCGGTGGTGTTACGATATGGGCATGGTTTGACCTATCGTGAGATCGCCGAAGTGATGGACATCCCGCATAAAACCGCTGAAAGTCGGGTGCGTTTGGCACATGAGAAACTGCGACAGGTGTTAGGGAGTGTCGGCCAAGGCCTGCTAGAAGAACTGTTGAGTTTTTAAGGCAACGTTGACCGATAGGTGTATAAGCAAGTACACAAACGCTAATGGAATTTAGACAAAATGGTACTGGCATTTTTTCGCTATCGTTACTGTAAAGCACACATGGTCGCTTATCTGCATGGGGAATTATCCCCACAAGCGCGACGTAGGATCGGACGGATAATCGATCATGATCCCGCTTGTTATGCGGAGTATGTCCGTCAACGCGATCTGATGGCTGAATTGGATCGGCAATTGCCGCTAGTGGGTCAAGCCGATCCGCGTGCGTTACGCCGAATGTGGGGCGCGATCCAACAAGAATTACAGGGACATCATGCCCCCATGCGCCGGTTACGTTGGCGTTATGGTGTGGCTGGGGTCTTGTTGATGATGATCTTGGTCATGCCATTGACCATGGGCAATAGTCAACCCACATTAGCCCGATCGCTCTTGCAACCCGCGCCACAAACGGAACACGTTTCCCCAGACACGGCTACCGCTGCTAACACAGTATGGATCGCCAACAATCCGATCGAGGTGACTCCACCTGCGCCGCAACACCCACAGACCACGCCTACCCGTCCCGCCGATAGATAAAGGCCGCTTTTATTTATAAGGAGAGTTATGGCCACTACTGTCAATGAGCCGATTTACGATCGCGAAACATCCTTAGATCAAGCGATCACCCGTCCGTTTGCGATCACTTGGGAGATCGCAATTTATCTGGTGATCTTCGCCTTGGCGGTGTTCACCCGCTTCCACATGCTTGACGTGCGTGCGATGAGTCACGATGAGAGCCTGCACACCTATTACTCGTATGAGTTATACACTGATGGGCGCTTTATCCATACGCCGTTGATGCACGGGCCGATCTTGTTCCATGCGACGGCCTTCTTTTATTCCATGTTCGGCGATAGCGATTACAGCGCCCGCATCTATACCGCGCTGTTAGGCGTGTTCATGGTGTTTTCGCCGCTGTTATTCCGACGGTGGATCGGCAAATGGGGCGCGCTTTTGGCGTGTATCATGGTGTTGATCTCCCCCTTGCTGTTGTACTATAACCGCTATATTCGTGAAGATACCCCGGCGATCGCCTCCTCGATCCTGATGATTTGGGCGATCTTTATGTACTTAAATGGGCCGGAAAATCAACGCCGTCGCGCCCATTGGTTATATATCCTCTCCGCGGCGCTCTTATGGAATCTGGGTTCTAAAGAGACGGCGTTTATGTATGTGGCCTTCATCGGCACGTTTATGCTGGTCTATTGGTTTATCCGTCTCGCTCAATACTTCTGGAATGTGCCGGGGCGCATATGGATGCAATTTATCACCATGGGCGTGTTGATCGCCGGATTTGCGGCCTTTGGCATGTACATCGTGTTAGACATCACCCCCTTAGAACGGGTGGTGAGTCTGGTCAACGCCACACCGAACTTCAGAGACCTCTTAAACAATGTCGAAGTGCGAAGTTTTGTCGTCTGGTCGATCTTGGTGTTGATCGTGGTCTTGGCAAGTGTCTTGATCCCGCTGTTTTGGGTGTTCCGACACCGCTTCACACGTCTACCTTGGCGTGAGGTGTTGGTGTTGTTTGCGATTGTGACGGCGGTCTTAACTGTCTTGATCATCGTGGAAGAACTCTCGCACATTCGGGCGCAATCTAGCACGATTCCCGCCGCACAAGCCGTCCCAGGTGAAGAAGGCACAGGCGCGGCCGGTGGAGGTATCCGTACTATCGCGGTGATCGCCCCGTGGGTGATCATGGTGGTGGTGTTGATCGGGTTGTTTGAGTCGCGCCGTCGGGATTGGTGGAAACATCTAAGCCGCTTCCCAGAGTTGGATGTGATGATCGTGATCGGCGCGTTGATCTTGCCTTGGCTCACGGCGGTATTCATTATCGCGGCCGGCGGCACAGCACAAGATTTTATCGCGATTGGACAAAGTGTCCCGTCGTTCCTAAGCGCATCATTACCCTTGAGTGGCACACAACAAACCGGCCAGATCGTGGTTGGCTTTTTGACGTTTATCCCGATGTTTGTGATCGCCACGGCGACCGGACTCACTTGGAATTGGCAACGGTTCTTGGTGTGTTCTTTGATCTTTCATGCGATTTTCGCGTTTTTCTTTACGACCATGTTCACCAACATTCAAGGTTTAGCGACGGGCATGGTTTATAGCTTGCAGTATTGGATGGAACAACAGGCCGAACGTCGGGGCGGTCAACCCCAATATTATTACCTGTTGATCATCTTGCCGATGTACGAGTATCTGCCGATCATCGGATCAGGTCTCGCGATGATCGCCGGGACTTTGGTCTTTTGGCGCAGACGCTTGCGGAATCTCGAATTGAATGAGCAGGTGCGTTCGGCGCTGATCGCTGAAACCGAAACGAATCCCCCTAGCAACTCAGAAGCCTCGGTATCGGCGAACCTTGCGCTCCATGAACAACGCCACATGGAATTTATGCCGGTGTTGCTGTTTATCGCCTGGTGGGCGGTGTTTATCACGATCTTTTTGACCCTAGCGGGCGAAAAAATGCCGTGGTTAGGCACGCACATGGCTTATCCGATGATTTTGTTGACCGGATGGTTTTTCGGCGGCTTGTTTGCCAAGATTCAATGGGCGCAAATCCTCAATAGAGGGTGGATCTACCTGCTGCTGTTGCCGCTGTTGTTGGTGGCGTTGTTCCAAGTGATCGCGCAACCACTGGGGGGCCAACCCCCGTTTAGCGGTCAATCGTTAGAGCAGATCCGCTGGACGAACAATTGGATCTTGTCGTTGGTGATCTTAGCGGGCAGTGGTTTCTTTATCTACCGCTTGATCGGTCAGACCAGTTTGAAACAATTCCGCCACATGATTGCGCTGACTTTGTTCGCGGTGTTGTCGCTGATCACCTTCCGGGCGGCATGGATGGCCTCGTTTATCAATTACGATCTCGCGACGGAGTTCTTGGTCTACGCGCACGCCACGAATGGCACCAAGATCATGAACAACAAACTTGAAGAATTGAGCCTACGCACCACCAACGGCTATCATCTGGTGTTCGCTTATGACGATAAGATGTCATGGCCGGGGGTGTGGTATTTCCGTCATTACGTCAACGATCGCTTTATGGGATCGAATCCCACCCTACAGCAGATGGAAGAAGCAGCGGTGGTAGTCGTGGGTGAAGGCAATCGCTCTACGGTGGAACCGCTGTTAGAGGATCGCTATCAACGCTTTGAGTTTGGGCGTATGTGGTGGCCGATGATGGATTACTTTGATCTCAACGCCACGCGGATCATCAACACATTTGATCTTACGCCTACCAATGAACAGGCGGCCGATATCCGGCGTGGGTTATTCGATATTTGGTGGAATCGCGATTACAGCACTTATGGCGATGCCTTGGGGAAAGACTTCTCGTTACCGAATTGGCCGGTACAAGAGAAGATGTATATGTACGTGCGGCGTGATATTGCCGCGCAAGTCTGGCAATTCGGCACGGGGGACTTTGAAGGCAGCGTGATCGCGGAACCTGAAGAGATCAGCTTGTGCGTCAGCAATTGGATCGATCTGCCGATCACCTTGACTTTAGACACCACTACGGCCGGTATGAATTTGCCGATCGGGATGTCAGTTGCGCCGAACGGCACGCTTTATGTAGCTGAAGATGGCAACGATCGCTTAGCGCGCTTTGATACCCAAACCGGTGCATTCTTGGGCGCGTTTGGTCAAAGCGGCACGGCCTTACAACAAGGCGCGTTCTTTGAGCGTCCGAACGGGGTGACCATCGGGCCAGATGGTCGGATCGTGGTCGCGGATACATGGAATTTCTTGATCCGTGTGTTTGATGTGGAAGGCCAACTGATCACCTCATGGGGGTCGGTGAGCATGATCGGGAGCGAAGCTCCGGCACAACCGTTTGATGGATTCTGGGGACCGCGTGATGTGGCGTTGGATAGCGCGGGTAACGTGTATGTGGCTGATACGGGGAACAAACGTATTCGGGTGTATACCGCCGATGGTCAATGGTTGCGTGATATTGGCCGCGGAGGGAGCGCGCCGGGGCAGTTGGATGAGCCGTCGGGGATTGTGATCTCACCCGATAATCGTCTGTTCGTGGCTGACACTTGGAATCGTCGGATCGCGGTGTTTAGCACCGATGGCACGTTTATTACCAACTATCCAGTGCGTGCTTGGTATGAGGTGTTAGGCAATCGCCCGTATCTGGCGTTGGATAGCGCCCGCAATCTGTTGTATATCACCGATCCGGATGCTGGTCGGATCTTGGTGATCAACCCGAATAACGGCGAATGTATCGGCGCGTTTGGACGGCAAAATCGGGAAAATCCAACGGGCGCACAATTCAGCGCGTTGGGTGGGATCACCTTAGATGCTGAAGGCAATGTCTACGTAGCGGATGTGACGACCGGCCGCATTTTGCAATTCCCGCCCTTCCCTGTAGAAGAAGTGATGGTGACGGAAGAAGTTTTGACGATTGAGATTCCGATGGTGGAAAGCTCTGCGGAAGTCTCGTTAGAGATGTTGCCCACAGAGGAGATCGCCCCAACAGCGGAGATCACCCCCGAAATGACTCCGGAAGCTACCCCGGATGTCACCCCTGAAGCGCGTCCATAAGCGCGTTGTGGTTGGCTAACATTTTTGAAAAGAGCGGTCCATGGACCGCTCTTTTTGATTAAGCAGGAGACACTTTTTGACATCATGCGTTATCGTATGAATAATAGACGAGCTCGAAAGTAATTCACTGAACGAAAGTAAACGCGCATGGTTTCGTTGGCAGAATTAGAAGCGATCATCGCCGGATTAGACGATCTCGAAAAAATCCAAGTGATTCGTTGGATTATGCGTGATCTAGCCGACTCGCACCCTGGCATTGAACACCTTCCGACCGATCAAGGAAACGAGGCGGCGATCGTCCGCACGGGGATTCCGGTGTGGTCATTGGTGCAGATGCAACGAATGGGGGTGGATGATACCGACATTTTGCGAATGCATCCGATGTTACGGGCTGAAGATCTGGTGAATGCGTGGGCCTATGCTCAACTGCATCGCGAGGAGATCGAACAGCAGATCCGCCGACATCAAGAATAACCGTTAGCGCTCACCACCTCTAACCCATGGTCTGCATCGGGAAAGCGTAGAGAATGCGTAGGGCAAGCGTAGGGGAAAAGATCGCATGAGCGTGTTACGCTTAGGGCATCTGTTGATATGATGAGGAAACAGTATGTCTATTCGTCTCAATAAGGGGGGGGGAAATACTACTATTCATCGTAGTATTGTGCGCCCCGTTCACCCTACACTTTAACGCTCAAGATCTTAGCCCCACCCCAACTGTTACGCCGTCTCACACGGCTGAAACCCCCATGCTAACGGAGACTCCTACCCTATTACCGCCGACTCCGATCCCTACGGAGACTCCCACTACCTTACCGCTGACGCTGACTCCTACAGAGACTCCGACCGCCATGCTACTCCCCGTTGATCCCAACGCGCCACTGATCCCGATGCCGGGCGAAGCTTCCTCAGTTCAAACCGAGATGGAAGCGACTTGGACACCAACACCTCAACCGATTTCGCCCGCCATTGCCCTTTCACCCGCTGAGATTGTCGCAAGAAATGCGTTTATTCAATATCGAACTGTCTCTAACGCGCAAGGTCTGAGAGAGGCAATTATTGAGGCCAATGTCAGCTTCAATACGTTTGTTATTTTCTTACTCCCTAATGTCTATAACTTCACCAGTTGTATGGGACAAACGACGAGTGGTTGTTCCCATTGGGGCGCGGTGCCGGTGTTAGCAAGTGGCAGTAACATCGTGCTTCGCGGGGTTAAATCGGATGGAGTGACGGCCGCTGCCGCAGGTGAGGTCGTGATTCAACGTGGAGGCAATGCCCGCTTTGCCTTTAGTTTCTTTGACCTTCATGCTAACGCCACTTTGACACTGTATGATCTCACACTCAGACAAGGAGGAGTCTTTTCTAACCTCACCACGCCTCCTCGCCGGAATGATGGTGGGGCGATCATGAATCGAGGTACCTTATATTTGTACCGTGTGCAATTTCACGAAAACTGGGTAGATGCGACAGGCGGCGCAATTCGGAATTGGCCCGGTGGTGTGATCGTAATGGCTCAAACGACATTTTTCCGTAATCGTACCTCACGTAATGGACGCGGTGGCGCAATTTACAACGATGCGGGTGGGCTGATCACAGTACGATTGGATGTAAATGCTCCCTGTAATCGATTTCAGGGTAACGGTACAGGAAACCAACGCATTACGTCTGAAGGGGGAGCGATCTTCAACCTTGGCGATCTCAACCTCAAATACAGTCAATTTCTCAGCAATCGTGCCACTCGTTACGGGGCGATACACAATGCGAACAGTATCGCGCAATCTGTCACCCATAGCTATTGGAATCCTGTTTATTCAACCGTTTCCGCAAATGAAAACTCGTCGTTGAACATCCTCAATGTTCCCAATGCCCCGCCAGCTGCCGCCGAACCGCCGTTAACTTGCGTTGTACCAGATCCACCCATTCGCCCTCCGATTATTACCCCAACACCGACCTCCTCTGCACCAACGGTAGATGGGATCATTGCAGATCTGGCGACTTATGGTCTCACTGTATATGCTAACGGAAGCGGTTCATTGGCTAATGGCCAAGCATGGACATTAACAGAATTACAAGAATTACAAGAGGCGGTACAGGATATAGCGAGTGCATTTAATCTCCTAGAATACAACGACCCATCTGGGGTAAATCAAGCAGCGCGTAACTTGTTTAAGGCGGTGATGCAACAGCAGACCACCTTAGCCCCCTTAATCATTTACCGCGTCAACAACAACTTTACCTTTACAAACGCCGATCCCTGCAATGGCTCACGCGATGAAGGATGTACTTCTAATGGAAACAATGCGATTGTGCTGTATGGTAATTTTCCGCTCAATGGGGTCGTAGCAGATGCGAACTATACCATTGTCCACGAATTTGGCCATCGGTTTAACAATCAAAGTGCAACGAATGGTGGAATGTCTTTGTTTGCGAGGATGGATACACCGGGGACGGTAATTACTGATTGTGTCGGTTTACGTGTGATGGGAACAAGTGATTTTGATGACATTAGCCCGAATGACTGGAAACGCGGCGGGCGCGGCTGGGGAAGCCACGGACGCTCCATCTTCCAACAAAATATTGTTACCAAAATTGATATAGATGGATCTACGGACGAATTTGAGGAAGTGGATGAAGCCACAGCGGATATGTTTCTCAATTGGGTGTATCGTCGGATTACGGATAATCCTGCTATAGGCGATCCATGTGCAAATCGGGACCAAATAGGGGCATGGTTGGGCTTTCGCAATATCAACGATACCGGTGCTTACGATAATACACTACCTGGTAATGCGCGCTATTGGTGGATGGAAACACAAATGACTCAAATTTTCAATAGTCAAGGATGGTCATAATGACGATGAAAGGTTTCTCCCTAGTGAAACAGGTAAGGTCTATATGTTTAGCGAGTGTTTTAATGATCGTTTTCTCGCTCGTAAACTATCCGATTTCCGCACAAACTGAGCGTGATTCAATCATTGAAATTGGATGGGATCATCAAGGTCGATATTTAGCAATCGGGAAAATTTCCGGTTTAGTTGAAATTTGGGACACCCCCAATAATCGTTTACTCACTGAAATTACGCTCACTAACCCCATTTCGGCGTTCGCTTGGAGTCCTGATAACAACCAACTCGCTATTGGTAGTAGTCATGTAACTGTTTGGGATATTGTGACAGGTGAACGCTTACTTACACTCCCTGAACACGTACCTGGAGTAGCCGATATTTTATGGAGTCCCGATGGACAAACACTCTTGACCACCACTTATGATCCTGATCATTCACCGACCTTACGCAAATGGGATGGTGAAACCGGTGAACTCATTGCAACCACTTCTGGGAGTATCGGTGGCTTACAATGGCGTTGGCAACATTCCCAATTTTTTGGCACGGCCGGAATTTTTCCAGCGGTCTATGATGGCCAGACATTAGAGTTGATTCGGAGATTAATGTTAGACGATGATTTTGAGCGTGATTTTCAACCCACAACACGATCAATCCCCTCTCCTGATGGGCAATTCGCTGCCATCGGCTACCTCAATGGTTGGGTACGTGTGTGGGATGTGGATCAAGGCACGATTGTCTATCAGTTTCAAGTGCATGACGGCCATCCGGATCGTTACCAACTGCTCCGGATAGCACGGGTAAGGGCGCTCACTTTTGATGGTCAATTCGTCACCACCATCACCCAAGACGGCACCACCCGCACTTGGGATTTGACCACCGAACGCTTCATCCAAGAATCGCATCAAGAGACCCAACTTAGTTTTGCTCAATTTTCTCCCTATGGAGGACGTTTGGCCATGACGGCCATTTTAGGTGAAAACCAAGTATCCGATCTTCAGATCATCACCCCTGCACCATCCATTGAGCGTTTAAACCGTTTACGCGAGATTTGTATCACCGAGTCGGATCGGGGTCAGGTATCGATCGCGACTCCGCTTAATTTGGGTGAATTTGTCACTGAGGTTGAAGCGACTGATCCAAGGGGGCGTGTCCGCTACTGGTCCCGGCCTCTGTCGATTGTGATCCGTCTTGCGGCATCTATTGACGCTATCGTGTGATCCTATATGCAGAATCGGGAAGGGTTGGGCTTACGATCATTCACTGCCCGGCAATGGGCGTTATGGATAGATGGAGGGTACCTTAGATGTTGTTTTCCAAAACATAGTCTGGAAGTAATGATAAGGTAGGGTATATGAAAAACATGGTATGTAATTTGCAAAAAATCACTATTTGCCTGTTCGTAATCTTGTTTTCGTCCGCACAAGCTCAAACAGACCCAATTGCATCGAATGAAATTCGGGAGATCGCGTGGAGTCCGTTCGATAGCCTTGATCAAACGATCCACTTTGAGACACAAACAGAGTCTCGGATCTCAAACTTTGCATGGAGTCCTAATGGGCAACAACTTGCGGCTTCAACACTTAGCCCAGAAAATGCGCTCAAAATTTGGGATATAACTACTGGTGAGTTAACTTTTGAATACCGCGATGTGGGTGAAGATGTGATAGGGGTGGGTTGGAGTCCCGATAATCAACAGATTTTAGCCAGTGCTGCTGAGTCACTCAATGGTTACAATGGCATCTTGGTCAATCCCACTACACTTGAAACAACTCGTTTAAAACTCCCATTAGCAGTTGACATCACTTGGAGTATGAACGGGAAACAGATTGCTTTCGTGGGTATTACTTGGCTATTAGTATTACAACGTGATGATTTTTCCCCAATTTTCACAACACAAGTTGAGACAAGAAATAACATCAATTTGCAATCGCAATTAGTCAAAGTCGCATGGCATCCTTTACAACCAGAAATAACGGCTGCCACTGGGGATGGACGGGCTTTTGTTTGGCAACTAGGTGACCCTCAACCACGCCTTTCATTGACAACTCATGACTATACAGGACAAGAATTTTTACTCGGATGGGTTTATCAACTTCGCTATAGTGCGACGGGCGAAACACTCACTAGTATCGCGGGGGACGGCACCATCCGCACTTGGAACACTACCGACGGCGCGCTACTTTCCGAACAGCGCGTTTCCCCTAACTTCGGCGCGGACTTTAGCCCCACTGGAGCGCGAGGGAGCGCGAGTCGCGGTGGCGTTAGCCCCTAGCGCCCGTGCTACCCTCAATGCGGATCAATTGCCAATTGAGATCACGGTGTTAGATCCCACGCTGACGGGGTTGCAAGCGTTAGCCGCACAATGTAATCTCACAACGGACTTGATCCTGCAAGTCGCCACGTTTGATCCGGTGGGCTTTACTACCGAGGTTGAAGCCTTGTCAGAGGATGTGCTTCCAATGGGATGTCAAGCGGATCTGATCGCAATGGCGGAAGCGATCGAACCCTAACAACGTGTGACTGATCCAAGGGGGCGTGTCCGCTACTGGTCCCGGCCTCTGTCGATTGTGATCCGTCTTGCGGCATCTATTGACGCTATCGTGTGATCCTATATGCAG
>JALOOG010000038.1 GCA_025454525.1 Anaerolineae bacterium | reverse complement strand
GAGCGGAATCGCAATATGGATTTCACACCCTTTGCTCTCTAGTTGATGAAGCATAAAGTTGCCGTTAAAGTCACTCACGCGCTCTTGCATCCGTTTTAACCCTCCATCAAGATGCTGATGAGTAGGAAACCCGACACCATCATCCCGAATTTTTAGGATCAATTGTTGTTTATCTTCTCGCAAAGTAACTTGGATGTTACTTGTTTGACCCAATAGTAAATCTCGGTTTGTATTTCAGCCGACAGGGGTCGATAACAAGTAAGATCGGTCAATAAATAGATCGGGTGATGTTGGCGGAAAGTTTTAAACAAAAGCTCAAGATCGTTTAGTGTCTTGGGTTTAAGTTTCCGGTTGATGATCTACCCATCTTGACCAGTTCCTTCAAAATGTGTGCGATTTTATTGCTTCCCACAACGCTTTCGACTCTGATTGGCAGCTATCGTTTTCTAAACACTTTTAGGACTCTACATTCTGTGTCAAACTTTTAACGGAGACTTTCCTGATATTACTTCTGTCAGTTACTGGCCTCAGTAATCAAGGTCAATTTTCCCGTTAACTTATTCATAACCTACCGTTCCTGAGTGATGATCTCATTTCTAATTGATTAGACACCGATCACATGCAGAATGTAAATTTTTAAGTCCCATTTTGCCAAAAGCGAAAATTTGTGCGATGATAGAAGTGTCGTTGTTGACAGGGATAGGCCGCCGATGAAACTCCAGTTAGACCTTAAAACCATCCTGAATAACCGAGACAATCTGCAAGTGTTAAACGCACTTGAAAATTTCGCACAACAATCTCCAGATGAATTTCGACAAGCGGCATTGTTATGGGCCCCAGCCGTGTATCAACGCGATCGTGAGTTATTTAATGATCTGATCCTGACGCATCTCTCGCAAAATGCACCCACCGCTGCGATCGAAGCCCTTTTGCCCTTGGTAGAAACGAATCACGATCTGTTTTTAGCCTTATATAAACAAATAGTCACCCCAGATCGTTGGAAACGTGAGTTTGACGGTTTCTTAAAAAGCCGAGACATCCAAAAGATCGCCATCAAACTCGCGCTCCGGTATGGCGATTGGGCGCAACCCACCGAAGACCAGTTGATCCAACTCTATTTAATCGATCCGGCATACTTTGAGCTGTATTTTCAAGGGATCTTAAGCAAGCATTACAGTTATTTTATGCCGCCTCCGCCTCCCTTAGACCGATTTATCACCACCGTCGAACAACATCATCCCAACACTAACTTTAAAGAACGGGCATTTCGCGCTTTTGTCAGCTCCGCCGAATGGGAAAAACGGGTCAATGCGTTGTTACAAGATCATCATCCCGCCAACATTGCCGTGGCCTTGAACAGACTCCACCCCGATGATCTCACCTGTGAACTACCGGACTCCTTACTCACAGCGTTGATCGAACAATTCGGCCAATATCTTTTGCCGTATCTAAAACAAAAGACCCATGCGTTTATCCGCGCCATGTTTGATACATTGTTCAGTTTGTCCTGTTCGGATGAAATGTTGGTCACTGAAATCTGGACGATCGCACGCGAATGCGGTTATGAGCGCATGATCCACTTGCGCGAAAGTTGGGCATTGCGCGGGTATCAGCGAAATCCGGGCTTATTCAAAGAATTTTTTATCCAATACTTGCAACCGGATGCGCTTGCCCAAGACCTGTTAGATCGCGCCGAACAGGACGGAGAAGATGAGGTGTTTGCGGCGATCTACGCCCGTCATCTTTGCAATTCCAGCGATTGGAATCTGCGTCTCGGGATGGCCATCGACTCCGCGCCAGACGCTTCAACCTTAGCCCGCATCTTAAATCGCTTAGATGTACAGGCGACGCGGATCTATTTGAAGCATTACCCGATAATCACCGATCAAAATGCGGCAGCGCTCTATCGCCACAATCCGACTCTATTTTATCCATTTATCGAACAGTACCTTGATGAACGGCACGATTACCCCTTATTGATTGCGGCCTGGAAGGAGTCCCCGGTGATCGAATGGTTTAATCGCATTTTCCGTAAAACGGCCACCGCCGCGGATTGGCACGCCGAAATGGAACATCTCTTAACGCAAGATCTGCCGGCCGATCAGATCTTGGCGGCCTTAGAAGCACGCCTTCCCTCACGTAGCGCGCAAATCAACCCCGCCATTTTGAAACGGTTTATCGATCGGTATGGGGAAGCGGTCTTGCCGTTTTTTGAGCGCTATATCGACTGGACGCATCCCACACGCTTACAACGGTTATTGGATCTCCCGCTTGATCGCGCCGTTTTATTGCGCGAATTACAAGCGATCGCCCGCCGTCAACCCACTGAATTTTCGGAACGGGCCGAGATTTGGGCCGAACGACTTTACGCGATCAGCCCCGAATTTTTTGGGGCGTTTATCGCACAAAACCTCAACCTCTGGCAATCGAAACCCGTTTTGATGAAGTTATTAGAGCGCGCTGAAGCGGACGGCCATGAAAATCTGTTTCAAGCGCTGTATCGGCGCACCAACACTTGGCAAACTTGGCTGCCCGATCTGCAACGTTTGATCGATAGTCCCCTCAATAATGCCGATTTACACGCACGCTTGATGCGTCGGGCCAACGCTTGGCACGCAATAACAGATGACCTTGCTGTGAAGTTATATCAACGCGATCCGGTTTTGTTTGAGCCGTTTATCCTGATGCACATGGGTCAAGAGCGCTACAACCATCAAAAAGGGTACTCGAAACTCTTGAAGTTAGCGCGCAAACGTGGCGATCATTCACTCCTTGAAGCAATCGAATTTCGTCTGAATCCGATGCGCCGTTGGGAGAAGTTGATCCAAACGCTATTGGCCGAAAAACCGTCAGGATCGGATGTGAATGCGCGTTTAATGGCCACTTTAGATCAGCAACAAAATCAGTGGAGTTTTACACTTCCGGTGAGCTTTTTTCAGCTTTTGGCCCATTATCAAGATGAGTTGATGCCGTTTTTAAGCCCCCACCTTGATTTACTGCTTCGGATCAAGAATGTCGATGCTTATCCAGAATTACGCTTGCATCTGTCCCTCGCTAACTATGATCGTTTGCTCATTTTATGGCGAAATAAGGCGGCATGGAATCACGAAATCAAACAATTAGCCGAATCAAATGCACCGATCGAAGCGGTACAAACACGCCTCATCAGCCTCGCCAGCCATGCACCGGATCATTCTTGGTGGGGGATTGAACCGCCGATCGCACATCTGTTTTATGAGCGCTATCTGACACTTGCATCTGCGTTCTTAGAGCGGTTTTTACGAGACTTGCCCCAACTCCGTACTTTGCAGTTGGCCTTAGAACGCGGCGATCAAACCCTCATGGATGTTTTGGTGTATCGCACCCTCTTAGGCTTAAATCGCGTGATTCATCTAGCCTATCCACCAACTAGCCGTTGGTATAAGCAGAAAGCAGATCTTTCTGCTCAAAAGCAACTGGCAGGCTATGAACAGCTGATCATCGATTGGTTCGATCAGCTCTATCAAGACTCCCCCGAACATTATGTCCAACATGCGGCCGCGATCTTAGGTTATTTGGCCCCGTTTGAATGGTCGGAGTGGTGGATCAATGTTGAAAAACATGCGATCTGGCAACACCTCCACACGCGCCATTTAGAAGCTTGGACACGCTCTCCATATGGGATTGCGTGTCTGTTGGAGTCCTTGAACATCCATCCGCAATTGTTGGCGTTGACGATTTTAACGCAAGGTGGCGTTGATGCAGCGCAACGAGTCAAGGAGAATTTACGTGCCTTGAAGGTGATGTTATTGAGCAGCACCCGCAAAACAACCAAGCGACAGGTGTTGAGTGTCCTCAAACAGGCCGCCTTGGCCGATGCGAGTCTCACGGAGTCGATCCTACCCCTGTTAAAAGAGGCTGCCGAATTTTATGGCCGCCGAGCCATTCCCGATGAAATTGCTCAACTCTATGTGCAATTGGAGGTCAATTATGCCTAGTTTACTCACTCGTGCGGTGATCGCGATGATGCGTTTTTCGTTGCGCGGGGTGGATTATAACGACTATTCGATCGAACAGATCCGTGAACAGACCAACCGTACCTTTATTCCCTTGCCGCGTGGCATTCAGATCGAACCGATTCAAGTCGGTCATGTGCCGGTGGACTGGATCGATATGCCGGCCTCTGAACCGGATCGGGTGGTGTTGTATTTACCGGGTGGGGGATATTGTGTGCGGGCGACGCATGTCCACCACGGGATCGCGGCTCGCTTCGCTCAAGCGATCGGCGGGCGGGCGCTGTTCACACATTATCGCCTTGCACCCGAAAATCCGTATCCAGACGGCTTAGTGGATGCTATGGCGATCTACCGTTGGCTTCTATCGGTAGGCGTTTCGCCACAACAGATCTTGATCGCTGGAGACTCGGCCGGGGGTGGATTAGCGGCGGCGTTGTTGATCGCCTTACGTGATGCGGGTGATCCCATGCCGGCGGCTGCGGTCTTGTTATCGCCTTGGTTGGATCTCACCCTAAGCGGTGACTCGATCGATCATAACGCGGAGTCCGAGGTGTTGGTGACGGCCGATCTCTTGCAGCGGTATGCCGATGCTTATGCGGGCGAATACGATCTACGTGAACCCCTGCTTTCGCCGCTGTTTGCCGATCTGAAAGGTTTGCCGCCGATCTTGATCCAAGTGACGGATACCGAAATATTGTTGAGTGACTCTGAACAATTTGCCCACCGCGCCCAAGCGGCCGGTGTCCCAGTGAAATTAGAGGTCTGGCCGGGCTTATTACACGCATGGCACTTTTTCCCATATTTTCCAGAGACGCGCCAAGCGATGCAAGCGATCGGTGTGTTCGCCCGTCAACATTTAGCAGGAGGAGGATCAGATGCAAGTCGCCTTAGCTTATGAGACTCAAACGCAAGTGATCAACGATCTCAATTCGTCCTCAATGGCCTTTGCGACCAATGTACAGCGCCAACCGGTACAGTTTCGTGGACGGGTGGTTGATCCGATCTTGATGCGCCAATTGATGTTAGCCACGCATGAGGTGATCATCGGCGATTATCGCGAGTCCCCGCGTGCTTTTGTGCTTGATCCGGTGATCACAGTACATCCCGATGAGTTGTTTTTTGAAGCATTTAGCACCGACGGGTCAAGTTATGTGCGTTTATCGGCGGCTAACGAGGCCTTCGAGATCGAACGCGAGTCGATATACGGCACAACCAACATCGATTTCACATTTGCTTTGCGGAGCGCGATCGAGACGATGCGATCTTCTCGTCGCACCCATTTTACGATCGGCCGGAGCGGTTTTGCGGTGCAGACCACGACGAATCTAGGTACGGCCTCACACTTTGAGCAGAAAGTTGATCTTCCGGATTCATGGGTCAAAGGCTTTCTGCAAGTGCAAAGCGCCTTGACCATGGCCGCGTATAGCTTTCATGTCCGTCCGGTGGATCTGTTATCGGTGATTCGCTATTTTATGGATACCCGCGTCCGTAAACCCCCGACTGGGATGCGTTATGTCTTTAAGCCCGGCGAGGCGATCAGCGTCGTGTTAGAACCTTGGGAAAAGGTCTTTTTCCTCAAAGACACGGCATCCGGTGATTATGCCCGGACAGTGCGCGTCTGGGGACGGCGGCGCTTAGAGGTGTTATTGCGGGTTTTGCCTTATGCGGACAAGGTGACGATCGGCGTATTAGGGCGCGGACTGCCACATTTCTATATTTGCCGCTGTGGTCCCTATAAATTCACCTTGGTCTTATCGGGGTGGGCTAAAAACGATTGGTCATCCACCAGCGCGTTAGATCTCTTGGCCCCACAAACGCCGATCGACGGTGAGGCGATCGCCAGCGTCTACAATGCCTTGATCACCCACTACGCGCTGAAACCAGCCGAAGTTGAACAGCACACCTTGTTGAATGCTGCTCAAAGTGAGGCGGCCTTATTCCGTTTATGTCGTGAGGGGCGCGCCATGTACGATCCGGTCTCACGGCGCTACCGTTCCCGTGAATTATTCGCCGAAAAACTGGATTGGCAGACCTTACTGGCCCCGGATCTACGCATCCAACAGGGTCAACAATTGGCTCAAAGCGGCGCGGTGACGTTGCATAGCGTCGCACCGTCCGAAACGCGCAAACATGAGATCCGCATTTTGGGATCGGTCGCAGGTCATGAGACACTGGTCGCAGTTGATCGCGATTCGCGGGTACGCTTCGCCCAATGTGATTGTAACTTCTTCCGTGAGCATTTGATGTCACGCGGCCCATGTGAGCATATTTTGGCTACGCGCTTCGCCGCCGATCCGTATTTGACAAATTTAGATCGAGTCAGTATCATGGAATAAATGTTCGGATTGCCGTCCCGTTAGCCGCAATGCTGCGATGTTCCGTCGTGGCGGAAAACAGACTCGATCACAACTTCATGTGGTTCCCAGCTCGAACAAGCGGGAACCCACTTCAGAGAAGTTCGTAACGGGCGGCGATCTGACTTGCTTGGGAGATCACCACAGATGACAGACGCACTCCACAATTGGCGGATCACTTGGCATGAGTCGGAACTGACTTGGCGCAATCGCACGGAGATCATGCTCGAAGAACGACGCGATGAGCGTCAACAACAACGTGAATTGCGTCGTCAACGGGATCGCCGTTATTATGGCGCGGATTTGTGGGGGACGACTCAAAATCGCCGTAGGCACGATGACCCCGAACAGCTAAAAAGCTATCAGATGCCTACGTTTGAAAGTGAGGCGGATCTCGCGCAATGGTTGGGCCTCTCGTTAGCAAAATTGCGTTGGTATAGTTTTGATCGTCCGGTGGAAGCGACGTGGCACTATTACCGCTTCGAGATCCGCAAAAAAAGCGGCGGTAAACGGGTGATCCTTGCCCCTAAACGCGATCTAAAGGCGCTCCAACGCCGGATCTTGCATGAGATCCTCGATCGCGCTCCGATTCACCCTAACGCGCACGGGTTTGTCCGGGAGCGTGATATTCACAGCAACGCCGCGCCGCATGTTGGACGGGCGATCGTCCTCAATTTTGACCTCAAAGATTTCTTCCCCAGTCTCTCGTTTCGACGGGTGCGGGCCGCGCTGATGCGACTCGGCTATGGGTTCACCAGTGGATCTATTTTGGCCTTGCTCTGTACCGAACGTGATCGTCGTCCGTTTGAGCGAGGTAATCAGCGTTATCATGTCAGTGTAGGCGGTCGGATGTTGATCCAAGGCGCGCCCACCAGTCCGATGTTAGCCAATCTGGTCGCTTGGCGTTTAGATCAGCGTTTGAGTCGCTTGGCCGAAAAACACGATCTCACCTATACCCGTTACGCGGATGATCTGACCTTTTCGGGGGATGACGCGGCGAAAGTGTTAAGCTTGCGTGGTAGCATTGAGCGGATCATTGCTGATTGTGGGTTCATGGTGAATCCGGCGAAAACGCGGGTGTATCGGCGATCCTCGCGGCAAATGGTGACAGGCCTCGTTGTGAATGATCGTGCCAATACCCCACGGGAATTGCGACGGCGGGTGCGTGCCATTTTACATGCGGCCCAAGCCACGGGTTTACAAGCGCAAAATCGGGACGGTCATCCGGATTTTCGTGCTTATCTGGGGGGATTGATCGCGTTTATCCATGCGGCAAACCCAGATCATGCGCGTCCGTTGTGTGAACAATTGAATCGCCTTCCCGATTAATCGTTGGGATATTGTTGACGATATTCCCGCAATAACTCTATAGCTTGTGGATCATCAAATTTTTCGATCGCCTTAGCTGCATAAACACGGGTAGCACACTTTTTATGTTGGAGTAGAGTTGCAAAAGTTTGCAAAATGATCTCACTATGTTGTTGAATTGGCCACAATGAATATACCGTTCTTTCGCCTGTTTATCACCCCGTTGTGGTTCCTTTTCAATATCAAGAATATAATTTTGATGGTTTACCAATTAGCAATTCCATAATCTCCTCCTTATGGCGGAGTAATTTGTGTCAAGATTTGAGCGATTTGAAGCGCCAATGCTCCCATACGTGTTTTAAGTGCTTGAATTAATGATAAATCAATTTCAGAGCGTCATTTGTAAACCACTGAATGGTTGATCCGATAAATAACTAAAACCCACGCTGCTATCGGAACGGGCGACGGTGTTGGTTTCAAAGATCGGTTTGAGGATAGCTACTTCTTAAACTATTTCTAAGATGAACCACTGAAATATGTCTAAATGTTTATGCAATAATGACACATTAAACATAAGATAAAAATCATTCAAATCCACCCATGTTGGCTCTAAGGTCATCTATAAGCGCGGGGTAATCATTGGATCATCGGAATTAGATATAAATATGATTGCTTTCGTATTTTTGATTCGTTTGCCCTACCGATTCATCTAGGTAGATGTTGGGTTAAATCTCGTGTATATTTAAAGAAAATAAGTTGTGTAGGACAAACCTTCCTATGGATTTCATTATTGAAACACGAGATTTGGTCAAACGCTTCGGTCGGTTTACTGCTGTTGATGGCCTATCGCTTGAAGTGCCAAGCGGGTCGATTTATGGCTTCGTCGGCCCGAATGGCGCGGGCAAAACCACCACGATGCGGATGTTGACCACCCTCACTCGTCCCAGCGAGGGGCAAGCTTGGGTGGGTGGGCATTCGGTGTTACAAGATCAACGGGCGGTACGCCGTGCGATTGGTTACATGCCCGATGAATTTGGCGTTTATGACGATTTGCGCGTGTGGGAATACTTGGACTTTTTCGCCGCCTGTTATGACATCGCCGAAAATGAGCGTAAACGCTTGGTCGGGGATCTGCTGGAATTGGTCAATCTCTCGCATCGGCGCGAAGATATGGTCGATAAGTTGAGTCGCGGGATGAAACAACGCTTATCCCTAGCGCGCACCTTAGCCCATGATCCGCAAGTGTTGATCTTAGATGAACCCGCGTCTGGGTTAGATCCCGCCGCCCGCATTGAGATCCGCGAGTTGATGGTGGAACTCTCCAAGATGGGCAAGACGATCTTTTTCTCCACCCATATCCTACCGGACGTAGAAAACATCTGCACCCACATCGGCATTGTCGAAGCGGGTAAAATGGTGATGCAAGGCAGCATGAACGAGATGAAAGCCCAATTCCAACCGCATCGTGAGCTGATCGTCACCGTAAAAGATCAAGAGGCAGCCGAAAAGGTCAAGTCTGTTGTCTCGGCGATGACGGATGTGATCGGCGTAGAGATCTTAGAGCCAAAAGGTGGGCGTTCACGGGTGCGTATCGATTTTACTGGGGATGATGACGCGGTGGCCGCCTTGAATCAGGCGCTTAGCACGGCCCAGATCTCGGTGTTAGGGTTCACCGAGGAGATCAAAGACCTTGAATCGGTTTTCATGAAAGTCACCAAAGGGATCGTGAGCTAAACGCCAACATGGAAGACCGGATTGATCGCTTGTTAGACGCGATCGAATTGATCAAGTTAGACCGCCGCGAAGAAGCCCGATCCCTCTTACGCCAATTGATTCAAGAAGATGGTGATTTTGAGGATGCGTGGCTATGGATGAGCGTGGCGGTCGATTCGATCGATCAAAGTTCGGTTTGCTTAGATAATGTCTTGCGTGTGAATCCGCGCAATACCCATGCGGCGGGGGCGTTGTATCGCTTGCGCGAGTCGGAAATGCAGATGGAACAGCGGCGTAATCGCTACCGATTTTATCGCGATCTGGCCTTTATCGCGCTTTGGTTGTTGATCTTTGGGGTGTTGTTTGCGGTGATGTCTACCTATTTTAGTGTGTTAGGTTAACCTAAAAACACAGGTTTATTTGCCTATTTAGGAAAAAGTGTTCATAATCTTAACCAACGCTGCACGATCATACCTAAGGATTCGTGATGCAACAGATGTACCCAGCACCTCCACTCGCTTATTGGCTCCATTTACCACCCACGGGCGATCAACAGACCTTGCATCCCTTCATCGTGTTCCTGCACGGTCGAGGCGAGTCAGGAGATAATCCTGAGTGGGTTAAAAAGCATGGTTTGCCGAAATTCTTGGATGATCGTCCTGAATTTCCGTTTGTCGTGCTGTCGCCGCAATGTCCGGCCAACAGCCATTGGGGTGAGCAAACTGATGCGGTGATCGCGCTCTGTGACCACATTTGCGCCACTTACCCCGTAGATCCGGCTCGACAATATTTAACCGGTTTTAGCATGGGCGGCGCGGGCGCATGGTTGATCGCCTCCAGACACCCGGCCCGGTTCGCGGCAATGGCTTCGGTCTGTGCGTATACCCCGTCGGAAACCGAATTTGAGGCCGAACTGTGTGGTATGAAAGATCTGCCCGTGTGGATCTTTCATGGGGAACAGGACACGATCATCCCGGTCAGTCACGCCTATCAGTTAGAGACATTGTTTAGCGAGTGTGGCGGAGACGCATCCTTGACAATCCACCCCGATCAAGGGCATAGCGCCAAAGTGTATGCGGACGCAGCCCTTTATGACTGGCTCTTACAACACACCAACGAGGAAACCTGATGACCAACCTCAACGCAAATTTTCCGATTCGTGAATGGCGCTTGTATGTTGAGATCGAATTTGAGGAACAACGGCTGTATTTTTCACCGACACATCATTGGCACGATTCAATTCGTGATCTCACCCGCGCTTTAGTGAATATGATGCGTGGACACTCTAATTTGCATGTCGTGTGGTATCTGCTCCCCACCATTTACACCTTCCACTTTGAAGGCGATTCCCCGCTCAAATTTCGTTTAACCAGTGGATCGGATGTGTGGGGTATCATCGAAACTTCCCGACTCGACTTGTGTAAGGTGTTTTGGCGGGCATTAACCCGGTTAGAATCCCAGATCACACCCGCCGAATACCTACAGATCACGGGGTATAGTTTCCCCGCTGAAGAACTTGAGCAGTTAAGCAACTTGATCCGCAATTATCGACCTTAATCGATTATTGCTTCAGCGCTTGTTGTCCAGAAAATGGCGCGCCGATCAACGGTGCGATCAAACACACATTCAATACCCCTGCTAAGATCGGGAGGATGCCCACTGCGGCCAATAACCACCCGGCCACATCACCGACCCCCAATAAACCGAATGCGATCAAGAACACACCTGCGATAATCCGTACACCGCGTCCAATTGGGCCGGCCATAAATTTTGCGAATGCCATGTTGTTTTCTCCTAGGTGATCTCACCAGCGTTAATGCTAGTGTAAACGCTTTGCCCAAATTCTCTGAATGTGCTTTACTTATTGTTCAAATAAGCAGCTCTTATAGGTCAGGTGACACACGGATGTCCTCATCTCAAACGCAATTCATCAACCCCTTGTTTCTATATGTGATGCGTGCGATCGGATTCGGTGTGATTGTGGCGAGTCTCTGGTTAATCGCGATCAATATTCCGCTGTTTTATCAGTTTGTGGTCAATGGGGTTCAAAACAGCCCGACTTTGCTCAATTTAGGCATTACGCCAGACGGGTTAGCGATCGTGCGATCGCTCATCCGACGGTTCGGGGAATTGTGTTTTATCGGGTTAGCGATCACCTTAGTGATCCGTTCAATGGATATTGTGCCGATCATCGTCGGCATGGTCTGGGCGTTGTTAGGCGCAAATTTGAGCGGCGCATATATCGAGGTGGTGACGGCACGCCCCGATCTGCAAATGCCGGTGATCCTTTTGGCACTGCTTACTTCGGTATTGGCCGCGTTGGTGTTATTTATCTTACCGGACGGGCAATTTTACCCGCGTTGGAGTCCGGCGTTGTTGTTTGTCTATTTGGGGTGTGAGGTCGCTCGCATTTATATCCAAAGTCAGGGCATCAACCACTTGGCCTTATTTTTCCCGTTTACTGTGGTGTGGGTGATCGGTTTTATCGCACAATATCAACGGTATCGGCGGGGCAATTCGATCTACCAACATCAAATGAAATGGGTGTTATTCGGAGCGGTGGTCGCGATCCTCGCGTTATTGATCGGGCAGATCGCCTATGTGATCGTGCCGTCCGATTGGTTTGTGATCACCGCAGGCATTGATGAGATCGGCGGGATCGTCTTGGCTATATCGTTGATTGTGGCGATCACCCGTTACCGTCTCTATGACATCAACGCCTATATTCATCGGGTGCTGGTGTATGCCCTTGTAGGCATTTTAACGCTAGGCGGGTTTGTGGTGTTATGGTTGATCGTGCATAGCGCGTTACGGTTGGTGTTCAGTGCGCCACAGACGTTTAGTTGGGTGTTGCCTTCGATCTTGATCGGCCTGTTGTTTAACCCCTTGCGTCATGCGGTGATCCGGTGGGTGGATCGCGAGTTATACGGATTTCGTTTTGACTTCAACCAATTGTTACAAGGATCGCGTGAGATCCAGATCGCTAATCCGGGCCTGTATACCGGATACGTGGTGGGTGGTTTTACGTTGGGTGGGGTGATCGGGCGAGGCGGTATGGGCGAGGTTTATCTGGGTGAAATTGGGGAGCGCAAGGCCGCGATCAAGCTCCTGCCTCCGGAAAAAACGTTAAGTGACAATGACCTCGCCTCCCGATTGTTGCAAGAGGGACATTTAGTGCAGTCCTTAGATCATCCAAACATCGTGCGCTGTTATGGATATGGGGTGGAAAGCGGGATCGCTTATGTGGCTTTAGAATATGTGCGCGGTGAGACCTTACAAAAGCTCCTTAGAACGCGCGGCCGGCTTTCGTTAGAGGACGCGCTCAATATCCTAGAACAGATCTGTGCCGGGTTAATGGTCTTGCATGAGCGCGGCATTGTGCATCGTGACATCAAGCCGTCGAATATCTTGTTACGCCTCAAACCCGACGGCGAACATTATCAGGTGATCCTCACGGACTTTGGGATCGCTTTCAACACCCGGCAAACCACTGCGACCACGATCACCGGAGTCGGCGCAATCGGCACCATCGATTATATGTCCCCCGAACAGATCCAAGAATCGGGTTTGATCGATGCTCGCGCCGATATTTACGCGCTTGGCGTGGTGTTATACGAGATGCTCACGGGGGAATTGCCCTTTGCTGGCGGGATCGCTAAGGTATTGTTCGCCCATGTCTATCAACCACCACCGAATCCGCGGGATCGTGTGCCGGATCTCTCAGAAGCAGCGGTGTATACGGTGATGCGCTGTTTGGCTAAAAACCCCCAAGATCGCTTCGCCCGTGTAGAGGACGTAGGGATCGCGTTGGCAAATCGTTGAACAAGGGGAGCGAGATCGGTGTTATAGTCAGCGTCAAACTTGGATATACCATGACCTGGAGGTAACTTGACGATGAAACCGATCACTTGGCTGCTACTCTTGTTGGGATGCGGGGTGGTGTTCACCGCCTGTACGCCGTCCGCGCCCGCACCTGATCCGCGTCGGGCGGCCGCGACTCCTACCCCAGATTGCACCTTTAGCCCGTTGCCAACGGGTGAGATGTTGGTCAACACCGAAGTCACCACCCCCCCACCGGCCCAAGCCAGAGCCGGAGAGGTGATCAACGTGGCGTTTAATGGTGGCATGATGATAAACGCACAAGAACGGCGTTGTGCCGGAGAAAGCGAGAGCATCATCCTGACACCGAATATCGCCACGGCCGAAGCGATGACTCGGTTTGTCCGCATCAGCCTGAATAACACCGCGTTACCGGGAGTACGTTGTGGTTATACTTGTGATCTCCAGATCACCATTCCCGCTGATACCGCCCCCGGCACCTATCGCTTACAGATCAGCGCGTGGGATGCGGTCTTTTTTGACCTTGAAGTGTTGCCATAAATCAGATATAGGGCGCATCAAGCGCCCTGTTACAGTTATTGACGTTGGGCATTGCGGCGCAAAATCCATTTGACCGCTTCTTCCACGATCGGCGGGATCACCCCCAACCCGAATAATAACGGTAAGAAGTCTGCGGGCGGCGCGGTCATGCCCACTGGTAAGACGTTGATCGCTAACAAAGCGATCCCGATCGTGATCCCCGCGGCGATCAAGCTCCAACGATTGCTCAATACGCCGATCTGGAAGATGCTATAGCGCAAGCTGCGGGCGGTGAACGCGCTCCGTAGGATCTTCTGCACCATAAACGTAATAAACACCGCGGTTTGTTGCAGCGAGAGCGTTAAGGGATCCTCGGCCGTCAAGCCTTGCCCGATCGCGAGATCGCGTGCCGCTAAAAATGCGATCATCATGATGATCGTGGTGATCACACTCTGTAAGCCGATGCTGAACCACATATACGGTGTGATCACCGACTCGTTTTTCGGACGGGGAGGCTTTTGCATCACATCCGGTTCGGCCTTTTCGGTGGCTAGGGCGATGCTTAACCATGAGTCGCCTAACAGGTTGATCACCAACAATTGTACGGCCGTCAAAGGGGTTGGCAATCCGGCTAACGCGGCCACGATAAACGCACCGACTTCCGCGCCATTGGTACTCAAAAGCGCGTGAATATACAAGCGGGCGCGATACAAGATCGTGCGACCGACTTCTACCGCACTCGCGATCGCCTCATACGTACCCGTCAACACGGCGCGACTCACCGCCTTAGCCAGATCCGTCCCAGACACCATCGCGATCCCGACGTTGGATTGTTTGATCGCAGGCGCATCGTTGATCCCATCGCCCACCATCGCCACTAATTTTCCTGCACGTTGCAAGGCAGCGACGATCGTCACTTTGTCCTCTGGTGTCACCCGCGAAAACACCAAGGCCCTCGAGATCCGTTGCAGATCCTGCTCATTGAGCTGATCGGCGATCGAGTTGCTCACTTGGGGATGACGGGCTTGGGCCGCTTTCACCATTTCTGCTAATTGCGTCCCCGTGATCACCAAGCTTTCATCCAATACGGGATCGATGCGCGGGTTATTGAGCCGAATATCCCGGGCGATCGATAAGGCCGTCACTGGACTATCCCCAGTGATCATTTTGGCCTGAATGCCCGCTTGATGCAACGTCTCTAAGGTGGTGCGGACTTCTGGCCGGGCCGGATCGGAGATCGCCACGAGTCCCGCAAACACCAGATCGCGCTCATCATCGGCATTGAGATCGCGGGTCTCCTCTTGCCAATCGCGATAGCATAGCGCCAAAACGCGATAGCCTTCGCTCTCAAAACGATGCAATTCGTCTAAGGTCGCTTGCCGATCGCGTTCGGTGAACCGGATCACCGCGCCGTTTTGTAAGGCCTCACGACACAGCGGTAACACCACTTGCGGCGCGCCTTTGACCTGTAACACCAAACGATCCTCAATCGCGTCTAAGGTGGACATGCGCTTACGGGTGCTGTCAAATGGCACTTCGGAGCGCCGATGTGCGCGTAATTCGGGTAGAATCGGTTGGCCGGCGATCGTGACCAATTCCCCTAAGGCCTTATCGGTGGGATCTTTGAGGTTGTTGTTATAACGGGCAATGTGGATCAAACGTTGGATGTCGCTGTTCAAGGCTGTCCAAAGGTGCTGTTTGAGGTCAACTTCCCCGATTCCCAAGCCCCATAAATGCGTCACCGACATATTGCCATAGGTGATCGTGCCGGTTTTATCGGTGCAGACCACACTCACCGATCCGAGTCCCTCTGCGGCGTAATTTTCGCGGATGATGGTCTGTTTTTTCACCATTTCGCGTGCGCCCAAGGCCAAAGCGATCACGATGATCGCGCCTAACGCCTCTGGGATGAAGGCGATCGCTAAGGCCACCGCTACCACCAACGCCTCTAAGATCGGGTATTGTTGCACCAAGACGTAGATCGTCACCACCAACACACAGACGACCAATGTCCCCAACAATAAAAATTTGCCCAATTGCTCTAACTGCTGTTGTAAGGGGGTGGGCGCTTCTTCGGTGTTGACCAAGATCTCCCAGATCCGCCCTAACTCGGTGTCCACGCCGATTGAAGTGATCACTGCGGTGATCGTGCCGGAAGTGATAAAGCTGCCCCCAAACACCATATTCGCACGTTGTGAGAGCGGTGTATCGGATGAGAGTGTGATCGCGGCTGATTTTTCGACTCCGTAAGGTTCTCCGGTGAATAATTGTTCGTTGGCCGTGGCGTTGTTGGCTTCGATAATGCGTGCATCCGACGGCACTTTATCCCCTTGCCCTAACACGATCACATCACCAGGGACAAGCGCCTTGGACTCGATCACCACACGCTCACCGCCCCGAATCGCGGTCGCCTGATCGACCTGTAGGCTTTTGAGCTTGTCCATTTCGCGATCGGCAAAGTAATCGGTGTAAAAGCTCACCAACGTCATAAACACGACAATCGCCATGATCCAACCCGCTTGTTGTAATTCGGTCGGGCTGCCTTCAATGATGCCGATGATCGCGCTTAGGATCGCTGCCCCGGTCAAGACCAAGCCTAAGGGGTCTTTGAATGCGTCTAAGAGGCTTTGTAAGAGGGTTTCTTTTTCTTTTTCGGGTAGCGTATTGGGGCCATGAAGCCCTTGAAGTCGGCTCACCTCCGCTTGTGAGAGGCCTTGAAGGGGATCAGTTTTTAACAGATCGATCGCTTCTTCGGGTGTTACCGTCCACCAGATCGCTTTGTCTTGGGGTGGATTTTGGGCGGGTGTCACTTGCTGCATGAGGCTTTCCTTGCTAACAGGCTTAAATGTAAACATCATTGTAACACAAGGCCAACGCTTGAAAACTAACAAGGCGCTGAAGTCTGCTCCTGCGGCGACTGCGGTAGCGGCAAAGCCCAAAAAAAGATTCGGCGACCGCGGCAACGTGGTTAGGGAGATCGTAAGATTGCGCTTTCAACATCAAAAAGCAAACACCCCGCCCCAAAAACAAGGTAAAACTGCGTGTTCATCTGATCCTCCTTTAGGATGATTCTGGTCGTGTTGGATCGATCATAGCACAGATGAGCGAAAAAGTCGTAACAAATGTTACGAGTTTTAACCCTAGTTTGTCACAAGCTTCAACGGGCAGAATCGGCATTTTTAGCTACAATCTAGGTAGGTAAAGAAAAGTTTTTTGTGTGCAATCCAACCCCACCCTAGCCCTGCCCATGCATGGGGAGGGAACTGGCCCGCGTAGGATGAAGTGATCCGGCTCCATTAGTGGGGGTATTTTCCTGAGGTTATTTATCTATCTATGAAAATACACACCGAAAAAATCAAGCCTTAAGTTTACGATGAGGTGATTATGAATGATCCGTTTTATCCTGAAGAAAAACCGAAGCGTGGAAGGCCATCAGACCGTTCTCTCTTGTGGTTTTCGATCGGTGCGAGTGTTTCCCTCTTTTTTTTATTCGGTTTGGGGATGTTGATCTTCCTGTTCGCTGTCCCTGAGAACGTTCCTAGGGCGGTCATCAGGACACCCCTACCCACGCCTCCGGTTGTCCGGTTGCCAGATGTGCAGAGCGATCGCGGGGTGTTGGCGTTTAGCACCAATCGGCAAAACGCTTGGCAAATTCATCTGATCGATGCGTATGGGGAACAGACTGTCGGGTTAAACGATCTCACGTTGATCGATACCGCGCATTCGTCATGGTCTCCGGACGGGCGACAATTGGCGTTTCAAACGATCAATCGGCGCTTAGGCGTGATCGGCGCGGACGGGATGCGTGAATATGAACAAACCGGATCAATGCTTGCGCCCGCTTGGTCACCGGATGGCACACAGATCGCCTATACCCAATATCAGGATGCGAGTTGGGATCTGTACGTGATCACCTTGGACACCGAGTCGATCCAACGTTTGACGTTTCATCCGTCGGATGATGCGTATCCGTCATGGTCGCCCAACGGAGATCGACTCGTGTTTACATCGAAACGGGATGGTAACGAGGAGATTTACCTGATCGATACTAATGGTGAAAATGTGCGGCGTTTAACCGATGATGCAGACTCGGATCGGCATCCGGTATGGTCGCCAGACAGCACACAGATCGCATTTTCATCGAATCGCAATGGCAGCGGTTATGACCTGTGGGTGATGAATGCCAATGGGACGGATGCGCGTTTGTTGGTCGAAAGCGAGGGTGACAACATCATGAACGATTGGTCACCAAACGGCACAGAGATCGCGTTTAGCACGAATCGCGATGGCAATTGGGAGATCTACTTGTTGACGATCGCAAGCGGGGAATTGCGCCGCTTGACCAATAATGACGCGGCCGATCAATTTGCCACTTGGCGGCGCTAAACGTGATCAAGGCGGTTGGATTTCAGGTTGTTTGTTCTCATCTTCGCGGGTGGTATCACGCAAGAGCGAAAACGGGAAATAGATGATCTGATACAACCCCTTGATCGTGGAGAAATTTCGCATCCCGCGTTTCATCTCGGTCATCAGTTCCATGACCACGACTCGATTGGTCACATCGCCGGATTCTTGCACTAAGGTCAAGCGGAAGAGGGCATACATGCCGATCAAAAAGGCCAAGAAGAAGAAAAAATCCCAGTGTTGAAAATCTAAGGTCTGTAAGGCGAAACTTTGGCCCGGACTCGTCCAAGTGAGCGTCAAAGCGAGTTCCGCGTCTTTAAACAGATCCGCAAAATGGCCACCGAGGATCGGTGCAACCGTGGCCGCTAATGAATTGATCAAGCTGCGGGCGGCTAAAAAGGCGGTCGCTTGGCCACGCGGGGCGAGTTTTAAACCCATATTGCCAGACGCTAAACCCACCCCCGCACTAGCGATCCCGCTGGCCACATGGATCAACACCAAGATCGGCACAGTTAACAAGTAACGCTCTGGTAAGGTCGCAAATGTCCACAAAAACACACAGGCGATCATGATGCCCGCGCAAAAGCTCAACACGGCCTTATTGCTGTATTGATCGACCAAGCGACCCCAAGTGCGGATAAACAAGATGTTGGTGATCTGGCTTAAAGTGGCTAACAAGACGATCGAGGTTAGGTCAAAGTTGAGCCATTGCAACATATACACCGTGAAAAATGGGCCGGCAAGGTTCATCGCAAAATTCCATGTGCCTTCAAAGATCATCAAGTTGCGAAAGTTGGTGTCTCGGAAGGGTTGCGCTAACAGGCTAAACACCTTGCCTTGTGACGGGGTGAGGCGCGGCTCTGGGATACGGGCGGTAAACAGACATACCCCCAAGATCCCGATGATCCCACCCACGGTAAACATCAACGAATAACCGATCAATGGCGCGGACGGAAATACCCGCTCCCAGCTATCAATATAGGCCCCGGCCAATACGTTCAGGATCATGCCCACGATCGCGGATAACAGCATCCGGCGTGCAAAGAACGCGCCCATGCGATCTTGTGGGATCACATCACGCATCCATGATCCCCAACTGCAATTTGAGATCGCCGCGAAACCGGAATGTAAACCTAAGCCTACTAACAAAAACGGCAACGCGGCCGGCCCGATCAAGACAAAGGGCAATAGCGCGATCAACGGCCACATCAAACGGGCGATGATCGTGGCCACGACACAGATCAAACGGCGATTCTGCAAGCGATCCACCAAAAAGATCGCCGGAATTTGCAACAATTGGGCAAAAGGGCCGATCGCCGCGATCAAGCCGATAAAAAAGTTGGTCGCGCCTAACTCACTCGCAAAAGCGACGATAAACACGCCCCCGGTAAAGGTGGCCATGGCCTGAAAAGCGAGGTTTTCGCGGATGATATTTTTTAAGGCCAGTTCTGTGTCTGCCTGATCTAATTGCGCTTTCACCCGTAGATCGATCATCCGTCATCCTGTGATTACAGCTGTTATAACCCATTTTATTTTAGGTGTTCTAGAGTGAGAGTAGATGAATGTTTATGTAGAAACGCCTAACGAAATTGAGTTTTTAATTTTTTAACGTTAAAATAAACCTTACAGCGAATAAAGTAGCCTCACCCCACCCCAATTCGCCAAGACAACATCCGATTGTCCCAACTTGACTAACTTTGAGGAGACGCTATGCGCCATCGTATCTTTTCAGATCCAAAGTATTACATTTTTTGTTTCGTACTTGGAAGCTTACTCCTATTGACTGGGAGTTTTAACACCAGTAGCGCACAAACGCCGCCGGATATGGGGGTTCCGTTAAACCCCGAAATTTCGGGTGATGTGGAATTTTGGCACTTTTGGTCATCGCCCGTGCGTCGCACGGCGATCCGCCGCATTGTGGCGATGTGTCAACAGGCCTTGCCGCAAGTGGTGGTTACGGAAGTCTTTAAGCCATTCGGTGATATTTGGACAGCCAATGTCGCCGCTGTCGCCGCGGGGGCAGGGATGCCCGATGTGATCGTGGAGGATCGTCCCCAATTGGCCCGGATCGCCGCTGAAGGTATTCAGACCAACTTACAACCATATATTGATCGCGATGGGATCGATCCGGCTCGGTTCTGGGAGTTCACTTGGGATCAAACGCTTTATGACGGGGCAAGTTATGGCATCCCGTTTGAAACCGATGTGCGGGTGCTGTTCTATAACAAGACGCTGTTTGCTCAAGCCGGCCTCGATCCCGAACGTCCGCCCGAAACTTGGGAGGAAGTCTGGCAATATGCGGATCAATTGGATCGGATTAACGCGGACGGCACGATTGAGCGGATTGGCTTTTTCCCGTTGATCAAGTTGGGGCCGGATGTTTGGGCGCAAACCAACGGACAAACATGGATCGGTGAAGACGGTCGTCCTCAGATCAACACGGAAGCATTTATCGGGACGCTGGACTGGGTGAATCAATGGATCGGGCGTTATGGCGGTTGGAGCGCGATCCAAGAATTTCGGGCTAATTTTGCGGCCGCGCCCAACGATGAATTTATGACTGGCCGCGTCGCCATGATCGCGGACATCGGCGGTTATAGCTCCATTCTCAATTTTTACCGTCCTCGCATCACCTTAGACGATGGTTCACAAGCGGAGATCGATTGGGGGATCGCGCTGTTACCCTATAACGTCGCCCCGTCTTCGGTGAGTGGTGGGTTTACACTTTCGATCCCAACGGGTGCAGATCAAGCGGATGCGGCGTGGGAATTTATCAAATGTGCGACGAGTCCGGTGGCACAAGTGTCTTGGGCGCGCGATACCTATTCGATGCCGAGTGACATTAGCGCGGCCAACGACCCGGTGTTGATGGCCGATCCCAAGTGGGCGTTCTTGGTGCAAGCGATGGAAACCAGTTCCACCACGCCATTTTTTACGCCATATCCTAATTGGCGCGAACAATTGGATCAACGGTATGAGCGCATCTGGACGGGTGAGATCCGCCCGCAACAGGCCGCTGAAGAAGCTCAACAAGCGGTAGAGGAGATCAGCGCACAAAACCCGTAATCTGTCGTCCGTGGAGGGGTCGGTAGGCCCCTCGCAACTAGGAGCAAACTTTGTGGAAGGCCTTACACAACCGAAAGTGGCGAGTCAGACTCGCCCTCAAGCCCAGGCCGCTTCGTCCTTGCGCGTGCTGTCTTTACGTCAACGGGAGACGATCCTCGGTTGGCTGTTTGTGTTACCGTGGTTAATCGGCTTTGTCCTGTTCACCGCGGGGCCGATGGTGTATTCGTTCTATGTGAGCTTCACCCGTTATAACATCATCCGCGCTCCGCAATGGGTCGGGTTGCAGAATTACGAGAACATCTTCTTTAACGATAGCATGTTCTGGAAATCGATCGAAAATACGTTTTGGTTGGTCGGTTTCAAAGTGCCGATCGTGATGATCGTGGCGTTGAGTATCGCGCTCTTGTTGAATATGCGTTTACCCGGCAGCAAGCTGTTTCGATCAATCATCTATTTGCCTAACATCTTTTCCGGTGTGGCCACGGTGTTTTTATGGCAATGGATCTTGATGCCCAACGGGTTGTTAAACACCGGATTAGGGCAAGTGGGGATCGATGGGCCGGCGTGGTTTGTCGATCCGCATTGGACAAAGCCGGGGTTAGTGGTGATGGGCATGTGGTGGATCGGCGGGAATGTCTTGGTGTATCTGGCGGGACTCAAGAGCATCCCTAAGGAATTGTATGAGGCGGCCGCCATTGATGGCGCGTCTGACTTTGCTAAAACCCGCTACATCACCTTGCCGTTGCTCTCACCGACGATCTTCTTTCAGATCGTGACTACCTTGATCGGCACGTTTCAGATTTTTGCGAGTGTGTTCATCATCGCGGGCAGTTCCGGCGGCAATGTGGCCTTAGGGGGGCCGGGACAATCGATGCTGTTCTATGTGTTGTATCTGTATAACCGTGCCTTTGGCAAAGTGGGAGTTGGCGGCTTTCAGATGGGCTATGCCTCCGCTTTAGCGTGGATCTTATTCGTGATCATCTTGGTGATCACCTTGATCCAACTGCGCTTAGCCAAACGGTGGGTGTATTATGAAAACGAGAGGGAACAGACATGATCGACGCGATGAAACGCGGCAGCGCTTGGCTGATCTTAGCGGGGATCTCACTGTTATTTTTGATCCCGTTGCTGTGGATGATCAGCACCTCGCTAAAAGAGCCAACCGATCTGATGGGCTTTAATTGGATTCCGCGCCGATTCGCGTGGGAAAATTACCAATACGCCTTTAGCTTTGGCATGTGGGGCCAATGGACGCTGAACACGGTGATCATCACGCTGATGAGTGTGATCGGGACGGTGTTATCATCCTCGTTAGTGGCGTATTCGTTTGCGCGTTTGCGGTGGCCGGGGCGGGATCTTTTGTTCGGGATCGTGCTGGCCACGATGATGTTACCGGGTGTGGTGACGTTGATCCCTCAATTTATCTTGTTCTCCAAGTTGCCCGCGTTCGGATTTCAAGGATCGCCCGTATGGATCAACACGTTTTTACCGTTGATCGTGCCGGCCTGGACGGGTAATGCGTTTTACATCTTTCTCTTGCGTCAATTTATGCGTGGGATCTCTCCGGATCTGACTGAAGCGGCAAAAATCGACGGCGCATCCGAGTTACGCATCTGGTGGAGCATCATCTTGCCGTTATGTCGGCCGGTGTTAGCGACCGTGGCGATCTTTGCGTTTCAAGGGGTGTGGCAAGACTTTATGGGGCCGCTGCTGTATCTGCAAAGCGAACACCTGTATACTTTGCAGTTAGGGTTACGTCAATTTGAGTTTGCCGCAGGTGGATCACCCGCGTGGAATTGGCTCATGGCCGCGAGTCTGGTGGTGATGTTACCGGTGTTGCTGGTGTATTTGTGTTTTCAACAATACTTCATTGAAGGGTTTAATCTCACCGGCCGTAGCGATAAGTGATCCACTCGGCGCGTAGCGATAAGGAATCCACACTCGGCGCGTAGTGATAAGGGATCCACACTCGGCGCGTAGCGATAGTGATAAGGGATCCACACTCGGCGCGTAGCGATGATGAGACTACGCGCCATTGGTGTTTATCAGGTTCACGGGGTCATCACACGCGGTAGATCTGACACTTTGACCGGGCCAAAATCAAGGTATTCGGCCCATGTCCAGCCCGCCGGATCAGAGACTTGCACAAAATACGAGTCAAAGGCCCCGATGATGCGAATCGTGCCGATCCCAAAACCGACTTCATAGGCGGATCGGCGTGGCGAATGGCGGATGCTCACACTAGACGGGATCACTTGCGCGTCTACGCCGGGCCATGCGGGGCGAATGCCTTTCGGAACGCCGAAAATCAACACCAAGTTGCGATCATAAGCGACGATCGTCGCGCTATCCGGCGAAAAAGTCGCCCGTGCGCTACGGTACAAACCAACGAACGCTTGTACTTCCCCCGTAAGCAAATTGAGCAAGCGCAACGGGTTGTTTAACAACAACAGGCGGCCATTTGGGCTAAAGGTGATCTGGTTTTGGTTGAAATAATCAGTCTCATCCTCAAAATAGAGCGAAAACCACAATGAACCGTCCCTCGTATCGATGAGGTTAAATCGATTGGCGTTGATCAAGGCTAACCACCGGCCATCCGGACTGAAGCGCATTGAACTGACACCGCCCATATCGGTTTCTAAAGGTAACGCTGCTCCGGTAGTCAGATCCCACCGACTGAGGCCATTGCCACTGATGACGATCATCTGATTGTTCGGATCGATCGCCCATTCAGCGATCTGCTGATAGGGATTCGGTAAGGGGATGACCAATTCTAAGCAAGGCTCACCCGTGAACGCATCATAGACCGTTAAGCGGTCATTGGCGGTGCGTGCGATGATCTGTCGTCCGTTGGGTGAAAATGCGACAATAGCATGAGGCAGGGTAAAGCGTAACGCGAGATCGGCCCGATTCAAGACGTGGGTCTGTTGCCAACCGATCGCTAAGATCGTGTCCGCGTTGATCTCTAGGCTAACCCGTTCGCCGTCTAAGCGAGGAGTCGTCCCTTCGGTGATCAAGCCCGTTTCCACATTCATCAAGCTGATCCGCTCACCGTAAGCGGTGATGCCAGCAAACACATGATCATGTCCGGTGACGCTGATTTGTTCCGATCCAAAGGTGCGCGGGGTGTGCAAGCGGGTTAAATGCCACATTGGTTTCCGTTGATTCGGGTCAAGGGCTACCTCGCTGACATATAAAAAGCGGCTGTCTGAACTGATGATCGGCTCATCGTAGCGATTAGCATAACCCGGACGGGCGGAGATCACCTTTAACAAACGCACTTGATCGGCATTCTCCCAAGTGATCGGCTCAAGTCCATATTGAGGGGACGGTATCGGGAAAACGGGTAAATCATCCGGGGACAAGCGTAGATCTGACCAAGACAACCCGCGAATCAGGGGAGACGGCATCGGCGGGTCACTTTGAGCCAAGACCCCCGAACATAAGACCAACAACACCAGCACCAGTCGCATCGTTAAATTTCGCATGGGGAAAGCTCCGATCACCTCTTATTTCCACGGGATCGTAACGCGATCGCGATCGGTTTACCCCTACGTTTACCCTACGGGAATCCGACGCTATTTTGTGGCATAATCAAGGCCGGTCTTCAGTACTACACCTAAGAGATGATCATGGCTTATCTTCACACGGTTGAGTTTCAGATCCGGCATTATGAATGCGATCCCCGTCGGCAGTTACATGCTCCGGTCTTGTTAGGCTACCTGCAAGAGGCGGCCTTTGCCGGATCGGCCGCGGTCGGTTATAGCGCGCACCGGTATCAAGCGATCGGGTTTCAATGGTTTGCTTATGAGACGGAGGTTGAACTCCATGCGCCGCTCCATTATGGGGATCGGCTCACTGTGCGAACGTGGGTGCATGACTTTCGGCGGGTGCGATCGTTACGACAATATGAGGTGTTTCGGGACGGTATAGAGGTGGCGCGGGCTTCTACCGATTGGGTGTTTATCAACGCTCAAACGCTTTATCCGAGTGCGATTCCACCGGAAATTGTCAGCGCATATAGCTTAGGGGAACCTGTTGCAGCGGGCGAACCGCGTCCACCTTTTCCCAAATTTCCGGAAGTCCCCAGCACCGCTTTTCAGATGACACGGCGAGTCGAAGGGCGCGATCTTGACCCTGCGGGGCATGTCAATAATGCCACCTATCTCGCTTATCTGTTAGAGGCGCATCGCTTGGCTGGCGGGGGGGATCAACGCCTTGTTAAACTGCAAATCGAATACAAACAAGCCGCTTTACAGGATGATCTGCTCACGGTGCAGGTATGGCAAGCGGAGGATCAAGTTTGCGGCGTGATCCACCGCGATCAAAAGTTGATCACCCGCGCCGTATTACGCTTGACCATATAAGCGGCCGCCGAACTCGGTCACCAATTGATTGTCGAATGTATCGGCGTAACCTGCGACTAAGGTGATGATGTCGTTGGCTTCGTTGAAGTCTAATCCGCCGATCAAACGTTCGCTAAACACATACACCACGTCATGATAGACCCCTAGTGAGGCGGCGGTCATCTGTAAATTGAGTTCTAACAAGTGGCGATACAATTGTAGTAAGCCAATCGTGGGCAAATGCAAGATCGGCGCAAGTACCTGAAAATACCCTTTTCCGTCGTGTTCTGTCACATAAATTTCGATGATCGCCGAACCCCGTCGAAAACTCCACCCGTAGCCTTCCACCGTTTTTAACTTGGCTTGAGCGGGATCAACGTTTAGCTTAGCGAGAATTGACTCTACAATTTTGGCGTGATCGGCTAAAGTGCGGCTTTTGCCCTGCTTTTGTGGTGGTTGACGACGAAATAACATAGCCCTTCCTTTGTTTGTTGGGGTAGCGATCTATCGATTATAGCAGATTTAATCGGCAGGAGATTCGCCCGGTGAATAAGTCCCATTGAGGTTTTTCCTCTGATTACTATTTGCTAGACGGGGCAGATATGTTAATATTTTAAGGTATCGTCTCATCATTGTTCCGAAAGGACACTAACCTGATGCTTAATCTCACTCCTGAACAATTATTAACGACTTCACGTTCTGCCCGTAAGCGCTTCGATTTTCAACGTCCGGTCGATCTAGAGGTCATCCGTGAATGTATCGAAAGCGCATTAAGCACCCCGTCCAACTTGCCGTTACCCACTTGGCAATTTGTGGTCATCACCGATCCGGATAAAAAAGACAAGTTCGCCCAACTGTATCGGCGGGCATGGGATAACCATTATCGTAACCTTCCGAACTCGATCTACACCTACACCCCAGATAATGAAGAAGCGCGCCTCACCCAACAACAATTGATCGAGTCTTTAGAGTATCTCCGCGATCACCTGCAACAAATGCCCGTTTTAGTGATCCCGTGTTATGCCGGCCGGGTGGACTCGTCTAGCAACATGAACACGTTGATGACCAGTCCTTATGGAGCGTCCTTACCGGCCGTCTGGAATTTCATCCAAGCGGCTCGGTCACGCGGTTTAGAATGCGCTTGGACGACCTCGCATCTGTTTTTGGAACAAGAAGCAGCCCGCTTGTTAAAGATCCCTTATGAAAAGATGACTCAATGTTGTTTATTGCCCTTGGCCTATCCCATTGGCGTGGAGTTTAAAACCACCTCTCGCAAAAATATTGATGAGGTGATCCACCTGAACGGGTGGTAGCTCCTAAGTCAGTGGGTGATCGGGTGATCGCCCACTGACTCGCTTAGGCCTTTTCAAACACTAGGCGCGGGAGATCGCGCAACTTGGGGACTTTGCCAGCTAACAGCGATTGTACGCGGAATAAACGACCGGCCGCCCAAAAGAGTGCGATCGTGGTCAATGCCAAGAGGATCACGCTGATCACGATCTGCCAACCCGGTACCGGGGCGGATACTAAGCGCATGGTCATCGATAGCGGTGCTGTCAATGGGAACAAACTAAACAACACGGGCAATGTGCCGTCTGGTTGTGAGATAAACATCGGGAACAGGTAAAACGGCACCATGGACGGTAGCACAAAGATCACCGAGAGCTGGGGCCCTTCTGAGATCGAATTAGAGATCGCACCGATCCCCCCGAACACTGCCGAAAACATCAAATACCCCAACACAAAATAGATCGCCAAGATCGGTAACGGTTCGGTCGGGATGCGAAGCGTCGCTAGAAACGGGATCAACGCCGCGCCGTTGGCTTGGGAGTTCACCAAAAGATAGCTAATCCCGATCCAAGCGATCAATTGGAACAGCCCCAACGTCCCTAACGCTAAGATCTTGCCCGTGAGCAGTTGACCGGGGCGGATCGAGGTGATCAAGATTTCCACCAGGCGATTCTCTTTTTCTTCGATCACACTTTGCATTAGATAGCCACTGGTGCCAAAAACGGTGATCGCGAACAAAATCGCAAAGCCATATACCAACACAAAGCTGGTATCCTCATTCTGTTCTGTGCCTTCCCGTTGCAAGTTGATGGTGTTGAGGTTCACGGGATCTTGCATCCGTGCTAAGATCCGCTGATCTGTGATCAACTCGCCGATCTCGGTATAGATCAAGTGATATACGGGCGCGGTGGTGATCCCATTCAGCGAGACCTCTCGCACCATGAGGGTTACTTTTCCGGTGTCTGCAAAATCTGGATCGATCACATACACCGCATCCACCGCATCGGCGATCAGATCGGCCCGGGCGGCCTCAAGATCGGTATAGCGGATCAAGTTGGGTTCTTCCGGCACATCAGTGAATAAGCCCGATTGATCGATGTAAGCGGCTTGTTCGATCCCTTCAAAATCCGCAAATTCGGTGATCGCTTCGGCGGCGGCTTCCGGTTCTGGGGCAGAACCGGCATTGATGTTTTGCATCACCAACAAAAATAGAAACGCAACGATCGGAAAACCGAACGTGGTAAACAGATACCCACGCCGCCGCCCATTGCGGAGGATCTCATAACGGAACACTTGCCATATCGCGTTCATACCGACTCCTGTGAAGTGATATTTTGTGGCGTGCTGGTTTCCATACGTGCGCGCCCAAAGATGACTCGCACAACTTCGCGCAAGTCGAATTTTTTCCCGTAAAGCAATAGCCCCCACCGGAACATTTTTGACCCCGCCCACACGCTAAACACGGTGGTTAGCACTAAAATCAACAAACTCAGCCCGATCTGCCACGCGGGGACATCGGTGAGTCCTACGCGGATCAAGACGGACATCGGCGCAGTAAACGGGATCAACGACAAGATCGTCGGTACTGTGCCATTCGGTTCTGTGATGAAGGTGATGAAGAACAGGTACGGGATCATAAACGGGATCGTCAAAAAGCCGGAGATCTGTCGACTCTCTTGTTCAGAGGAACTCACCGCGCCGATGCCTGCCAATAGCGCCGCCATAAAGAAGAATGTCACCAAGAAATAGATCAATGCCAAGGCGATCAAAGCGGGGGGTAAGTTGACACCTTGTAAAAATTCAAGGTTTTGACTTTGCCCCAAGGCTAACCCTAGATAAGTTGTGCCGAGTAGAATCACCACTTGGGTTAAGCCTAACAAGCCGAGTCCGATGATCTTACCCGCCAACAGTTGAAGCGGGGTGACGCTGGTCACCAAGATCTCAATCACGCGATTGGTACGCTCTTGCACCAGACCCGACATCAAAAAGCCGCTATTGGTCAAGGAAGCGGTGATCAGCAAAAACGCAAAGATGACGGGTAAAAACAGCGTGACAAACAATCCGCCTTGCGTGGAGGTGCGGCCATCATCGACGGTCTGTACACGAATATCAACGCCTTCTTGCAAGCGCTCTAAGGTGAACGGCAATTCGATCCCGGTGGTGAAGTTGGTCAACAAGAAGAGTTCGATCGCGGCGGTCAGATTTTCCGGCACGCTGCTCTGATAGGTGTATAGGTTCACCCGTCCCGTGCTTAAATAGGTTGCTGGCAATTCGATATACGCGATGATCGCCTCATCATCTAGGGCCGTTCGGGCGGATTCGATCGACTCGAATGATTGAAACAGCGCCGGATAATCTGGATGCGCTTGGCCGGTGGTCAAGACATCCGCTTGATCCACATAGCCCACCGGCCCATAAGTCGCGAGGTCCACCTCGGTTCCGGCCGATGCGAGTGTCACCACGGCCATGATGATCACAAAAAAGATCGGTGTTCCAAAGGCCGCGAACAAAAACGCCGGACGCTTCAGGTTATACAGATACTCGTACTTGGCCACCAATAGCATTTTATTCATCGCGGCCGGCCACCTGTATAAAGATGTCATTCAAGCTGGGAACGGCTAATTCAAACCGTTCAATCGTGGCATTCGGCGCGGCGGCGATCGTCGCTAACAGGTCATTTGAGGTGACGTTGGGCGCAAGGTGTAAGATCGCGGCGTTGCGTCCGTTTTTATGGGGTTCAACCCGTTGCACGCCGGACAATTGTTCCCAAGCGCCTTGACCTTCTACGATCACCGCGTGGATGGCGTAACGTCGCCGGACTTCATCCACTGGGCCGTAGAGCGCTTGACGGCCACGATTGATCATCAACAGGCGATCGGCCATTTCTTCCACTTGGTGCATCTCATGTGAACTCATGACGACGGCTTTTCCGCGTTGTTTCATGTCTAACATCAGGTCTTTGATCACCAACGTATTCACCGGATCAAGGCCCGAAAACGGCTCATCCACAATAATCAAGTCTGGGTCATGTAACACGGTGACGGCGAATTGGACTTTTTGCTGCATCCCTTTGCTTAATTCGCTGACTTTTTTGTCGCGATGTTCGATCAACGCTAGGCGTTCCAACAATTCTTTACTGCGGGATTGAGCGTTGCGTTGGGTCATGCCTTTGAGGGTGCCGAGGTAGGTCATCATCTCCAGCACTTTCACATTGCGATAAAGGCCGCGTTCTTCGGGAAGGTAGCCGATCCGGTCTTTTTTGGCATCGGTTAAAGGGCCGCCAAACACGCTAATCGTGCCGACATCGGGTTTGAGGATGTCAAGGATCATACGGATTGTGGTCGATTTGCCTGCGCCATTGGGCCCTAACATCGCGAAGATCTCACCTTGGTTGACCTCAAAGCTGAGATCATCCACCGCACGAAATGAGCCATAAGTTTTTGAAACGTGATCGACATGGATTGCATTCACCATTTTTTCCCCTCTCTTAAGCCAATTTGAAGGTAAACTGCCCTATTATTATACGTAAGGGGGCGTTAAAAAGTAGCTGAACTCTCAAAAATTTTTAAAAAGGTGACTAGCAAACAATTGTTATTGAATTGTTGCGTGATGCTCTAAGGTCATGTAAACTCTAAAGTGTCCGAAACTGGTTATAAATTGAATCCCTGTTGGAGCGGGGGGGACATGAAAAAACGAATTTTAGTAGTAGATGATGAAGTCGGCGCGCTCACCCTAATCGGGATCATGTTAGAACGCGGCGGCTTTAGTGTCCTCAAGGCCAAAGACGCGCAAGAAGCGCTAAGTGTCTTATCGGTGAATGTCCCTGATCTGATCATCTTGGATGTGATGATGCCGGGTACGGACGGGATCACCTTATGCGGAATGATCCGCACCCAATTAAAATTAGATACGCCCGTGTTGATCTTATCAGCGCGTCGGGATGCCGATAGCGTGATTCGGGGCATGGAGGCTGGGGCGAACGATTATCTACCCAAACCGATCTTACACCATGATCTGGTGACCAAAGTGAAAAAGATGCTTTCGCAAGTGGAAAGCACTTAAGTTTTCAGCTTTCGCGCCGAAAGTACCTCCTGAAAACAGCCATAAGACGAACGATTAGCTTAGCGGGTCGGTCTCTAATTGACGAATCTGATAGCGTTCTAGCGCTACTGTCAAGACGATATTGATCCGTTCAGCGCGTTTTAAAAGTTCGGCGAGAACGTTTTCCGCAATCTCTAGTTGATCCCGCCCTTTGAGCAGTTCGCGTAATTGTGCCGTATAGGCCTGAAGATCCTCACTTTGTTCCATGACCGTTTGAGTCAAGGTGGGCAATACTTGCGCTAATGGCAGGGTTTCATATTGTGCTTTGAGCGACGCTTCGGGCCATACGGGCAGAAGCGGTTCGTCCGCTTCGATCGGGGTCTCCCCTTGGTGAAATGGAGCGTACTCGGCATCGATCAAATGCAGATGTTGCAAGTAGAGCTTTAGCATGGGTACGGCCCGCTCTGCTGACACGGTGATCCGACGACGTGTGCCAAATGAACCGATTCCCATCCAATAATAATTCGGCTTGCGCCATCCCACCCACACACTCGGACGATAACGCGGATCGGCGCAACGCGGCCCCACCCGCAACCACGCATGACTAATCGTATGTTGCGTTTTAGGAAATGTCTTATCCGCTTGGATCGCGTTGATTAGCAACAGCATATTTTTTGCCAGCTCTGACCAATGTTCATGTTGGCGAAATTCTTCGTAGCGCCCGATGATCGCGCCCCAAGTATCGTTCATCACTCTATCCATCCTCACCTAAATTTCATTGATTATAGCGAACCCTTGTTCAAGTTGAGGTTGGAAAATCTAAACAAATGGATCTTTGTAACCTTAGGAAAGTTTCTCCTGTCCAACCCCACCCTAGCCCTCAGCCCATAGATGGCTGAGGGAATTGGCCCAACGGGGATGTTATCATTCGGGTAGCTGGGTAATCAAGCGCATGGTCTCTAGGCTCACTTGGGTGACACGGCCGATCAATTTCACGATGTATTGCGGATCGTCGCTATAGCGATTCGGATCGCTCACAATGCCGCTCCGATCATCTTTTTTCACTTGGTATTGATCGATGATCCATTCCAACGCGGCGCGATTGCCTAAGCGATAGTCAAATGCGGCGGACGGAATGCCGCGTAAGGTCAAGCTGTCGTTCACCGTGATCGCATCGCGATCGCTGTTCAATCGGAGTTTTTCCACACGATACGACGCGGGCCGATCTGGTTTCCACACATATTGCAGATCATACGGCGCGATCGTCTCGTAATTCAGATGCAGATCGGCTAATTGTGACCCAATCGCGCTCACCTGTCGAAAGTCGGATAAGTATGGAATGCGAGGCAGATCGCGTTTGAGGTTATCGGCGTATTTTTCGCGATAGGCGGGGTGATGCAAGACCCCGTAGACATAATAGAAGATGTCCCACTTGCTGATCGTCGAGTCGTGGTAGTGATCTTGGAATTGTTTTAAGGCCCAATCGGTGATGTTTTCGCGGCGATTTGATCCGTCTTCATTGTAGGTATAGAACGGAAAACATTGTGTTTTCTCCAAAATGTCTAGGCATGGGATAAGATCGCTCATGAGTGTGTGAAAGGGTTTGTTACTTCCGATCCCAGATACACAGATGACCCGATTTTCTTGTTCAGTCGCCACGGTTGGGAAAATGCGCGGGAAAACGTACACTTCTTCATTTAACACCCGGTCAAAAAACAAAAAGCGCTTTGAGAAGGGACGGTAAACGCTGCTACGAACTTTCACTTCCGAAAATTCGGCATAGTTCCCACGCACCAGATCAAGTTTAAGATCGCGACTCCATTTGATCTGCTCATAACGGACAAAGTTATCGACATCTTTCGGCTTGCCCGCCCGTTGATAGCGAAAAATTTCGATGTTATACGCCTCGCCCATCTTTTGAACACCATCGATTAACTGTTCCCGATCAAACTGATAAACGACCGCATCGCGATTGGTCTTGACTCCACTCGAAAAGATCTTAAAAATCGC
>JALOOG010000143.1 GCA_025454525.1 Anaerolineae bacterium | reverse complement strand
CGCTACACACCACGATCACCGACGCATGAAGCGCGTGATGAAGATCCGCTTGGCCCCTTTCCACCGCCGATCGTAGCGCCGCATCGGGCAGATAACGGGCGGATTGCGCCACACGAAAACCCTCACAGGTGAGTTCATCGCTGAGTTGGGACATGAGACGGCGCTCCCATTCAAACAACCCACCCCCAAATTCTAGGTAGACATCAAAATGTGCGGCGGAGTCTGTTGTCCATTTTGGCTGCGTGGGATCTGATAACAACAGCTGATACACTGCCTCCTCAACTTGGGCATAAACCACGTTTTGGGCAGCCAATAAGCGGTCTAAGAACGGCGCATCTTGTGGCGGGATGTCATACTTACGGATCAAGCGTGTCACCATGAGATCAATCACCGGATCGATCACATGAGTCGTATTTTCGCAGTTTTTGATCGCTCGCCAGATAAAATCGGTGGAGATGAGCAGTACCGGCGTGCCTAAACCAAAGGCGTAACCGATCTCCATGCAGATCCCTTCATCTTTCGATAACCCGTCCAAAAAGCCCACTAGCAGGAAGGCCCGTTTCAGTCGCTCAATATCCGCGTCATAGATGATTCGGATTTGATCCGGCGAGTCGATCATGTCCTGTTCGGTATCCCGAAACGGCACAAAAGTATAGGGTGACGGTGGATCATAGGTCAGGTTGGCTTGGAGGTGAGCGCGTTCGATCGCCTTGATCACCACTTGCTCTAGGTGTTCCGCTTTGATTTTATCGGAATAATCAAACAAGCGTGTGAAGATATAGGCGATCCGTTGTTCCTTGATCAAGGTCGTTAAGACGTTCATCGAAGATCCCATAAGCTGATTTAAACAGGGGCTTGATCCTACCTAATTCATCCAAAACTTCAACATTTATTGATAATAATGGAAAGCCTGATGATCAAAGCAGGTGGAGATCGTTAGGACAAGTGGCGAATGGGGTGTTAAAATGACCGCGCATCTCATCATTTTTGGGAAGTTATCTCTTAATCAAAAGGCGGTAAGCTGATGTCAATTCCTCCGGTCAATGATTTTTTAGTCCCCTTTTTACAGATCTTAAGTTCCGGTCAACGACTCACCCGTCAACAGATCCTCACCGCCCTCCGTCAACGCCTCCAGATCAGCGATGCTGACGCACAAACCATGAGCGGCAAACAAAACGCCTTAGCCAACCGGATCGCGTGGTGTGATGTGTATCTGGTCAAGGCGGGCTTTATCAATAAATGGCAACATCCGCTCACATCGGCGCAAGATCACTTTGAGATCACCCCGTTGGGCGCTCGTCAATGTCAATATCACGCGGACGAGATCAACGTGGCGTATGTGCGCCAGTTTTATCAGACGGCGATCTATCGCGGATCGGGATCCGATCAAAGCACCAGTGAAGCGGAATACAGCTTATTTGAGCGCTTTGATGATCTCACCGATGAATTTACGATCTTCCATAGTATCCCATGGTTTGGTAAACGGGCCGAAACAGTCGGAGAGATCGACTTTTTGATCGCGCATCCTCAATTAGGATTGTTGATCATCGAGGTCAAAGGCGGCCAAGTGAGCTTGAACGAGGGCGCGTGGTATTCGACCAATCGCTACGGACAAACCCACACGATTCATGATCCCTGTAAACAAGGGGAGCGTAATCGGCGGGTGTTTCAAGATTGGTTGCGCGAACACCCGACCACTGCGAGATACCCTTACGCGGTGTTTCATGCCGTCGCGTTACCGGACTCGCAAGTCAGCCAAGATGTGCGGCCGGATTGCCCCCAAGCGATCTTCATCGATCAAACGCATTTAGACGATCTACGCGGACGGCTGCATCAGATCTACACTTATTGGCAGGCACGCGCCGATCGTAAACATCAAAAAATGGGCGGCAAAGAAGCCATCGAGGCCTTGATCCAATTGTTGATCCCCACGCGCCAACTTTCCCCCAAGACCGCCCTGATCTTTGAGCGTGAACGTCGCAAGATCGAAGAACTCACCCAACAACAACTTAAGTTATTGCAATTTCTAAGCGCGCACAAACGAGCGACGATCATCGGCGGCGCGGGGACAGGAAAAACGATGATGGCCATGGAAAAAACGCAAATCCTGTTAGAGGCGGGCTTTCGAGTCTTGTTTTTGTGTTTTAATAAAAACCTCAAACAATGGTTAGACACCCAGATGCAACACAACAAGCTAATGGTCGCCACCTTTCATGGCTTGGTCGGGAGTGCGATCAATTGGGCGGGGGTGAACACCGTCACCAGAGATCAAAGCTTTTATGAGCAGGCCGGTGAGTTGCTAGTAGATGCAGCGGCGGCCTTGCAACAAAAGCGCTCTCCGTATCTGTTTGATGCGATCATTGTGGATGAAGGCCAAGATTTTGAGGAAACTTGGTGGATCGGCTTACCGGATCTGCTGCATGATCCTAAAAACGGCGTGTTTTATGTGTTCTTTGACGATAATCAGCGCATCTATCGTCAGATCACGCATGTGCCAATGGATAAAGAGCCATTTCGCTTGACTGAAAATTGTCGCAACACCCAACATATCCATACCCAGATGACTTTTTACGCACAAGCTGGCGGAGATCAAGCGCGTTGTTTTGGCCCAGAAGGTCGGCCGGTGGAACAGTTGACGATCGACTCACCCCAAGCGGCCCGACGGGAATTGCAACGCCTGTTACATCGTCTATGCCATGAGGAACAGCTGCCGAATCAAGAGATCATCGTGTTAACCGCCCGATCGCAAAAAAATAGCCAATGGAGTGAAGGAGAAGCGTTGGGCAATTTTCGGTTAACTTGGAACTTAACCACCACCGCCCCTTATGCGATTCGCATCTGTTCGATCGCCACGTATAAAGGCCTCGAAAACGCGGTAGTAATCCTCACCGAATTGGATCAAGCCCGTGAGGAGATCCAAGATCCGTTGATCTATGTCGGGTTATCGCGGGCGCGGAATCAGGTGTATGTCTTGGGGCAATTGCCCAAGCCATTAGGCAAGCTCAAACCGTCCTCTATCAATGCCTAACCAAAGGAATGTGTGATGCGTGACCATTATCAACGGGTGATCGTAAGCGCATTTGGTGGGGTGGAAGTCCTCAAAACCGAATATGTCCCGATTCCCACACCGAAAGCGGGTGAGGTACGTTTGCAGGTGATCGCCACCGGAGTCTCGTTTGCCGATCTTTTGATGCGTGAAGGGCTTCACCCTGAAGTCTGGTTTGAGCGTCCCCCGTTTACCCTAGGTTGGGAAGTGATCGGCGTGATCGATGCGATCGGGATCGGGGTGCAAGGTTTCGCCGTCGGTCAACGGGTAGCGGCGCTCACGGTCAAAGGCGGTTACAGCGAGATGATCTGTTTACCCGCCGCCCGCTTGATTCCAGTAGACGACGATTTAGATCCGTTGGCGGTGATCTGTTTGATCTACAATTATGTGGTCGCTTACCAAATGTTGCATCGCGCCGCCAAGGTCAAGGCGGGTGATACGATCTTGATCCACAGCGCGGCCGGCGGAGTGGGATCGGCGTTAGTAGAGTTGGGGCGCTTGGCCGATCTAACGCTGTATGGCACGGCCTCTGTGTCGAAACATGCGGATCTAACAGCGGCGGGTTGCACCCCGATCGATTACAAAAGTGTCGATTTTGTCCAACAAATTCGTGATCTCACCCACGGTGCAGGCGTATGCGCGGTCTTTGACGGCATCGGCGGCACGCATCTACAACGCTCTTATCAGGCCTTAGGGCGCGGTGGACGTTTGATCGCTTACGGTTTATCTGCCACGATCGCCCCAAGTCAAGCACGACGCGGCCGCACACCGGTGATCTTAAGCGCGCTAGGGCAATGGTTACGGGCCTTTGCCCTAAACCTGATCCCAGACGGACGGAGCTTGCAGCTCTATAGCATTCAAACGTTACAGCGTCAACGGCCGGACTGGTATCGGGAAGATGTGCAAGCGCTTTTGAGACACTTGCGTAACGGACGCTTGCGCCCGAAAGTGATGCTCACCTTACCGCTCACAGAGGCGGCCGAGGCACATCGCCTGTTAGCGACCGGACAATCAATAGGCAAATTGATCTTGACCATGCGCTAGTGCGACCGCTTCCAATGTGGGTACAGGAAAGTTGCTGTGAAAAGCTTTTTTTAACCACTGAGAACGCAGAGAAAAAGCCATTTTAAGCTGTTATTTCATGCCACGCTTCTCAATAAACTTTTAGAACGGTTTCTTTTCTCAATGCGACTCGCTATAATTGTGCGCGATTTCACAGGGATAATGACGTATGGATTTAAGCACATTTCACGGGATTTTATTTAACGCGCACATCCTTTACTCGGTCGCTTTGGGCGTATGGGCTGCGGCCACCGCCGCCCGCAACGAGTCAATCTCCGGTAATTTTTGGGGCGCGATCGCAACCATGACGATCCTCTCCACGATCATCCTCGTTTTGGGCGTGATCATGTCTACGCAAGGACTCCGCCCACAAAGTGATCGACTCACAATCTATTTTCTCTATATGGCGTGGTTGGTGGTGATCATGCCGGGGTTGTTCACACTGTTACGCGGACGGGATGATCGTAATGCCGCGATCGCCTTTGCGATTTTGGCATTTTTTAACGTGTTCACCTCGTTAAGCATGGTGCAACGCTTGATCGTCGGGCCTTGGGTGCCGTTCTCATGAGGATGACGCTGCTCCTCACGCTGCTGCTCTGGACGCTGATAGCGTGCGAAGCGGCTCCAACGCCATTTCCGATCGATCTCACACCAGAACCGACCGAAACCCCGACTCCGGCGGCCTTACCCCCATTGCGTTATGGGTTGTTACCAAATACCGTCGGATTGATCCCCGATCTGGCCTTGTTGACTGCTTCGGCGGAGGTGATCGCGATCACCGATCCCAATGACCCGCTGACAGACTATGACATTGTGGTCGGCTATGGCTTACAACCGGATTGGACGGCTTCTCAACTGATGCCGCATATCGCATGGGCGATCCATCCGGCCCGCTTACCGTCGGATGAGATCGCGCTCTGGTTACGCCAAAGCATCGATCCACAAACGATTGTGACCGACTTAGCCCTACCGGGTGCGATCGCACAACCGCTTCCGGTGATCGGCTCATCCGAATTGCGGACACGCCTCGCGAATGCGGGTTATCCCGACGGGATCGCGTTGACGATCGGCGCGATCGCTTTACCGGGCGTGGATCAAGTGATCGATCAATTGCGTCGAAGCGGAGTCGCGGTGCAAGCGATCCCGATGACCTTGACCGAAATCCGCACCGCCTTGGCCGCCGAAACCATTGACGGCGCGGTGATCGCATGGTCAATTGAGGTGGAGCGTAACGCTTGGGAGGCGTTGATCGGCGTAGACAACGTGATCGACCTGTATCAAGTGCCGATCAGTTACCGCGCTACGCCGAATCTCACAATCGCTTTTACCCCCAGTGGCTTTCCGTTGATCAGCCGTTAAGGGGTTACATAGGTGAAGGTACTACGGGGGCTTTTGGTGCGTCCATTAGCATTGCGGGCGGTCACTTGCCAGTTGTAACTCACTCCCGCGGCCGGTACAAAGGTTGGGATCGTCACGCTACAGGTTGTGGTCGGACAATCCGCCGCCAATAACACCGCCCGTCCCACCAATTCGCCATTCAGATTCACCACGGTCACAATGTAACGCATCGTGTCGCTAGAGGCCTGCCAAGTGAAGGTTGTCACTGTGTCGATTGGGCCAATGGGGCCGATCAGCACCGGAGTCCCCGGTAAAATCACCACCTTAAACGGCACACTTGCGCTCCAAGCGCTATAACGATCGATGCCGTCAAATTGACGTGCGCGGACGTAATACAGGCCATCCGCAGGTGGTATGAAGGTGATCTGCGGTGTGATCGCTAAGGCGCTGCCGTTGTCATAGACGACCGTCGCAAAATCGGCGCTTGCGCTCACCTGCACCTGATAAGCGGGATTGTAATTCGGGCGTAGATTGCTCCCACCTGGCGCAAGATCGATCACGGTGGGCTTCCCTTGGATGCTGTTCGCTAAGGGGGTGAGGATCGTCGGCGCACCGGGGGCGGGAAAGAGACAATTCGCTTGATCGGCCGGCTTCCCCGTGGGGATATACGACAACCGCACCCGATCGATCAGATAATTCGGAACGCCGTCCGCGCTTTCCCCGATGATCTCGAAACGTAAACCTGTCCAACTGGTGGGGGTGACTGCCCACATCGTATAGGGTTGTAACGGTACATTCGGCGGCAAGCTAAACACACAACTGATCGCTCCCGTCCATGTGGATGGATTACGCACATGCAGACTGATCGTTTTAGGCAGCGCGCTACTATTGCCGATCAAGAGGTTCACCGATAAGGTAGAGGCTTGCGGCACGCGGTAATTGAGATCCTGATATAACGAGGCGGCGGTGGTCGCATTCAAGCGCCGATGAAATTGATATATCCCATTGACCACACCATACCCACGAATACTGCCCGCAATCTGCCAAAAGTCCGCGTTTTGAAAGTGACTATTGGCCACGATCTGGGTATTCGGTGGGATCGTGTTGGTCACGCTGATGTCCATTTGCGGATAGTAGAAGTGGGTGATCGTTTCCCAAGTCCAACCTTCTAGCGCCTTGTATTGTGTCCCCCATTGCCCCATACACAACAGCGTCGGGAACAATTGCGCGCAATACTCATCTGTCGAAAGATAATGGATCTCCACGATCCGATGTGCGCGTGACATCCGATAATGCCAAGTCGCATCGACTGCCGCGTCGGTGGTCGCTTTGCGCGAATTGGGACGGAACACTTGATCACAAGTGTTATTGACCACATCCGCACCCATGGGGCGCGGATCGATCAAGGTGATCCGCCACCATGCGAACGACTTCACGGCCATCGCGCCGGCCTTCAGTGCTTCCGGATGCCAGGTCGAAACCCATTCGTTCGGCAACACATTTTTCACATATTCCTTAAAATCCATTTCGATCACTTCAGTGACCGGACGGCCGGCATTGAGCCAATCACTACAATGAATATGCGGCGTAAGTCCGACTTTGATCGTCAACGGAATTTCAAAATGAGAGACATCCTCACGGAATGAGATGCGCGGTAACTCCGCATCTAACAGGCGGATCGCGGCGACATCTTCCGGCGTGCGCTCAATTCGTTCGGGATCTGGCGCGGGGGTTTGAGCGATCACCGGGCTGATGATTAGAGCCAATAAGAGCAGGATAAGGCGGATCATGACATCCCCTTGAATTTATCAATCGATGGACTCCATTATAAGGCGCGCCCGACAGGTGGATCGTTTGAAACTCTAAACCTCGCATTACGGCTTTCCAACGCACGCGGATCGTGTGCTTATTTCGCTAGATGTACAGTCCCAAAGTTCTCAAACTAACTTGAGGCATTCGCATTAGAGATAAAGGCGACTGTTTATCGGGTGCGCGGCCCTATGAAGCGATCTCCATTAAAATGGATCATGTGATCGGGTAGTTCACTGATCCAAACTTCCGTTTCCCAAGCGATTTCATTGAGAAAGCTGCGGAAAGTCATCAGGTCGGGAAAAGCGCTCACATAAATTAGCCCGGCGGGGCAGTTGATAAACATTTCATCAAGTTCAACCCGGCGTTTAGGTGTCACCGGCCCGTGCGATGTAACCGCCTCAATGAGATACAGCCAGTTGCGCTGCTCATCATATAGAATCACATCGGGTAGTTTGTTGTGTTTGGTCAGTGGAATATTTAGCTTAGTGAAAGCGGCTTCATCAATCAACAAGGATTTGTTCGTCGTATCCCCCAGATAGAGCAATTTTGCTCCCGGCGCGAACCGTTGACCAAACGCCTCGACAATGGCAACTTGTAGTTCATTGTGTTTTCCGGACGAGAGCTGATATTCCTTGCCCTGATAAGTCAGAGGAATCAATTGAAGTTCCCGTTTGCGCTCATACAACTCGATAAGCGATTGTTGAAGATTCAAGAAATCTTTGACGGCTTCAGCCCAAGTGGGGGTGTTAAATTGCCGAATGGTGTGGATAGCCGCATCCGTCAAGGCGTAATGGGTGCGTGGACTGTTGGTTGCTAGCCCTGGTTCATTCGGGTTGCGATCTACGATCCGTGCTTGCTCAAACTGGTGGATCACTTGACGACGCACTGTCTCGCGGGTGTTTTCAGCATATACCCGTCCAAAACGGTTACTCATTGCCTGTATCATATCGTGAATACGCAAGCTCGGACGTTTAGCATCGATCCAAGGTGTGTTATCATCCAACTGTGCCAACACCAGCAGGGTGAGGGCAGCGATTTCGGTTTGTTGGGCAGCGGGCAGTTGTAAGGCGGCGAGAACCGCTTGCGCTTCCGTGATTTTACTCATACCGCTCTCGTTTCGCGGAGAATAGGAAAGTCAGTCGGTAATAGCAGGTAAGTTTGAAGGGTTTGAACGACAATCGCATCTAGATCGACCGTATCCACTTCTTCCATAACTGCTTGCCCCATGGCCGTAATCACCTGAAGCGGTGGCAAAGGCAATGCCCGTAATTCAGTGGCGTTGACTTGGGTATTCCCGTTCGAGATACGAAAGTAGCGGTCAATTAAACCACTATTGAGCAGTGCCGATAAACCTACAACTTCGGTTTCGCTCATTTCGCCAGCCCGACGATAAATGTAGTTCAGGTGATTTTCCAGCCCGATCCGCGCACACTCAAACTGATTTGACAGGTAAGGCGCGGCAACTAGCCGTCGCCGTTCTTCTTTGGCACTGAACCGACGTAGCAACACATAATTGGTATTCTCCACCAACATCGTTTCTGTTTGAGGGATGTTCAGAATGTGCTGTGGTTTGCGAAAACCATAATTCAGCGGCCAAGTGATCCGATGAGATGTAATGTGTTGCATCCAGAGCAGTGGAACCACGGGTATACTAGTTGGTTCATTGATCAGGTATTTCTCAACCCGAAATGGCACTACGGGCCCGGTTGAAATTGCTATATCATATGTAGAAAATGACCCTTTCCAGCGATCTACCACTTCGAGAATCATTTCATCAAGTTCAGAGGTTGGGAGACGTAATAATCCGATGGGACTCATGAATTGTGTCCTTGTGATCTGGCGTGATGTGATTCCATGGGTAAGTTCTCGCAACGTTGATGACGATGAAATCTTGATCCAAGAGTCACGCCCTTTATTTTGTGATGTGAAGGTGATAACGAGATTTTCCTGCAACACATCATCTTGACGAAAAGCATCACTACGCGACTCAAACAGATGGATGTGTTCTACTGTCACTCGGTCTAAGAATTCCTGTCGAAAGCGGGTGAAGTAGCGACCAGAGCAAAAGCTACGCGGCACGATGAAACAGGCAGAACACCCCTCCTGCAGCATCTTGACGGCCAATCCCATAAACAGGGTATAGATGTTGGTGTGTCCGCTAAGTATCGTTTCTGCTTCCCGACGGCGTTGATCATCAGGATTAATTTTGAAATAAGGCGGATTGGCGATGATGTGCTGATAGGAATGAGGTTTGGCAGGAGTATCTAGTAAGGTAGGGCGTGAAAATTGCAGCCCACTCAGGATAAAATCCGTGTGAAACAGATTGAGATAAACTCGAATACCGTGTTCAGACGCGCTGATAACCGCCTCATTCAGAATCGCTTGTGCCGCAGTAAATAGTTCATCATCCAGTTCAAAGCCATCTATCCAGACTTTCATTGGCTTATTTTCGGCAATCAACCTATCAATAATGGCACACAATAACGTTCCCGATCCCATTGCCGGATCAAGAATACGATCATCATCCTTAATTGTTCCAAGTTGTTTCGCCATAAACTGCGCTAGGGGTATCGGGGTCAGAAACTGCCCATGCGTTTTACGAGACTGGTTAGAACGCCTTGTAAGAATTCCCTGTCCTATTTCAAGGCTTCGCTGTGTAAATGAATGAACCATCTATCTACGCCTGTCTTTACCATTTTGTCTTGAACTGATTGAGACTTTTGAAAAGTGAGAATGGATAGTGCATCATGGGAGGAAAAACCCGACCAAAGGTAATTCACCATGAGCACTATCCCCGTTAG
>JALOOG010000142.1 GCA_025454525.1 Anaerolineae bacterium | reverse complement strand
ATATTAAACCACAGAGAAGGCAGAGCGGAAAATAAAGAACTTGACACAGAGCGGAAAATAAAGAGCTTTGAACCACAGAGAACGCAGAGGACACAGAGGACACAGAGGAAGGGCTGTGGTGGGGCTTTAAGATCTGGTGTGAGCTGTTTGAAACCCCATCCCTAGCCCTTGCCCATACACGGGAAGGGAATTGGTTTGCGTGGGGTGGGGGTCGAGGTTTTGATGTGACGGTTTGTTGGAACATTGCGTTAAACAAACTATAATCAGGGGCTTGTGAATCAGCACCCCGAAGGACAGAAACCGATGACCGCTCCCTTACAATCACCCCCGTTGAATGCGCTTCATGTGATCCCGTATCTTCGGTGGGAGCGTGAAGGTCATGAGACTTTTGAAACACGCCGGGCGCGTTTGTTGGATCTGGTGGTGCGATTGATCGGGCGTTTACGGAACGAATCGTCTAGCGAGAGTGTGCAATCGGTGTTATTCACAGGGCAAACGGTCACGTTTGAAGATATTGCGGCCGTGCGTCCAGATTTGATCGCGCTGTTGGTGGTGTATAACACGGCGGGGCGCTTAGAGGCGGGATGCTGGTATGTGCTGGTCGATCAAGCATTGGTCAGCGGGGAGTCGCTGATCCGTAATCTGCTCACCGCTCGGCTGGATGCAGAACGCTACGGATTAAAGCTTTCGCACATCGCTTATATGCCAGAGATCGGCGGTCAAACCGCGCAACTCCCGCAAATTTTATCACAATTTAGCATTCATGCCGCCTATTTACATCACGGTGCGCCAGTGGTGCATCTCCCGTTTCGGTGGGAAGCCTTAGACGGCAGTTCAATGTTAGCGATCAGCCATGACACCCCGTTGCGTCAAAATGCCGCGCTATCGGTGCGCGATCAACGGGTGATGAAACCGGACGGCCCGTTTTTATGGATGTCCAATTTTGAGGCGAATGAAAAATCGCAACCGCAAGGGATCTCAGTTCCGATCTTACAAAGCCAACTATTCGATTATGTGGATGCGCTTCGGCGCGGCCTCACGGATGCGATGCGCCCGGCGTTAAAAGGGGAATTGCGCTTACAGACCCTGCGTGAAGGCGGTTATCTGTTTTCCGGCACGCTTTCGACGCGGATCTACCTGAAACAATTGAATGCCCGCCTTCAGATGCTGCTGACCTATAGCGTTGAGCCGCTGTTGGCGTTAGCGATCACCCAACGCGAAAGTTTAGATAATTTGCGCGCGCTCTTACAATACAGTTGGCGCTTGGTGTTGAAAAATCAGGCCAACGCCGCGATTGGAGGGTATGGGAACGACGCGGTGCATGAAGAAAACGAGATCCGCGCCCGTCAAGCGGAAGATGTGGCCCGTCATCTCTTGCAACAAGCGATTGACGGGATCACCGCGTCTGGGCCGGCCGCGTCGGATAAAACGTATTTGCTGGCTTGGAATCCGCATAATTGGCCGGTCAAACAGGTGATCGAAACCCATTTGACGTTGCCTAAGGGACATCATCCCGCGCAAGTGATCGCCCCGAATGGTGAAAATCAGATCTTCGCTTGGGATGAGGACACCCGCATGATCGGATTTTTGGCCGATGTGCCGGCCGTCGGTTATGCTGTGTATACGGTGAGCCATAGCACCGCCCCAACCCCCGCGCTTCATCTGGTGCAACGCGGCCCGGGCAATATCATCGCGAGTAGCCAAGGGGCCACGCTAAGCGCCGATCAAGGCGTGATCACTTGGTATCATGATCCGCAACCTCCGATCGCCGATCTGTTACGGTTTTATGATGGCGGGGATGCCGGAGATACATTTAACTATTCACCGCCTACGGTGGATGTGATCGAACAGGCGATGTTGGTCAACCAAGTCCAACGTGAGATCTCACCCGTTTATGAGCGCTTGATCATGCGGCATCGGATGCGAGTTGCGCCGCACTTACGATCGAATCGACAACGTGAGCGCGGCGTGCGGTTGATCGAATTGGTGACGACAACGACCTTTTACGACGGTATGGCGGGGATCTATTTTCATACCGCGTTCACCAATAACGCCGAAGATCATCGTTTGCGCGCTCACTTACGGACGGGCGTGATGAGTCAGACGGTGTTGAGTGATGCGGCGTTTGCGGTGATCGAACGGAAAGCGCAACCGGAAGGGCTAAAAAATCCACGTCGGCCCAAGATCGAAGGTGTGACTCATACCCAACCGATGTTAGGTGTGGCCGCGGTGGATCAAGGGGAGCGGGCAATGGCTTTGTTAGCGCGGGGATTGCCAGAATTTGAGGCGATTCCGGAAGGCGATCAACTCACGTTGGCGCTTACTTTAGTGCGATCGGTGGGGTGGATCAGTCGGGATGATCTCGCTACGCGGACAGCCATGGTCGGGCCACATCAAGCGGTGAGCGGCGCGCAATGTCAACGTTTGCTCACGGCGGATTACGCGCTCATGCCGTGGACATCAGGAGATCCGGCCCATTTGATGCGCCTTTCCGAGACTTACAACGCGCCGTTACAGGTGTTTCAATGCGCTCAACCCCCTGAAAAACGCGCCCGGAGTTGCCTATCGATTCAAACGAGTCTCGGAACTGGAGGCGACAGCGATGGGAATGGCGCGATCTTAAGCGCGTTCAAACCCCCTCAAACCGGCCGCGGTTGGATCGTGCGCTTGTTTAATCCGACCGATCAAACAGTTGAGGTGAATCTCACGCCATACATCAAACCGAAATATGTGCGCTTGGTCAATTTAGTTGAAGAACCGATCGCCAACTTAGAACCCGACGCGAATGGAACGGTGAACATCCCCCTAGCGCCGCACAAAATCGTGACGTTGCGGTTCGGCTTTTGGTGAGAGATAACGCTCATAAAAATTTTCGGGCGCGATATGCCATGGCTCACCTTGGCTTCCGATCGCTAACCATGCGCCCACCGGCACTTCCGTCGGTTCGGCGCTCTCTAGGCTTTGTAGGGTGAGCGGTTCAGTCAATTGTTTCGCCCATACGCCTTGATGTTTGTAATAGGGACGACAGCCATGTCGCATCAGGTGTTGAACGCCTGCGTTGGGAGTCCAATGGGGCGCATCCCAGATCCGATAGGTTTCCCGAAAGATATCCGGTTTAACCGACCAATGGGTGTAATCCATGATCGATTTACGGATTTGTTCGGTAGGTGTGAAGCAGATCACATCGCCCGCTTGTGCATATACCGTCTCAAAATCGTAGAGAATCGGCAACGGGGCGCGGGTGGATGGCAAGCGTCCAGCAAGCACAAGTTGTTTTTTGCGCTCATAGTAGGCAAAACCTTGTGCGCGGAGTTCGATTTCAGTCCAAGGGCGTTGTTTTAAAATCATCGGCATTATCTCTCATTCAGTTAAGTTCATTCTACACGAAGCGGTTAAATTTGCTCGGTAGAACCAGAAAGTTTCTTGCGTCCAACCCCACCCTCACCCTAACCCTCACCCCCACCCATGCATGGGGCGGGAACTGGCCCGCGTAAGATGGGCTGCTCCGTCTCCATAGGTGGGATACTTTTCTGAGATTACTTGTGAATTTCTACTATGATCGGTAAGACGGCGATCGACTCATCACGATTGACGGCCAAGGGGGTGATCGTCCCAGTGACGACCTCTTGCCAATAGACCCGCACCCAGATCTCATACCGGCCCGGCAAGAGATCGGGTGGAAGCTGCATGGCCCGATGATCTAACACCGGATGATCGGGCCTCCAGATTGAAGTCGGGGCAAAGGTCGCACCGTGCCAACTATCTTCCGCTTGTGCATAGGTGACCCCTTCACGGGCCAAAAACCAAGCGACGGTGTACTCTCGGCTTAGCGGAGTCGGACTCTGCCAAAACAAGGTGATCGGCAAGGTGTGGCCCGCCTGATAGACCAGGCCACGCGGTAAATGTAAGCCGTCTAAGATCAGGGTTTCACCGTCGGTCATGGTGAAGCGAAACGCTAACGCGAGATCTGGCCCGATCGGCAAATTGTGATCGGGGGCCGGCGCGGTATCATAAGCCAATAAACGCACATGCGGCGCGGTGCTGTGTTCGCTGATCCGATAGAATCGATCGCCCATGAACTGCTCTAAGGGGCGGATGCTCCATGGGACGGCCGGCCCACCGGAAGTCAGTAACCAGAGGCGGGCGTGATTTTGCGCTAGAGACAAGACCGACGGCGCGGTATAGGTGGCCAAGAGTAATTCGGGGTGATCGCTTTCGATCGCAAGCGGTTGATCGGCGTTGCCCCGATCCCCGGGGTGATAGGGAAAAATTGGAATGCGGATCGGGCCAAAACGGCCATGATTTAAAATAAACAGGTCGTATTGAGGATCGTTGAGCATCAACACCTCACCCGCGTCCAGCTCTTGCTGAATGATCGCGCTCATCGCGTGCAGTTCATCTAGGTGTCCCAAATAGAGCGGATCGGGATATAAGGCCCGTAACAAACCATACCATGCGATGATCAACCCGATCGGCATGAGCCTGATCACCCTCCGTTGGGGATGACGTAATAACCATGCAGCGATCAACGCGATCCCGCTAAAAATCAGGGGGATCGGCCATAGGTCAAGACGCAACCACGCGAAATTGAAGGCACGTTCCCCCCATAATTGCATGAGGATCACGGGGCGCAAATAGCGGACTTCATTAAAACTCGGTAGCCAATAGGCCAATCCACCGAATGAATATTCCGCCGTCAATTGGCTATATTCATCCCAGCGATACGAGACTCCGCTGAATTGCCACCATGCGCTATAGAGTGCTAAGAGAATCAATAGCACGCGCAAGAAAGGGGAGCGCCATTGGGTGATTCGGTCTAAGATCGGCAAGGTGAGCAGGATCATAAACGGGATCACGGGCAATAAAAACCGTTGGGGCCAGATCGTGCCGCCGAACCATTCCCCGCCGCGCAATAAGCTATAACCGGCCAAAAAACCGAGTAACACGATCACCGCGGCCCAAAATAAGCGTAAGTCGTTTGGGCCGCGTCGCCATAAGATCCAGCCGCCGGGGATCGCTAACAATAAGATCGGCGAAGTCCCCCAAAGGCTGCCGCCGATGCTCCAAAGGTAGGTATGTAACGCGGTGCGAGTGAACTCCGCTTCAAGTTCAAAGCGATCGAATAAGCGGCCTTGGGGCAATACGCCTTGAATGCTGATCATCAAGTCGGTGAAGGCGATCAAGAATATGATCAACGTGATTCCGATGAACAAGGCCGCCCATAAAATGCGCCGTTTCCACCAACGTTCGGGGGTGATCAAGATCAAAATCCCCGGTAATGCCAAAACAGAAGCTTCTTTGATCACAAAGGCGATCATAAAGGTGATCACGGCGAAAGCGAAAGTCAGTAGGTGAAAACGGGGGCGCAAGCGTTCGATCGTCATCACACATAACAGCAAAAACACGATCATGAGGGGTTCCCGGAACAGTGTTTGACTGTAGGGAAAGACGATCGTCAACAGGCCGGTGGTCAACGCCGCTAAGATCGCGGTGGTTTCGCGATAGCCTAATTGCAAGACATACAGATAGATTAAACCGCCGATCAAACCACAGATCAGCACATTAAACAGATAAACGGTGTGGACGATCCCGACTCCGCTCAAACGATCAGCCAACTGATACAAAGGAGTCACTGCGATCACAAAGCCGGGTTCAATATAACTGGCTCGAAACGGATGCGGTTGGGTAGGATCAAATGAGGCGGGCATCCACTGACTCATATAGAGGTCAAGCGCGGTATCCCCAAAATGCGAAAAACTACGGATGGCGGTGAAATATTGATACTGATCGGCGATCTCAATGCGTCCGCTATAGGTGATCGTGTAGATCGCACACAAAAACACGGTGATCAAGATAAAGCGGTGGGAAAAGCGAAACCCAGAAGCCATGCGGGGAAATAAGATCAAGGTCGCCCTGACCTTGATCTGTATAAGAGAAAGCCTAGGTTTTTCCGCCGAAACGGTTGCGGAAACCGATCAGCCCTTTGAGTAAGCGTTGTGAGGCGGTGAGTTTTTCTAATTGATCGAGTCCCGCTTCATAAGTGGCCGCGCCGTCCATGAATTTTCCATCACGGATCTGTAGTGCGCCCATCGCTAACAAAGTCTCCCCGTAGAGTTTCTTTTCACCCAATTCTTGGAATACATCCGCCGCTTGACGGTAGCAGTTATAGGCTTGCTCTTTATCGCCTAATTCAAGGTAGACTCCGCCCATATTGCCGAGGACTTGGGCGGCGCGTTTGGGATCGGCGATCTCTTGGAAGGTGGTCAAGGCGTGATTCATGGCATCTAAGGCCTGTTGATGTTCACCCAAAGCGCGATGCACCAAGCCGATATTGGTCTGCATCTCGGCGGCGAGATCGCGTTGACCGGCCGTTTGATAAGCGGCCTGTGCTTGCTGGAATAAGCGGGAGGCCTCTTCATACTCCTTTTGTTGATACAGTTTTATGCCTTGATCTTGCAATTGTTTTGCGTCACTCATACACTCCCCTTTATAATTTTAGTATCCGGTAATGTCTAACATGCTAACGGCGATGCGTTTTAATTTATCGTTAGGCATTTGGCTAAATGCTAACGCAATCTCGATAAATCCGATGTTTAAAGGATTCGCGGCAAATTGGCGTAGATCTTCGGGTAAATTGTTGAAATGTTTCCAATTTTCGCGGGTGGCTAACAATTCTCCGATCTGGCTGCTGCTCTCTAAAAAGTAGCTGGTGTTTTTGTGGATGGCGCTGGCGATCATCGCCAATTCGTGCATCGGGATCGGGTGATCGCCTAATTCATAGGCTTGTAAAAGGTCTGGGGAGAGATAGACCGTCCCCGCTAAGGAGTCTAGGGTTAGATTGGCTTCTTCGCGTGCTTGACGCAACAATGCGCCGATCATGCGGTGGCGCAATTTCATGTATTCTTCTTGGGCATCCACCAAAGAGCGCCGTTGGGCGGTGATCGTCTCCATGCTCCAAAAGTGGCTGACAGGGACATCTAAATAGGATGCGAGTAACTCTAATTGCGGTAAACTTGGCACCGCATCGCCATATTCCCACGCTTCAAGTAGGCTAGGTTCGATCCGTAGCATGTGGGCGCAATCCGAGATTGAGCGGGCGGCGGCCATGCGGGCATCGCATAACAAGACCCCCAACATTTTAGCGCGGATTCGATACGCTTCGTCATGATTAAAGGCGTGCGCGTGGTCTGATGTGGTTGGTGCTTTATCCTCACGCGCTGCTTTTAGCTTTGCGGAAATGTCTTTAAAGCTCATGGGTGAGATCTCTCTTTCTCATGCGCGCCCGCCGCGCTAGCGCTGGCTAACTTCATTCGGATTATAAAGCGTCTAGGGACTTCAAGCAACTGACAAGCGATCCTTTCCAAGAAATAGGTACAGAAAAGTTAACCCCACCTTGGCTTTCTTTATACAACCCCACCCTAGCCCTCACCCATACATGGGGTGGGGGAGTGTGTCTCCATTGATAATAGGGTATTTTTCTGAGATTACAGAACGGAGAGAGAACGGAAAAAAAGAACGGAGAAAAAGAACGGAAAAAAGAGCTATTGTGAGCTTAATTTACAACCCCACCCTAGCCCTCACCCATACATGGGGAGGGAACTGGCCCACGTAAGATGAGTTGCTCCGTCTCCATTGGTGGGGTATTTGAGGTTACATAGTACGTCATGGCAATTTTTCGCTTGAGATCTTTGAGGTGTTCAAAAAAAACAGGGACACGCAAGTGTCCCTGTTTGTGTGACAAATTAGAGCTTAGGGCATGGGGATCAAGGCGGGAGCGTCGAGATCGGTAACATCCAACGGCGCATTAGCAAAGGCTGGGGCGGCACCGGTTGGAGTCGTGCCGTGGAGGATCAATTGCCAAGAGACAAATGTCCCAACATCACTACGGGCGGTATCGCGGACGCTGATCGTCCAAGTGCCATTGGAGCGTTCACCCCAATTGCGGACGGTCATCATACGCCAGCTCACATAGTTGTCATTGCGATCGTTGGTGCGTCCGTAGATCATGCGGCTGACCGTGCCACGCGGTGAGGTCAAGGTGACTTCTAAGTCCCCGCGCCAAGTGTGATTGGCGCTAAACACGATCTCAACGTGTTCCAACACAAGGTCATTGCTGACGGTGATGCTACGGGTGACCGGGGTACCGGGTCCGCTGCGAGTGCCGTCTGGGATGGCGGTGTTCACGCTGAACACTTGCGATGAGAGGGTGGTCTTGGGCGCAACTGTCACCCAACCCGCTGCCAATTGCGTTGCTGCACCTGCATCCACGCGGCCGAAACCGAAGTTGTGATTGATGTTGAAACCCGCGCCATTGATGCGCCAATCCGCATTGGTCGGATCGTTTTTCTCCGCGCTACGGACGAGGATGTGTTGCACGTCCCGCGCCGTTAGGTTGGGATTCGCATCTAACATCAGCGCGATTACACCCGCTGCCAAGGGGGCCGCTGAAGACGTACCGCCGAAGGTGCTGGTGCAATTGCCGGTGGTATAACCGGTACTACCTGGGCCGTCGGTGGTGGTGATTCCGAGTGTGCCGCCATTGCTGGGGGCATTGATCAACATGGCCGCGCCGGGTTCACTGTAGGAAGAACGCGCACCGGTGTTGGTGGAAGCACCGACCGCAATCACATTCACCGAATTGGCATAACCGTCGCCATTCACGTTATCAGTGGATCCACCATTGCCCGCAGCCCACACATAGATCGAACCGCGTCCGTTGCGGCCATTGGTGATCCCGTTGACCAACGCTTGTAAAGTCAAGGGGCCGGGGGCGGTGAGGTTTTGACCGTCATCGGAAGGGCCCCAACTGTTGTTATAAATTTGATTGAAATTGAATTGGTAGTTTAAGGCGGCCGCTTCATTTGCGTCCGTGCCGGCCCCTAAGAGTCGGATTCCGGTCACAGTGGCATTATACGCCGCACCAACCCCGCATTCCGTGTTTTCGGAAGCGGCCATCACACCCGCAACGGCGGTTCCATGCGATCCACCGCTGGGATCGCCGTCGCGTCCCACATAATCGTAGCTACCAAAAGCGGAATAATTGGGGATTAGATCGGGACTGGTGATCCACACGCCGTCATCCACACTCGAGACGACTACGCCGCTGCCGTCGTAACCGTTGTTCCAAGCGGCGACCACATTCGCATCCTCACCCACACGCCCACCGCCTTGTCCGGTGTTGCGTAAATGCCATTGGTTGGGATAGAGCGGATCGGTAAAACTTTGACGAGTGAAGCGGGGTTGTACCCGTTGGCGTTGCACAAACGTCACACCGGGGGTACGACGTAAGGCGCGAGTCACTTCTTGCGCGGCCACGCTACGGCTTCTACCCTCACGCTTGAACAAGTAAACGCCTGCTAATTCACCGACTTGTCCATAGTTGACCATGCCCATTTGAGCGGCGATCACGTTCGGATCGGTGCCGGGGGCAAGTTGTACGGCCCAAAAGTTGGTGGGGGTGGCGGCAAGCGGGGCGGGATCGGCCATGGTGTCCTTAAATTGTGCGGAGGAGGGCATGACGATCAACACGCTTAACAAGACAAGCATTAAGGTCAACAGCATCGCTTTTTGGGATGGGGTTGACCGGGTAAAAGATGGTTCTGTATTCATCAAAAATTCTCCTAAAGACTCTCAAAATGGGTGATGTTCATGGGCGGGAACATCGCGCATAAATTTAACGGTTTGATTTGGGTTTGTCTAATGGGTAAGGTGTCTAAACAATTAGGAGAAAAATCGGATTATCGTGATCAATAGGCGTGTTAAAATAGAGGTCAAATGCCACGCATCATCCAAGAACCTGTTAGGCTGTTATTAAGGTTGCACTCACTATAACAGAGCGCGTTCCCTTTAAGAATTGTGCAACAGATCTAAAGGTTTCTTAAACAATTTCGTGCAAAGTGCATAATAGTACGCAAGTACGCTAGGGGTATTAGCGGGAAAAGCTTAAACGTTTTGATGCGGCTTGTGTATTTTTACACCTATTGCGCGATTTGAATAGGGCGGTTGTGACATATTTTTATAGTTCCCTTTTCCATCCCCATTTATGGACATGGCTGGGTCGGTTTCATGCAGGACAAGCC
>JALOOG010000141.1 GCA_025454525.1 Anaerolineae bacterium | reverse complement strand
CACCCTGCGCGCCGCTATCAAGTCTGAGAAGCGTGTGTCAGTGGTGAAACGTGCCACGGCGTTGTGTCTGTTACAGGAAGGCAAAACGCCGGATGAAGTGGCGACCTTACTGAGTGTAACCGCAGCCAGTATTCACAACTGGCGCAAGCGCTGGGAGCAAGCCCATTTAGAAGGGTTGAGTCATCGCCCAATCTCCGGTCGTCCAAGCAAAGCTACTGAAGCGTACTGGCAGTCGTTAGAGGAAACCTTGGAGCAGAATCCGCGAAGTTTGGGGTATCGGTTCAGCATTTGGACAACGGAGCGTCTGTCGCAACACTTGACTGAAAAGACGGGGATTCGTTTGAGCGCGGAGCGTCTGCGGGTGTTGATGCGTGAACGGGGCTATGTGTATCGCCGTCCCAAAGCGGACTTGTGATGCAGAGCGGAGATCTGAAGCTCAAATAGAGGAGTTAAAAAAATCCCCACTGGGGATTTTGGGCGACTCTTTGGGGACGAAAGCATGTGGTGAGCGCTCATGAGTCCCTTGAGAACCACTTTTATTAGACATTAGAGGTCGTCTTCCGGCAAGATGATGCCCACTTGTGAATTCTGAATGATGAGGGCAAAGAGCTTTACCATTCTTCAGCGTTTCACTTTGAATTTGTCCATGCGTTGTCACTCAACGCCGAAGGAGTAGAAGCGCACCATGGAGACAGGATCTTGACCTTCCGAAGGCCGAAAACGCCTTACCGCGTGCGATCCCGGTCAAACGTCTCGGCGCGAATAACCGTTAACGATCACGTATTGCATGAAGGCGACTCAATACCCGAGTCGCCTTTTGATTCAGGGGATAGACTAGGCTTATAGAGACATCAGCATTGTTATCCACAATCAATTAGAGTGTCATTCACCGGTGATATGTGGGAAAAGCTTGAGATTTACAATAGGACATTGTGTGTTATAATCAATTAAATAGAACGCTCGTTCTTAAAGTGAGTTATAAAAAAATGCGTATAACGATCCGACCAAATGTCAACGATGACACTGAAGATTTTGATTATCTGTTTGGGTTATTACATCAAGTTAAAGACCGTCCTTCAGAATTGGAGCTTAATTTTTCCAAATGTGTCTTTTTACGACAAAATGCCGTTGCCTTTTTAGGCGGTTTTATCCGTTTAGCGCAAACCTTCGCCCAAGTGAAAGTCAGCGTTAATCAGCATGGTAAAATCCACTTTGGGGACGAAAAGGTCAGAAAAAACCTAGAGCGTAACGGGTTTTTAAAGACTCTTGGCTTACCTTGCGGTGAGGCAGATAGCGGAAATAGTATTTCTTATCGCGAAGATCGCACTCGCCAACAAGACGCATTCACTCACTACTTACGTGAAGATTGGTTAGGGCGAGGTTGGGTTCATGTCACCGATACGCTTAAAAGCTTCATCATCAGCCCAATGCTTGAAGCTTACATCAACGTTTTCGATCATGCGGATTCGCTAATAGGGGTCGTTAGTTGTGGCCAACATTATCCCATTAGGAAAGAACTTAAACTAACCTTGATCGATTTTGGTGTAGGGATTCCGTTTACTGTGCGTGAATACCTTAAAAAACCGGATATGAAAGCATCAGATGCGCTACAATGGGCCTTTCAACCGGGGGCAACGACGAAAATAGGCCCGCTTACCCGGGGATTAGGCTTAAAAGAGCTAAAAAGGTTTGTTAAAACCAATCAGGGCAAGTTAGAGATCTACAGCGATCGCGGTTACGTTTGCATTGACCACACACGAGAAGATTTTCGGGATCGGATAACTCAGTTTAAAGGGACGGTGGTGCAAATCACCCTCAATTGTGATGAACAGCTTTACACAACCGATAACGAATTTGATACCGACGAAAGTTGGTTCTAGAGTGAAATGATACCTATGATGACACATCTAAAAGTACGCGAGATCATCGGTGAAAACTGTATTACCTCAGATGACGGTCAAAAAATCTATGACTTAGTTCATCCAGAGATGCAGGCACAACACCCGGTAGAACTGGATTTTAGTGAAGTGAAGATTTTCGCTTCCCCGTTTTTAAACGCGGCTATCGGTCAATTACTACGTGATACTCCACCAGATGATCTCAATAGCTATCTTAAAATCAATAATCTGTTACCAGTGATGCGACCGGTGCTAAAACGAGTGATCGAGAATGCCAAAGCCTATTATGGAGATGAAAAAAACCGTCAAGCGGTTGATGAAGCGTTGAATAACAAGGCAGCGGAAGAGTAATTTTTTATGCAGATTGCTGCTCAAGTGGTCGATATTCGCCGTGATCAACCTAGATCATCCGATCAATTTTTTGTGGACACCAATGTCTGGTATTGGGTAGCCTATACCCAAGCGAGTCAGGGTATAAGCTTTGATCCTCGATATAACCAAATTTCTAATTATACTAACTACCTTGATGAAGCTTTAAAGGTTAACGCTACTCTGTATAAAACTGCGCTTTCATTTGCTGAATTGACTCATAGTATTGAAAAAACTCAATGTGACATTTTCATCAATCAACAAGGATTACCCCCCCTCACGCTTAAGAAATATCGCTACCAATACCCCATGGAACAACAAAAGGTGTTTGCTGAAGTTGAAGTAGCTTGGACTTTGATAACCGCGATGTCTAAAACCTTAGATTTGAAAGTTGATGATGCGCTGGTTGAAGCGAGTTTATCCCGTTTAAACACCCAACCCCTAGATGGTTATGATCTGTTTATGCTTGAATTGCTAACTCAAAACGGTATTTCGGCGGTCATCAGCGATGATCGTGATTTTGCCCTAGTTCCCAATATTACTTTGTTTACTGCCCACGACAAGGTGATTCAAGCAGCAAAGTCAGAAGGAAAACTTTTAGTGCGTTAAATCATCTATTAGGGAACGGGGTTGATTCATTTTCCCGTCTCATGCGTTTGAAGCACAAGCGTTGAACATATATAAGTGATTCAGCCATGTTTGACCTGACAGCGATGCTCACTCCGTAGTTTGCGTGTTTTTAAGCGTTAAAAATCTTCATGTTTACCCGTTGACACACCGATCAGACCCCGTGATAATGCACAGTTGGGCAGCGTTTTCGATCGATACACAAGATGAGAGGCGATACGATGTCGGTCAATTATCGAAAAATGCGCGGGGTGCTGCTGATCTGTCTTGGGATCTTAACCGCGTGTAACTTGCAACCTGAACCCGCGATTACTTATGTGGTGATCACCGCTACCTCCACTCAGACCACTGCCGCGATCGATACCCCGATCGCGTTTACCCCGACGGAGACTCCCACCCTAACACCGACCCTGACTCCAACTCCTGATCTCCCACCCGATACCACGCTTCGCATCGGCGATCGCTATCTCCTAGACGGTTACTTCGAGGATGCGATCCTCACCTATGCCAGCCTCGTCAATCGGCCCGATGCATCACCTGAGATTCGCGCCGCAGCCGCCTTTGGACAAGGCCGCGCCGCCTTGCGTGAAGGCTTATTCGATCAAGCCGTCCCCGCTTTTAGCATCGTGATTACGAATTATCCAGCTGATTTGCGCGCCCCATGGGCTTATTTCTTGCGCGGGGATGCGTATCTGGGATTAAACAATTGGACGGCCGCCATCAGCGATTTTGAAGCGTATTTGCGCTTGCGTCCCAATGTGATCGATAGTTACGCTTATGAGCGCATCGCGGATGCTCAATTGGCCTTGGGGCAATATGATCAAGCGTTAGTGAGCTATGATCTTGCGATCAACGCTGGACGTACCACCGTGCCGCAAGTGGCCCTCCGCGAAAAAGTCGCACAAATTCAATTGAGCGGAGGCAATACCTCCGCCGCGATCGCCCAATATGACGCGATCTTAGCGGTCGCCCAAAATGCACCGTATCGCGCAACGATCGAATACCGGGCCGCTGAAGCGCTGTTAGACGGGGGTCAAGGCGACGCGGCCCTCACTCGAATGCGCCGAATCGTCGAAACCTATCCCGGCACCCCCGAAGCCCTGTTAGCCGTTGAAGCCTTAACGACCCGCGATCGTCCCGTAGATCTGTTTAGTGTCGGATTGGTGCGCTATCTCAATGGCGATCATCAGGGCGCGATCGTTGCCTTTAATGAACATTCGTCCACCGTGCCATCCGAACAGATTCCGGCCAATTTTTATCTCCTGTTAGGGCGTGCCTATCGCGAAGTCGGCAACGCTCCCGCCGCTCTGGTCGCTTTTGAGACCGTGCAACAATTGTATCCCACCTCACCGCTGTTGGGCGAGTCGCTGTTAGAGCGCGGTCGCACCCGCTTTTTATCAGGGGACATCAACGGCGCGATCGAAACCTACTTAGAGATCGCTGACACCTTTGGCTATCTGGCTGAAGCAGCCGCCGAGGCCCTGTGGCGCGCAGGTTTCCTCTATAACACCAATGGTCAACGCGATCAATCGCGGGTGATCTTTGAGCGACTCGCGGCCGATTTTCCTACCAGCACCCAAGCGCAAAGCGGACTCCAGATCGCAGCCGATGCCGCTTTAGCTGCGGGCGATCTCACAAGCGCGGAGTCGCTGTTTACCCAGATCACCACGCTTGCCACGGGTGAACCCCGCGCTAATGCTTATCTCCAGTTGGGCTTATTGGCCCGTCAACGTGGCGATCAAACCGGAGCAAATGCCGCTTTTACCCAAGCGGTGAGCGCTGCCCCCGATACCTATGCCAGCCTACGCGCCGCGGATCTGCTCAATGGAGTCGCACCGTTTCAGCGCCCGGCCGCCTATGAATTTCAATTTGATGAGGCCGCGCAAATTGTGGAAGCAGAGACTTGGCTACGCACACAATTTAACCTCACCGATCCGTCCGAACGACTCTGGGTGATGCCACCCGAATTAGAAAATGACCCACGTTTAATCCGTGGACGGGAATTGTGGACGGTGAATGCGATCGACGCGGCCGAAATTGAATTTTTTGACGTGATCGATCAATACAAGGCTGATCCGCTCAATTCGTATCGCTTAGCGCTACATTTCCGCGGACTAGCCGCCTATACCCCGTCGATCACCGCGGCCGCAAATGTGATCCTCGCGGCTCGTGTCTCGACTTTACAAGCGCCTTCTTTGATCGCACGCTTGCGTTACCCGTTATATTATCGGGATGTGTTGGTACGCACGACCGAAGCAAGTGGCGTTGATCCGCTCTTGATGGCCGCGTTGATCCGACAAGAAAGCCTGTTCGATACCTATGCAACCGCTGCGGCCGGTGAAAAAGGCCTCACCCAAGTGATCCCACCCACGGGCGAATATATTGCCGGACAATTGGCTTGGCCCGATTATCAACATAGCGATCTGTTCCGTCCCTATGCTGGGATCGCGTTCGGTGTCTTCTATTTATCGGAGCAATTAACCCGCTTTGATGGCCGAGCGATCCCCGCTTTGGCCGCTTATAACGCGGGGCCCGGACGTGCGATTCAATGGCTTGAAACAGCTGGTAATGATCCGGATCGCTTTCTACAAGTGATCACCATTGACAGCACCCGTAAGTATGTTCAGTTAATCTATCGTAACCATGCGATCTATCGCGGATTGTATGGGCGATCTTAATCAAAGTTTAACATCGAATCCTATCTTTAGCCTCTAAAATTTGTCTGAAAGGCGCTTTTGTAGTAGGCTTGTCCCGTCTAAAGACCTACTACCACATAGAAAGGGAGATCCTTATGCGTGATGACGAACTGTTCTTACTGGGTCCTGATGATTATGAAGAAGAAGACTTGGATGAAGACTACGAGGATGAAGACTTTGAAGATGATGAAGACTTCGACGACGAAGATTATGATGATGAAGACTTCGACGACGACGATGAAGACGAAGACTTCTAAACTCGTTAGATGATCTTGATAAAGAGGCGGCCACTTTTGACCGCCTCTTTTTTGATCCTACGGACATCCGCCTTGACGCAAACGATAGACAAATGAGAAGCTGTTATCCCCTTCATTTTCCTCAATTAATTGAGATAACGAATCCACAGTCGCCGTGATCTGATGATCGCGCGCCGGGTAACTCGAAACGGTCAACGGGATCACCACAACAAAGTTATCCCCGGGATTTAAGACCGGAATCGTCCCAGTAGCGATCGTGGTTTGTGCGCCCGTGGCTACATCAAAATCTTGGACTAAAACGGTCGCGCCTGCCAAGGTGCTACGGGTGCCGATGTTGGTCACGTTCAATTGTACGCTAAACGCCGTGCCACAATCGGGCCGTGTCGGAACGGTTTGACCCCCGTTGATGATCAGGTTGCCATTGGCCGGAGGAGTCGGTGTAAACGTCGGAGTCGGAGTCGGTGGAGGCGTGATCAACTGAAGGTTTTCGATGTTGCCCGTCACGGTGACAGTGCTAGGCGCGATAAACCCACGCCGTCCAGTGTCTAATTGGATATAGAACCACCCTGAACCGATCGCGCTCCGTCCTAAAATTGGCGCTGATTCTCCGGTCAATAACACGCCGATGCGCTCATACGCCACGCTATCCCCCGCTCGCACATTGGCATCGGTGATCGCAGTGACACGCGGAGACGCATCAAAAGCGGTCGGAGTCGCGGCTAAGGTCGGGCGACTTAACGATGCGCGTGTGGCTGTAGCGCGCACCAATTGATTCGGAGTTGGAGTCGCCTCTAAGGTGACAAAAGGCGGTAACTCATTTTCCACTCGTAACGGACTCACCACAAAGTAAACCGGTGCGCTCCGGGCGACGTTAACAGTCAAGCGCAATTCGTAGAGGCCGTCTTCTGCGGTTTCGGTGTTCCACACACCCAATACCCCGTCAGTAATCGGGGCGCTATTGGGCAAAGTGGCTGGAATCCAAGCGATGTCATCCCCTTGTGCGGTCAGGTCATCGTTTAAGGGGCGAAATTCGAGAAAATAATTGCTCATGTTCGGCACATCCGCGCTCCCACGCACTTCAAATTCCCCACGCACCACATACACGGGGGGCGGAAAGCTGATCGTTGCATCGGAATTGGTCGTGGTTTGCGCGGTACTTAGACTTACCCCGCTGATGATCCACAGTAGACACAATAGCATCAAACGCTTCATAGAGTGAGCCTCCTAAGTTGATTACAGTCCCCCTATCTTACACGCGATTCGCTGGAACTGCTTGACGCTTAGCCTACGCTTGTAGAATTAGCGTAAGCACGCGTGCGGCAGTGACGGCAGCGACTAGAGAAAAATAATTTCGGCAATAGCGGCAGAGTGGTTAGATGAATTGTAAGATCGAAAGAGACAGCGCCTCTCTCCACCACACCGCAAAAATCAAATGCAAGCTCCAATAGCGCTTTCACGAGAGACTCCTCTCGATCATCTGAATGAATCATAGCACAGATGATCAGAAAAATCGTAACAAATGTTACGTGTTTTAACCGATGCGCTTAAACCATTCAGGTAAATATCCCGCATCTAAAAAGGTCTGCTGTTCAGAACTGATCTGATCACATTCAGCCGCCGTGAGCCAACGTAAATGAATCCGCTCACCGTGATCACCCCCGTTGCCCGTGATCACCTGTGTCCACTGATCGGGCGCGTCTACGGTTAACACCATTAAATAATCATGTCGTTCGATCCGCTGATCGCCTTCGTGATAACGCACCACACCGATCTTTCGTAACAAATCGACTTGATCGCGATCAAAACCGGTTTCTTCTTGGATCTCGCGATACAACGTTTCGGTGAGTCGCTCATCCGCGTCCAGCTTACCGCCGGGGAAGTTCATCACATCGGATCCTTCAAACGCAAAGGTCAATAATTGCGCCGGAGCTTCGCCATTCAGCCGACGCAAAATCAAGGCAAATGCTTTGACGGTGAATTCAATTTGGTTTAACATGGATCTCACTCCCTCTCCCTAAGTGTCCTCAAGGTAAAGAGTTGAGTTGAAAATAGGGTGGGGAAATGATGTGATCGGGATCAATTTCAGATGAATGGCCTTAAGAAAGAGCAGCGAGGAGACGTTTAAATGACCCCTTCAGAATGGCCTAAGGGTTTATCACAGCCCGCGCAACGTGCCTTACAAGCGGCCGGATTAATCACCCTAGCACAGATCGCTGAATACACCGAAGCAGAGATCGCCACCCTACATGGCATTGGCCCAAAGAGCGTAAACCAATTACGGGTGGCCCTAACCGAACGTGGGCTAAGCTTTAGAGAACACCGCAAATAAACATAAAATGTTTTAAACACAGAAATAGGTACAGGAACGTTTTTTGCATCCAATCCCACCCCCTAGCCCTCAGCCCATGTATGGGAAGGAAACTAACCCGCATAAGAGAGACTGATCTAGTCTCCATCGGTGGGATATTTTTCTGAGGTTACTGGGTGGTTTAATCCGATAAATAACTAAAATCCACACCGCTATCGGAATGGGCGGCGGTGTGGATTCCAAAGATCCGTTTAAGGAACCTCTTTCTTAAACTATTTCCAAGATAAACCACTGAGAATATTTCCGTCTCTTGCATTACTTTAGCGATACGTGCCACAAGAAAGGATCATCAGGTTAATGCACCATAATCTTTTACGGTTCTGGGTGATACTACTCCTTAGCATCTCTATGCCGTCGGGGAAAACGAATGACCTCACTATTCCCCCTTATTCGCGTGTGAACTATTGCTTGCGCTTTCGCCGATCGATCAAACGCAAAATGTCGCTCCGCGTACCGATGTCACACTGTATCACTTGATCCGCTGTCGCAACGGACGTTTCAAAGCCCATAAGATCTGTTTCGACGGCACTTGCGTCTGGAACAGCCCTAGGTCTGGTTTGTGGTTGCGCTCACATCGGAAACACAACTCCGCGGCCCAAGAGATCACGAACTGACTGTATCCGCTCTTGAGCTGTAAACAAACGCCTAGCGCGATGGCCGGGTTAGCTGTTTTTTGTCTCAATTTTGCATTCAAGAAGCACAAACTCTGGAATGTCCGACCAGTTCAAACTCAAGTTACAGAATTTTGGATCACTATCGTCAATCGTGGTTAGGGTTATCTCTCGAAAGTCAACATCTTCAGGTGTCCCAAGCGCCCACACGAGAAACGGCTGATCTTTACGCCATTCTTGGGTGACCTTTAGCCAATTGCGTTTCGTGAATACATCCTCGGACGGTAATTGTGGCGATTTATAATCCAATACACCGACCAAAGTCTCACGCCAATTAGGGCCGTCAGTGGATGTCGCTAAAACCAATCCAGCACCAAATTCACCATCTGGAAACTGATAACTGATTCCAGTCCCAACCTTATACACTGGAAGTATGTCTTCAAGGGTCTCAACTGGATTGTCACGCTCATTATTGAGGATGATATGTCCAGGTAGGTCTGTCCAATCTAGAGTAAAACGACACTCCATAGGATCATTACTCCGCAAGTCGGTTTTACCAATTACCTCGACTTCTAAACCGCCGAAGCAACTTAACCAAACAAGATAAGGTTGGTATTTGCTATGCTCTTGCGTGCTGAGCAACCAATCGCGTTGTTCATACACAGCAATCTTGGGACGTTCAGGCTGCTTATAATTAAGCACTCCTACCAATGTTTGAACAAAAGAGGGATCAGCAGGAGGTTTGCCTACTTGAAAATTTGTTTCGGTGTCTTTTCCCAGCTTTAGGACAATCGCTGCACCGTACTCCCCATCCTTAAAACGAAAGCTAAGGCCGTCTCCAAGACGGAAATCTGGTAAATCGTCACAAATCGTATCGAAACTCCGGAAGACCTCGAAGCGATATGCTTCGGAAGGCACATGGTACTTCTTCATTAGGTTCAACAGAAAAGACAGAGCAACTTCAACGGCTTCCAAGTTGTCAACCATGAATGAAAAATCCATCCAACCACCACCTGAACCAGCGCCTTCGCTAGTGCCGATTCCACTGTTGATGACTTCATCTTCCAGAGCGTATCGCAAGTCAAATTCTTGGTCATTCGCAAACCAACTTCCTTCTAATTTTATCTGTACCCATATTGATCTACGTTCCGATGGTACTTCCGGCATTTGGCTTACTTTCTGTATACCCTATAATTTTAGTATAATTCACTTGTTCAAATCATGCTTGAGCTTGTTGATCATGTCAAGTCCCCGATGTGTGTCAGTTCAATAACGGGGCGTGTA
>JALOOG010000037.1 GCA_025454525.1 Anaerolineae bacterium | reverse complement strand
TCGGGATTGAGTCGAATCAATAGGGGGTCAACGGGGAGAGGATCGTTGTGATCCTCTCCCAATTTTAAGGCTTAGGGGACGGTGTATTTGATCACGCTATTGGTGGGAATGCCTGCAAATTGGCAGACGTGGATCTTGCCCGTGGCAGGATCGATCACGTTGACCTGATAGAGGCCGGTGGTCAACTTATAGAACGCGATGTTGTTATCGACGGCGATCGTCACCAGACTTTCCGGACGGGCAGGGTATTCCGTCAGGTCGGCCGCGCTCACGCTGATCACGCGCTCACCGTTGTTGCCCGTGATGCGATAGATGTCCAATCCACCGCCGCGGGCATACAGGGCGGCGGGGGCCTCACCAGGGGCAAAACAGAAACGACCGTCATCCCCTCCGCTCACGGGTGGCGGGGTGCCGGTCACAGTCGGAAACACGGTGGGCGTGCCTTTTGCATCACCGCATTCTTGTGAGACGAGCGCGGTTGCTGCGGTCTGAACCGTGAGACGAATAACCGATCCACTCGGTTGCGGATCAAACATGATCGTACCACTATCCCCAAATGGGCTAAACGTCTGGCTGTCAAAATACAATTGCGTGGCGGTGCTGATATTTTCTACAGTGACCACAGCAGCATCAAATCCACCAGATGCAGTGCTGGTATAGGCAAAGGTCACCGAGTCGCATGTGACGAAAAATGAGGTGATGGTGGTATCACGCGGGGCATTAGTGGCCGCGATGGTGATGATCACACTTAACAATAATGACAGGACGATGGTAATTTTTAGCAAAGTTGTCTTTAACATGGTTGCGCTCCAGATGGAAATGTCACTTCTTCATGATAGTCAAAAAACCGGAGGCGGTAAAGCCCCCCAGAGACCGTTTTTACGGAGACTCATCACAGCGGATCGATTGTGCTAAGATTAGGCGCGTTTAGTACCCTAAGGAACAGTTGGATGTCAATGCGCGCTCTGCTCACCTATTGTCGGATCATCCTAGTCTTATTGCCGATCTTTACCTTGGCATGGACGATCGGACGTTACGGGCCAGTCAGTGATGATTGGGCGATGATCCAACGTGCGACCACCGGAACATTTTGGAATATCGATACCACCCGTCCCCTCGCATTTTTAACCCCGACACTCAGCTATCAGCTTGCCGGCGGCAATTTGAACGGCATGTACGCACAAATCGTCCTGTTACATGCGTTGGAGGCGTTGCTCTGTTTTGAGCTGTTGCGCCGGATCATGCGCTATGTTATCCCGGACGCGGCCGTATTTTGGGCATTGATCGGCGCGGGGATCTATGTGTTGTATCCGTCGGATGTGTCTCGCTACACGATCATGATGATCCACGGACGCTATTATCAGTTGGCGGTCATGGCGATCATGTGGTGTTGGGTGCGCTTCGGCGAAACCGAAAATCACCGTTGGATGCTGCCCGCGATCGGTTTGACGCTGTTATCCCTGTTCACCAAGGAGAGCGCGTTATTGGTCTATGGCTTGTGTCCGGCGATCGTGTGGTATGTGGGGCGGAGTCCGTTCGGGAGGCGGTTTTGGCCGGCGGTGATCGGGTGGTATGGGGTGTTGGGCGCTTATAGTGTGTGGCGCTTTATCGGGTTAAGTGTGGATGCGGCGGAGCGTACCACCCGATCGCTGATGTTACCGCCGGATCTATTCGGCGGGATCTTCGGCACATTGCAACAGATGACTGTCGGCTCGATCGCAATCACCACGATTGAGCATCGCGAATGGCTCTCATTAGGCGCGCCGATCGGGGCCTTGCCATGGATAACCGCGATCGTCATCGCGATCGCGATCGGCGTGGTATGGCGCAATACACCGTCGTTAACGATGATCGATCGGCGGCGTGGGGGGATGTTGATCGCGGCGGGCCTGATGATCTTTATCGCGGGGGTATTGCCGCATCTATTTCGCGGTTTTCCGATGCTGTTTATCGGGAATGTGGACTCGCGTGATACCCAGATCCCGATCTTTGGCGTGGTGCTGATGTTGATCGCGTTACCGTTATTTTGGCGACGGGGCGCGATGATCGTCGCAACCGTGATCGCGGTGGTGTTGATCAGCACCGGAGTCGTGCGTCAAGTCCAAGTTGGCGCGGATTTTATCAGCGCATGGGAGATGCAGCGCGTCCAATGGCAACGTTTATTCGCGATCCCCTCGCTTAGCGTAGACACCCCTGGTACCTTGATCTTGATTCATAACAGCCAACAAAAATATCGTAACGCCCTGCTCACCAGTAGCGGATGGGGGTTTCGTTTTGGGATGCGCTATCTCACCGGGGTGCAAACGTCCATTTTGCCCACGTTTCAGATTGAACCGATCCGCGTGGAGGGTGATCAAGTGATCATCAATGGTCGGGGCATTGACCGCGAACGGGTGCGCTTGATCGATTACGATCGGACTCGCACCGGCAAGATGAATCCGTTGACCTATGTGCCACCGGAGTTGAGCGCTCACCCAGAACAACCGATCCCGCTTTACACGGGGGATAATCAGATCGGCGCGCCGATCCCGTTGATTGAACGCGGCGCGGCCTTGATCGATCCGCCGATCATGATGAGTCCGTGTCAGACGGTGTTACCCGTGTTTAGTGAAGATCGCGCCACATCGGACGGGGATGCGTTGATCGTGCAGGCGGATACCCGCGTCATTTTGGATCGGCGGCGGGTTATGGCGGGCGAGTCGCTGCATTATAACGCGCTGTTGGATTGCGGGATCTGGGTGCGGGTGTATTTTGTCTCGGATACCGCTGATCGGGTATTTTTGCCGTCACAATATGGCGCAACGATCGATTACGGGACAGCGAACGAGTCCGAGAGTCCGTCGTATCACACCGCATTTGAGCGCGGTGTGATCGATTAGGGGTTTTACCCGGCCACGTAAGCGATCGCTTCCTCTAACAGATAGAGGTAATCGGCATAATCGGCGGGATCGTCTAAGTCTAACGAAATCCATTCTTTCCAGACCGTGCCTTCGGTGGGTTCAAATGGATGTAAGATCGGGTGTTCGGCTAAGAGCGCTTCGACTCGTGAACGGGGGAGTTTGAAGGCGATCCCTTTTCCACCGACAAACGCGAACATCTTGCCCGCCACTTTGTAGGCAGGATACCCGAAGGCTTTGCCCCCTACGACGTTGGGGATCTTTAATAACAGGTCATCTAATGCCACTTTAACTGCTTCACGGTAATCGGACATCACTGGTTTCCTCCGATGAATTGCGAAAGGATAGGATAAAGGCCAAGGCTTCGTCTTCAGTTTTAACGATCCGCTTGCGTTGTTCTTGGGGTGTGATCTTCATTGAAACTCGTAAAAACTGCTCTTGGTAGGGATTAGACACGATCATCGCGGTGGGGACAGCGCTAAAATCAAAATTGGTGTTAAGTTTGCCGCTGGTACGCTGCACGGTGCTAAGGTTGGCGGTGTCAAATTGAGTGACAAGGCGAAAATCAAAGATCCCGCCAAGCATCTGATCCACCCCTAATCCCACAAAGGCCTTGGCGATCCAACTATAGACGGTGACGGTCGTCTCTGGGGTTAACCGTCCGAAATAAGTCACAATGCCGATGCGCGTTTGCAGATCATAGACACAACTGGCCTTTTTGGGATCTACATAGCCAATTGCATGAGCGAGTTTATAACGTTCTTCAGGATCAGTCATCAGAGTCATAAACGGGTTTCCATCACCGGATGATTTTTTGATATTTAAACATATTTAGCACGTTTACGCAAGTAATCCCTTTTACAACATTATCAATCGATAGCGTAGGGCAATCGTTGGAAAATCATAACCCAATCATTGCACTCTTTAGACAACGCTTGACCCTAACTTGTCTTATAATAAGGGGGTGACAGCAAACCCCTGAGGATTAGGGGGAACAAAATCGGCACTAGAAACGTATACTACGTGTCAGTTATCGAAAACAGGCGGACATCATGAAACTCTTGACTAAAATCCAACCTCAACCTGACCTGCAATTGGCCACGCAATGCCCAACGTGTGGGCATTACAGCGCGTTTACATGGATCGGGGAGCAACGTTATCCAGAGCGCGTCGCCAAGATCACCGGGATCGATAAGGTGAACTTATGGCGCTGTGAACACTGTATGACCACGGTGAGCAATCTGGAAAATCAAGCTTAAGCAGGGCGTATTTTACGCCCTGTTTTGACTCTCCCCTAGCACTTTGCCTCTCAGATCTTTAAAATCGCTGTTTTCGTCTAGGAGATCAGCGCTATGCCTTCGGTTGAATGGAACAAACAAGAATGGGCCACCCAGTTACGCGATTTTGATAACTTTCATCTCCCCTACTACGGCTCCCAATGGGGCGATCCCGATCCGCGTGCGGTATTCCCGTACTTTATCCGTGTGTGGATGCCGGAAGCAATGGCGGCCGCCTTGTTACAACCGCGTTCCTTGCGTCGTCTGTTGCATCGCGCTTTTAAGCCCAAAGCACCGTTTTATCCCGAATTGTATGCGCTGATTCAGCGATATATCCGGCCGTATGTCACTTCAAACTCGGTGGTATTGGAGATCGGTCCGGGGGGTGGACGGTGGACGCGCTACCTGTTAAACGCTAAACAGATCATCCTAGTCGATATTGTGTCTGACTTTTTTGAGTATCTGCAACACCGGTTTCCCGATCATGCGTCAAAATTCACCTTTTATCAGCCGAAAGCGCACGATCTACACGCGATCGCCGATCACAGCGTTGATTATCTGCTCACGTTTGATGCGTTTGTGCATATTGAACCGGATGGAATCCGCGAATATCTGCATGAGATCGCCCGCGTGTTAAAACCGGGAGCAGTGGCTGTGATCCACTATGGGGACATCACCAAACAAGCGGCGAATGAGCAGGGAGTCCACTTTGCACCGATGACCGCCGCGAAAATGATCGAATTTTTAGCCGAATTGCCACAATTTAAAGTGATGCTACACGATCAAGCCTTCCTCAAGCACAGTAACTTGGTGGTGTTAACGGCCATGGGTCAATGATCGCAAGTTTGATCGCGTGGATCGTACTGCTCACACCGATCACGGTGTGGACAACTGACCCTGAACTATTTGCATACTGGCGCGATTGGGCAGCCGATCAACAGATCACTTTGATCCGAGTCGATACGCCAGAAGAGGCCATGCTCCACTTATGGAGCGGTGGTTGGTTGAATCAACCGTTGATCCGTGTCAATGAGACGCATTCCATCGCCTTCTCCCCGATATTGCGTGCCAATGACGGACAGGGGAATGCAGATCTCGCGAGTGTGATCCGCTATGCCGCTGGCCAATGTGATCGGGTGATGCTCCCGTTTTATCAAGGGGTGTGCGCGTTGCAACGCGGGGATCTGAATGCGGCTGAAATGGCATTTACGCCCTTGAATACGCCAGCCGCCCGGATCAATCTGGCATGGATCTACTTGCAAACCGGGCGGGCTGAATTAGGCTTCTTAGAGTTGGATCGGTTGATCGCGGCCGCACCGGAACACATCCCGTATTATGTCACCCGCGCCCAACTGTATGCCCTGAATTTTGAGTTTGACGCGGCGATCGGCGATCTGGATACCGCGATCGGCTTGGCCCAACGCCAATCACTGGACGCGGTGAGCCTAGCACATTTATATGTACAACGCGGTCAGATCCGTTTGCTGTTATATGAATGGGATCGAGTCTTGGCCGATTATGATCATGCGATCGGGATCGCCCCACATGATGCGCTGGCTTATTATTACCGCGGGGTACTGTATTACACCACTTTAGTGGATCGGGAGCGGGCGCTGCCAGATTTTGAGCGTTATTTACAACTTGCGCCCAACGGTGAACATGCCACAAACGCCGCGCAATACTTAGCAGATATTAAAGCGGAATTAGAGGCGCTAAGGATTCCTTAAGAGTCGTGAAAGTTAGATCCGACTTGTCACCCGTTAGGTTAAACGCTTAAGGTTAAACTTAGGCGAGATCATGTAAAAAATTTGTGCTAAATTGTAAAATCTTGGTATGAATCTTGAAACATCTCCGCGAAAAAACGTAACTTTTATCAAGCAAGGCGCGCATCGCCCTAGCATAGAATTTCCGGGTGCGTTAGAATGCCGCTTCGTTGCCGAACCGTAGGTTAAGCGTAGGTGAATCGGCGATCAATCGTAAGGTTATCGGGAAAAAACTATGGCAATTGTACAATCGGCAGTCCGCGTCACTCGTTGGGCGGGCGCGCAACATCCTTCGGTGGAGAATATCTTGCGGAAAATGCAACAAGAGAGCCTCCGTCCGTATATGTGGTCGAACATGCCCAATAGTCGTTACGGGGTGCGTTCCCATGGTTATCATAAAGTCCTCTATGTCATTGACGGCAGCGTCGAACTTCATCTCCCAGACACCAACGAACGTTATAAACTCCGCTCCGGCGACCGCGCTGATATTCCGGCTGGTGTGCGTCATGGTACGATCGTCGGCACCAATGGCGCAAAATGCGTTGAAGCATCGATCGTCAACCGCGCCACTAAATAACTCCTTTTTGACTTTATTTGCGTCCACCACAGATCAAAGCTGTGGTGGACGTTTTGATCTCCGATAAAACTTTAAGCCTCAAATATCCCCCATAGAATTATAATCATTCTATTGTAATGATAGGAAACCCATTCATGACTGATCCGATCACTTTACCGATCACTGCGGCCAACCTACGTCCTGATTATGATTATTGCATGGTGGAAACGCCGAAACTGTCCCCGGAACAAGCCGTCGCCCCCGATATTTACTGGCGCTTGACCTATTACGGCTTGGAGGCCCGTCGGAGCGAAACCCGAAACTTTCGCACCCCCAACTTTGCCGAAGTGCGAACAGCGTTAGAAACCGAAGAAGATTGGCACTATCTGGGTGAACAAGACGGCCGCCATTACTTTCAGCGTGCCGTATATGATCATGTGATCGTCCAACCCGATCAAGTGGATCAAATGCAGCCGGATCGCGATTATCTGATGGTGTGGATGAGCGGGCTAGATAGAGGGATCGAACCTCCCCAAGACTTGGGTTATCACGAAAATTCCTCTTGGGATCTCACTTTTTATCATCAGACTGGACAATGGAAAGAAACCCGCTATTTTCACTTTGGTGAAGCGGCGAGGATGATCAAGGTGTTTGAAAGTGAAGGTTGGGAATACATCGGCGAGGCCAAACGTCACCATTACTTTCAACGCTCACGCGATCTGCCTAAAGCGATTGTACTGCCCGGTCAGCACGATCGCTTGGATAAACAATTCGATTATTGCCGAGTTATCGCGGAAAAAGGTATGTGGCGGGTTTTGGAATACGCTTATCGTGGCACGAATCAAGAAAAAGAGTTCCCCTCACACGATAAAAACCGACCGATCCCCGATTTTTTCAGCGGGCAAGGGTGGATGTTGATCGCGGAGCATGACGGTGCATACTATTTCCAACGTCACCGCAATCCGATCACCGCTTACGGCTTGATCGAGGATGTGGTGAAACCGGATCAACCGGACAAGATGAAACCGGATTTTCTCTATCGGCGGGTGACAGTACAAGCGACTGGAGAAACCCATGATTATCTCGCGGAGCGCGGTTTTGTCCTAGTGGATTGGATCATCGAAACTTATGGGAGCGGTCTTGCCACACAAACCGAAAAACGCGAGGGGAATCATTCTGGCATGAGTGCCGATCTGATCGTGCGGCCGATCACGCAAGAAGGGTGGACGTATGTCTATACCGATAACACCCATTACTACTTTGAGCGCTTGAAAACCGAGTCCCGATCGACACCGGCCGAAGTCACCGCGCCGCCAGTGAGTCCCGTTCAAGCGCAACCAACGCCTTCCTCTGTTTCGGTGAGCGAACAAGCGACGCTGAAAGGCAATCAAGGCGCATTTTTCGCCGATCTGACGACCGATGCGGGGACAAAGCGCATCAACACCCCGATCGCCACGGTTTTAGAGCAGTTGCAAGCGGACGGGTGGGTGATCCGTGAAGAATCGAAGCGTGGGATCACCTTAACCTATCAATTAGAGCGCTACGGTTTACGTTGACGATAGAGGGTGGGATCAATGGCGCTGTGCATGGCGGCCAAGTTCAATTGATCGTCCAAGAACTGATTTAAGGCGGTCAGATGAGGCGCAGGTTGGGCGATCAAGTCCGCATAAGCGAGATCGATCACCCGTAAATGAGGTTGATCGGCACGCCATTGATCAAGGTGAGCCAAGTGGGACTCGTATTCGGCTCGGAATTTGGCCCGGTCAAATGGGGTGGAGTCTTTGCCCAAGTGGGTTAACATGGTTTGTTGTGAGTTGAGGATCTCATCAAGATCGCGGCGCATAAAGATCACCCGGTAAGCGTAATCGCGTGGCAAGTGGATCAATAGCGCGGAGATCACCTTAACCGCTTTGCCTTGTGCGTCCCGAATCCAAGCGGTATCGCCTTTATGTAAGCGCTTGACTCGTTCAAATTCGTAATAACCACGCGGGTTATTGCGATCGGCGGGGCGATGTTCATCGGTGAGGATCGGCATTCCTCCGGCGGCGAGGATCTGCATCATCAAGGAAGTGCCGGAACGCGGCAACCCAGACACCACCGTAATATAACGTTGTGAGCGGGTGAATCGGCTAAACACGCGCTTATCCTCAACTAAATTAGAACGATCACGCGGGCATTGTACCATGTGCTTAACGGCCAACAAAAGATCGGTGTAAAGGATCTAAAGGCATTTCTTCAGATTAATTTAGGGGAGAGCATGATCGCGCATACCCTCCACGACATGCAATCCTAATCCGCTAACGACTCTAAGGCGATGATCGGCACCAGCAATTGTAAGTTTTCGGCCGGATCGGTCGCTTCAACCGTGAGGTATTCCGCTACCCAACCGATCCCATCGGGGCTATCGACCCGCCACCAACGCAACCCATCAACCATCACCGGCCCCTCTAACAAGAGCAAGCGGGTGTTGTTCTCTTGTCGGGCCGGCACATTCACCGCCCGCACGATCTCAAAGGCGTTAAGTCCGGGCGCGCTCCGTAACCGTAGCCGTTCGCCGTGGGTGACATTCACGATCACGTCCATGCCCGCTTCTAATTCCAATAGACTCGGCGGTAAGGGGGTTTCTTCAGGGAACTGGAATGGCGCAGCTTCGGGAGCATTGCCCGCCGCGTCACAGGGATCAAGTCGGAATTGATCACGTTGCGTACAACTTAAGGGTGCGATGTAACGATTGCGGAATGACCAGACCAACAACTCATCCACTGTCGCAATCAACCGCCATAAGCGGATCGTGCTATCGGTTAATCCAGTCAAGATCACTTGACCGTTGGCGCTAAACTCTAAACTTTGCAGGTTGATCAATGAACGTGGATCTAACTCATAACGACGGACTTCAAAGGCCGACTCGATGTCCCATAGGCGAATGGTGTAATCAAATGCCGCGGAAAGTAGGCTATTGCCATCGGGACTAAATTGCACCCCGATCACAACGCGGTCATGGCCTTCCAAATCGGTTAAGCGTGTGCCGTCATCCGTCCACAAGATCAAGCGGCCGTTTTGTGCGCCAGAGGCAAAGCGCGTCGCATCTTGGCTAAAGGCAACTGCGGTGACAGTAGAAGCGTGACCGCTAAATTGTCGGATCAATTGGCCGGTGGTGATGTCCCATAGTGAGACCCGTTGATCGCTCCCCCCAGAGAGTAAGCGCGTGCCGTCGCTGCTGATTGCGATCGCCTCGATCGTGCCGATGCCACTAGGGGTTAAAAATGGGCGGATTGGTGAACCCGTGGCGGCATCCCATAAGGCAAGTACCCCCGCCTCACTCCCGAACACAAATTCCGTGCTGTTGGGCAAAAAGCGCGCCATAGTGATGATCCCCGCTTCGGGATTCAATTCAGCCAGTTGATCCCCGCTGATCACATCCCAGACGCGCAAAGTTTCATCTTCACCGCCCGAAATGGCGAAACGGCCATCATCACTCATATCCACCGTGAACACCCGTTGCTCATGTCCGACATATTCGCGGATCGTGCGGCCGGTCTGCACATCCCATAAGCGTAATGTGCCGTCATACCCCCCGGATAAGACCGTGCGATCGCCAGTGCCAAACACCGCCACCACTCCGCGTTCCGTATGACCGATAAAATCGCGGATCACTTCGGCCCGCTCCACATCCCATAAGCGCAAGGTCTGATCGCTAGAACCGGAGAGCATCTGTCGGCCATGAGGTGCAAATTGCAACGCCCGAATCGCGCCACTCCGTAGATTGTTCCCATGATCGCTAAAGATATTAAGCGGCTGTAAGCTGACCGCATCCCATAAGATCAACAGGCCGTCCGCTCCACCAGAAGCAAATTGAGTCCCGTTCGGGTTATAGGCAACCACCGACACATCATCGGTGTGGGTGTTGGCATCTAAGGCAAACCCGGGCAAGATCGGCGCTTCTTCAAAGGTGGTTTTCCCCTCAATGATCAGAGACTCTAAGGTGTACAAACGCAAGGGGCTAAAGGTGACTGTATCGCTGATCAGGTGACGCAACCCGATCACAAATGAACGCCCATCGGGTGCGATCGCGAGGCTTAAGACCGCGGACTCGGTGCGGATCATGGCGCGTAATTGACCGTCGCGCACATTCCATAAGCGGATCGTGTTATCCCAACCGGCCGAAATCAACACATCTGAATTGATCGGACTCAAGGCCAAGCTGGTTACATTGTCCTCATGTCCGATAAATTCGCGGATCAACGTCCCGGTGTTCACATTCCACAGGTAGATCGTGCCGTCTCCAGAAGCGGTGATCGCACGCGATCCGGTGGGGTTGAACACAATCGCGTTGATCGTGCCTTGTTGACTAAAGCGGCGGATCTCGTTACCAGTGGTGACATCCCATAAGATCAAGTTCCCATCATTAGAACCCGACAACATCATCAAACCATTGGGACTCACGGTCAAGGCACTCACACGGCGGGGGTGTCCGGCATAGCGTTGTACGATCTGGCCGTCGGCCAATGTCCAACGCACTATCGATCCATCCGCGCCCCCAGAGATCGCCGAAAGACCATCATTCAGCAACTGCACGTTGTTGATCGTGGTATTTTGTCCCGTAAAGACGCGGCGCGTCCCAAGTGCATAAGCGATTGTCGAAAGCGTTAAACGGGTTTGAGGGGGTGGACTGGCGATCACCCGGGCGGCTTCCACAGCTAACGAGAGCGCGAGGTCATTTTCACCGTCACTCAAGGCGCGTTCGGCACTGGCAGACAAGGCAAAACTGCGGGCTTCGGCCGCACTTTGTTCAGCGAGGATCGCGGCTTGACGTTCGCGGGCGGCGTTTTCTTCGGCCCGACTGTTAGCGGTCAACGCGACTCCGGTCAACGCGATCGCGATCACCAAACCCGCCAATAAGACCACCGTCAAGATCCGTAAGCGTTCAGTCGAGATCCGTTGTAAGGTCAATTCCCGCTCGGCTTGTTGACGTTCAGAAACTTCGCGTTTTTCGCGTTCCTCAATGCTCAATCCGATAAATTCACGCTGTAAGGTGTTGGCATCGGCGGTCTGAAGCCACGCTTCGGCACGTAACAAGCGACTTCCGGTTAATAAATAAGCAGCATCACCATTCGCCGCTTGCCAATCATTGGCCGCTTGTAACAACTCGCTGCCGTAACGCAGATCTTCAAGATCGGAGGCGATCCAATTGCGGAAACGTTCCCATTCACGGATCAACGCCTCATGACTGATCTCGATCAGCGTGTTTTGGGCTTGATCGGCGTTCGGTTTGATCTCACGACTCGTCACCAACAAGCGGGCATCGGTCATCAGGTCGATCAATTCTTGGATCGCAGAGGGGATGATCCCTTGAAGTTGCAGTTCATCCCGCACGACGCGCCGCCGTGTGCCTTCTCCTTTTTCGTTGACCTCAATGAGCCGGAATAGCAAGCGGCGCATCAAGTCTTGTTGGGTGGGATTGAGCGCGTTATAGACCATTTCGGCCTGTTGGGCTAATGCGCCTTTGACCCCGCCGATCGCATCATAAGCGGCGTGGGTAAGTGTGCGTCCGTCTCGTTTTTGATACAACGCGGTCAGCGCATATTGTAACAAGGGAAGTGATCCGGGTTGACGACGCACATCCTCTAAGATCCGTTCGCTTAATCCGTCCTCGTAGATCAAACCGACCGCTTGTGCCGGGCCGGTAATGGCGCGTAACAAGTCACTGGAAGTCATCTCGGTGACGATCAACAAGTTGTCTTGTTCAAATAACTCCGCTAAATGGGGATATGCGCCGATCCGATCAAAAAAGTCAGCGCGCATGGTGATGATGATCTCGGTGCGGCCTTGCGCCAACTTAGCGGTATCGGACAGGTGTTGTAGGAATGCGCCGCGCTGAATCTCTCCCGTTCGGGTGAATACTTCCTCAAATTGATCGATCAACAGCAGCCAACGCGCTTCGGCGGGTAATTGCGTTAAAATCTGCTCACTAAACTGACTCAGCGGGCGCTCAAATTGCAGCAGTTCTGACGCGATCGCCGCGGAACTTGGCCCACCTTCCCCTAATAAAGGTGCGATCCGATCCGCTAAAGCTTGAATGGGATCAGCGCCGGGTGTAAAGATCGTGATCACCCATTGCTCTGATCCGGGGAGTTTACCTGTCCGCAATTGAGGGATCACCCCGGCGCGCACTAAGGAACTTTTCCCACTACCACTTGCACCCACCACACCCAGAAAACGTGCGCCGCGTTGCGATCGCAAGCCATTGAGGGCGCGTTGGATCATGGTTTCGCGTCCAAAGAAAAAGGCCGCATCGGTTTGTTGAAAGGCCTCTAAGCCTTTAAACGGGTTAGGGATCTGTTCTACATCGGACAAGTCATACGTGCCGATCCGACGTTTGCCCGGCAAGGCCTCTAACAACTCTGGGAAGGCCTGTTCATAGCGATCGATGAAGTTGATGAAATGAATATCGGTGAGCCATGCGAGCGACTCGCTGACTCGGAGATCGGAGAGCGACTCGCGAACCATGATCGGCAAAATCACCTTGCCAAGGTCGCGGGCTGCGAGGATCTCTTTACCACACCACACGCTTTTCACCGAGTCGGGTGACAAACAGGCGATCAAAATCTCACAGCGTTCGATCCCGCGATAGATCTCCTCTTGCCAGCGTTCACCGCCTTGGATTTGACGAAAATCGACCCAGACATCCAAGCCTGCGTCACTTAGATCGCGTGCGATACGTTCGGTGAAGGCCTTATCACGGCGGGAGTATGATACAAATACACGATCCATCGGTGGCGCTCCTGTGTGTTCGGATGATCCTGATTAGATTGTACCTGATTCTCGCGAATCGATCGGACAAATCATCATTCAGTTCACGATCTCGGTGGGGAACACCCTGAATTGAGGGGTGAGGGCGAACACATCGGTTCGCCCTGTAAGGATCTGTTAACCGCCGATCGCGTGGTAACGACGTTCGACTTCATCCCAGTTGATCAGGTTAAAGAACGCATCCACATAATCCGGACGACGGTTCTGATACTTGAGATAATAGGCGTGTTCCCACACATCCAAGCCTAACAGCGGGGTATAGCCGCTCATGATCGGCGAGTCTTGATTGGCGGTGCTGGTGATGCTGACCGCGCCATCGCGATCGGCCACTAACCACGCCCAACCAGAGCCAAAACGGCCGGTTGCGGCCTTTTTGAACTCGGCCTTGAAGTTGTCATAGCTGCCGAATTTCTTGGTGATCTCTTCGGCCACAGAGCCGATCGGTTGGCCGTTTTCGTTGACCTTGAGGATCGTCCAAAACAGCGAATGATTGTGATGACCACCACCGTTATTACGGACAGCGGTCTTGATGTCATCCGGCACGGCCGCCAGATCATCCGCCAAGAGATCCTCTAAGGCGTGATTGGCCAAGTCGGGGTGTTTTTCGATCGCCGCATTTAAATTCGTGACATACGCATTGTGATGCTTGCCATGATGAATTTCCATCGTTTGTTGATCGATGAAGGGTTCAAGCGCATTCGATGCATACGGAAGGGGAGGTAATTCAAAAGCCATTCAGCATTCTCCTTGTGTATGAGGCGGGTTTCTTGCGACTATAACGCGCTAACGTAAGAAATGGGGAAAAATTGTCCGCCAATGGATGAGAAAAAGGTGAGTGTAAACCGACAATTGCGTATAAAATGGGATCAACTACCCATGATAGATGAAGGAGATCACAGCACATGGATAAAAAACTTCAACGTTCATCAGAAAACAGTGTCTTATTTGGGGTTTGCGGTGGATTAGCAAACTATTTTAACATTGATGTGACCATTGTACGGTTACTGTTTATCGTGTTTGCCCTCATGGGCGGGCCGGGCCTCTTGGTTTATATCGTCCTCTTGGTGATCATGCCAAAATCGGACGAAACCGAAAAATTCAAGAATATGTAAGCGTCCTAAAAGTAGGGCGCGGGCTTGATCGGCCCGCGCCCTGATCTGTTTAGGCTTTATTGGTCACCCAATCCGGCTCACGACCGCCGAACATCGAAATCCGCTTGATCACTTCGCCTTTGAGGTCAATGATAAACACTTCCGCGCCGGGGCCATCTAAATTTTGACGCTCCACCGCCAGAAACTGCCCATCCGCTGACCATGAGGGATGATGATCGTCTACCCCATTCGGGCTGATCTGAATTTGCGTGCGATCTTCAAGATTCAACAGCATGATCGCCCAATGTTCGGTGCTACGATAGCTCTCATAAGCGAGATATCGGCCATCCGGACTCCACGCGGGTGAATAGTTAAAACGCCCATCGTTGACCAACAACTCCACTTGATCGGCGCAATTGTCCTCACCGATGCAGGCCGCGTTGAGCCGATAGATGTGTTTGTGTCCGTTGCGAACACCGACAAACGCTAACCACTCACCATCCGGACTCCACGCGGGCTGTAACACCGACTCGTAGGGGAGTGGGATCTGCCACGTCTGATTTTCGGCGATGTTCTGCACATAGATCGCATCATTTGCGCCGGGTTCTTGCACGCCATAAGCGATCAGCGGTTGGGTGGGATGCCATGCGGGATAATAGTAGCGTTTATCCGCTTGGGTGATCGGGTAGAGTGTGCCGCCGTGGGTATCGATCCCAAAGATCTGTTCTTTGCCATAAGCGATCCACCGGCCATCCGAACGCCAAGCCGGAGCGCCCACACGTTGCAAACCGCGTAAGACCTGTTCCTCTTGGGTGTCGATGTTGTAGATGTGTAAGTCGCCGTAACTGGTATAGATAATTTTTCCGTCCATGGTTTACCCTCTATCTGAAACCGCGACCATCGGGGCCAAAGAAGTCCCGGATCGTGTTCATCACATCGCCGCCTTGTACTTGACCGTTTTCGACTGTCACATCGTGATAGTTATAGTGATTCTCGTTCCATTGCGGATTTTGACCGAAATCGTAGACGCGGATCTCACGCCGATCGGCTAAACGATCCGCGTGTTGTCCCACCGCATCTGAATTGCGGAACACTTCGTGGGTTTCTAGCGCAAGGTCATAGGGTGAATAAGTCGCACCCATGTTATACACCTCACGGGGGTTTAACACATCTTGATAGCGGCCGCCTTGATCCACTTGATGCAGATCGACCGCTGCTTGCACGGCTAAGTAACTGTTGATCTGCAAATCACCGCTCGCGATGCCTTCCATCACCACGCGATTGCCAAGGCTATGAGCGACCACGTTCACATTCGCTTCTGGATGATGATAGTTGATCGATTCGACCATTTCAGCAAATCGATTGCCCGCATGTAATGAGTTATGGTTGGCACGGGCGTAATGATCGTCCAATCCGACATTATTAGACGAATCAAAGTCAAGACGACTGCCGATCATTTCGCGAACCCCTTCACCGGGGCCGCCCGTCGCATCCCACGCATAACCGATTAGGATTGGGCGTTGATCGGCGGGTAAATGGCCGTAGGTCTGTTCGTACCATTGCGCGCTCATCTCATACCCACCGCCAGCGCTGACCGATCCATCATGCGCGCCGTAACCATGAACCGTGACCACGATCGGACGGCCATCAGGGTTGATGTCACGCACAAATTGATCCATGTTAAAATTCGGATCGGTGATGTCTGCCACAAACAACGGCACAGAGCCATTCGTGCCGGGGATATTGCGCCGATACGGGCTATTCATGTTCGGGCCATCGTTCCCGCCGCTGTTAAAACCGCCGGGCATCGCGCCGCCGGGACCAGACATCCCCCCACCGGGGAACATGCCGGGGCCACCATTGTTAAATTGACCGCTGGCCTCTTGCTCCGCCGCCTGCATGACTTCAATGATCTGATACACCGCTTGACTCGAACTCCCTAAAGCATCGATCAAACGGTTGACTCGTGGTAATACTTCCCCTTCTAATTCTTCAAAAAACGCATCCGACCCCATCCCGATCCAACCATGACGGAGTTCTTCTGCTTTGCTTTTCACCGACTGCCGGACTTCTTGAATCCGTTCCTGTTCCGCTTGGAACATCTTGGCGATGTTCTCAAGTTCATCATATTTGACTTGTATGATGTCGTTCGGCATCGAAAAATCCTCTGTAAAATGATAGTGTTAATTTTAACCTATTTAGCGTAGCGCGTCATCTCGCGTTTGACATGACCCAAAAGTAACATCCAGCCTGTAATCTACTGCAATAGAACGGTGAGCGCGGTAAGCAATCGCGTTAAATCGTCATGGGTGTTATACGCCTGATACGACGGTCGGATCAAGTGAAGGCCGTTCCATCCCGTGATCGGGATCTCAATCCGGTATTCGTCATATAAACGCGCTTTGAGATCGATCGGGTCAACCGAGGCGGGCAAGCGGATCGCGATCATCTGTCCAAAAGCGGACGGAGGCGCGATCGGTGCGAGTCCGGTCAATTGATCGATCGCAGTTTGTGATTCAACCGCTAACGCATGACAGCGGGCGCGGATCTCGGGCCAAGCGTGTTTGGTTTGAAAGGCGATCGCGGCCGGTACACTCAAATAGGCGGCGAGGTCTTGTGTGCCTTGAATTTGAGCGCGGCGCATAAACGGTTCACTTTCGGAATAGTTCAAAAAGAGGCCGGAGGTGTGTGATCCATACCCCCAACTGATCACTAACGGATGTGTGATCGCTTGATATTGCGGGGCAACATACAGAAACGCCGCCCCCTTAGGCGCACATAACCATTTGTGAAAGTTTCCGGTGTAAAAATCCGCGCCTAATTCATCCAAGTTCAATGGGAGATGTCCGGGGACATGCGCGCCGTCGATCACGGTGATGATCCCCCTAGCGCGGGCGCGGGCGCAAATTTCAGCGATCGGGAAGATTAACGCGGTGACAGACGTGATGTGACTGATGAAGATCACCCGCGTGCGTGGGGTGACTTTGCTCCAAAATAATTCGACAAATTCGGCCGGATCAGGCAACGGTAACGGGATGTGTTGACGCACGATCTCCGCGCCGACTCGTTGGGCGGTAAACGTCCAAGTGTACTCACATGCGCCGTATTCGTGATCGGTGGTGAGGATCTGATCGCCGGCTTGTAATTGGAGCGAACGCGCTACCACATTGACTCCGTGCGTCGCATTCGGCACAAAGATCAGATTCGCCGGATCGGTACAGAGATAAGCGCCGATCGCTTCTCGCGCTTCTCCCAACAAACTTTCAGAACGACGGGCGATAAATTCTACCGGTTGCCATTCTAATTGACGTTGCCAATCTTGATAGACCGCGAACACCTCTGCGGGGCAAGCGCCGAATGAACCATGATTTAAAAAGGTGACACTCGGATCGATTAAAAACAGATCACGCATGGAACAGAAGTCCCTTTCATCAACGGAAAAACGCATTATAACCGAGTTTAACCTTAGCAGAATCAGATCAACCGCTCCACTTTTTTAGCCGCTGTCTTGGGTTCATTAAGTTCCCAAAACCTCAAAAATCAGGGTAATTTTGCTCAGTGGTAACAAAGAAGTAGGTAACAGTGCAGGTTGTAGGCAAGTGTTTTGAGCATCGGTTCGCATTGTCGAAGCTGCCACAAGCGGGAACGAATGACATCAGCAAGCAAGCATTTAATGACCGAATGCACCGTTTCAGATTTCCAACGTTGCCCAAACACCCCCTCCAATCCGCTTGTGCTTTGCGGTCTAGATCAGGGTCATGGTGAGTGAAACAGCAGACAAGAAAACCGTTTGTCAGATCCCCTCATAGTTTTCAGTACCCTCAAACGGGCCATGGTGAGTGAAATCTAGGAACGAATGTGACGTTTTTCCCGCCTGCCTATGTTTCAGTACCCTCAAACGGGCCATGGTGAGTGAAATTGGTTTTAGTTTGCTGAAGGGTAGCGATGGATTTTAGTTTCAGTACCCTCAAACGGGCCATGGTGAGTGAAATGGCGCGAAAACGAATAGGGATAAGCGCAATGTTGGTTTCAGTACCCTCAAACGGGCCATGGTGAGTGAAATGCGATGCGTCCATCTTCACATCGCTCCAGCACGAAGTTTCAGTACCCTCAAACGGGCCATGGTGAGTGAAATGCAACGCAGTAACCATTGTCAACCCCACAAACACGTTTCAGTACCCTCAAACGGGCCATGGTGAGTGAAATTATCGGTGAACGGAAAGACCCAAAACGAATCGTCTGTTTCAGTACCCTCAAACGGGCCATGGTGAGTGAAATGGTTTCCCCGCCGGCCAAAACGCCTGCCCATAAAGGGTTTCAGTACCCTCAAACGGGCCATGGTGAGTGAAATTTGGGTATTTGCAACGCCTTACGGATAATACTGGAGTTTCAGTACCCTCAAACGGGCCATGGTGAGTGAAATAAGGTCAATGTCTTCGTCTATAAGCACTCTAATTGTTTCAGTACCCTCAAACGGGCCATGGTGAGTGAAATACAGGGACAGGCACATACGATCGTTTTACCGCGCAAGTTTCAGTACCCTCAAACGGGCCATGGTGAGTGAAATCCAACATTAGATCGCACTCCTGACAACTGGAGTGCGAGTTTCAGTACCCTCAAACGGGCCATGGTGAGTGAAATCAGAAATTTACGACGCAATACTGGTAGACCAGAAGTTTCAGTACCCTCAAACGGGCCATGGTGAGTGAAATCATACACTCGAATATTCAGACACGAAACCCATCTCTGTTTCAGTACCCTCAAACGGGCCATGGTGAGTGAAATTATACTTACGAACACGTTCAAAGATTGTGGCAAAAAGTTTCAGTACCCTCAAACGGGCCATGGTGAGTGAAATGACATACGAGTGCGGTAACAGCCTGCGCGTTCGATGTTTCAGTACCCTCAAACGGGCCATGGTGAGTGAAATCGCTCACCAAATTAGCAAAAGGGATAGATGTTTTGACCCCTCATACCATTTTAAACGCATTTAGCCGCCTTTTTGACCGCCACTTTATCTTGACGACTTGAAAAAATCATAACACAAGTCCCTGAGTTTCGCAAGTCGATCATCGTCATGAGTCTCGCAGGGAGTTTCGACAGGCTCACCTAGCCTCAAGCCGATCCCTGTGATCTGCCACAAAAGTCGGTTAAAATCGGGTTTTGCAATCGAGTTTCGAAACTGACCCTATCAAGCGCCTGATCTAGCCACATCCGCGATCGATTTAACCCTGTGAAAGCGGCGCTTTAAGCTTACCATCGCTTAACGCCTCAAACAGAAGTCATCTCAGAAAAATACCCCCACTCATGGAGACACACCTCCTAATCCCACACGGGCCAATTCCCTGCTTCATGATTGGGTGAGGTTGGATGCAAGAAATTTTTCTGTACCTACAGAGTCATCGTTTCAGCACATCTCCGCAGAAAGACGTAACAATTGTTACAATTTTACCGTTGATGCTTTTTGAAACGATTACCTCGCCCCAAAATTGTAATTCTTTTTTTATTTCCGTTATCTTGTTATAATCTGTAAAATCATCCCCTTACACAATGGATGTTGCTATGTTACGTTGGATTACAGGACTCCTTGGCATTGTCGTCATCATCGGGGCTGGAGCATTCATCTACAGCCGTTTGGATACCCCTGAGCCGATCAAAATCGGCATTTTGCATTCCCTAAGCGGCACGATGGCCATTAGTGAGGCCCCCGTCGTCGATGCTGTGTTGTTGGCGGTGGAAGAGATCAACGCGGCCGGCGGGATTATGGGACATCCCATTGAACCGATCATCGTGGACGGGCGTTCGGATTGGCAGGTATTCGCTACCGAGGCCGAACGTTTGATCTTAGACGAACAGGTCAATGTGATCTTTGGTTGTTGGACTTCGGCCTGTCGTAAAACGGTGCGGCCAGTGTTTGAGCGCCACAATCATCTGTTGATTTACCCGGTGCAGTATGAGGGCTTAGAGACCTCTCCGAACATCATCTACACCGGGGCCGCGCCGAATCAGCAGATCATTCCGGCGGTCAAATGGGCTTTAGATAACCTAGGGACACGCTTCTATCTGGTGGGATCTGATTACGTATTTCCACGCACCGCGAACGCGATTATCCGCGATCAACTCACCGCGCTACGGGGTGAGGTGGTCGGTGAGGAATATGTGTTGTTGGGTAGCACCGAAGTGAGCGATATTATCCAAGACATTCAGGCGAAGCGCCCCGATGTGATCCTCAACACGATCAACGGGGATAGCAACATCGCCTTTTTCCAAGAATTGCGCGCCGCAGGCATCAGCGCCGAACGGATTCCCACCATTTCGTTTAGCATCGCGGAAGGCGAATTGCAAAGCATGGACACCTCCACGATGATCGGAGATTACGCCGCTTGGAATTACTTCCAAAGTTTGGATCGTCCGGAAAATCAACGTTTTGTGGAGCGCTTTCGGGCGCGTTACGGCGCGGATCGGGTGGTCGGTGATCCGTTAGAAGCGGGTTATTTCGGGGTGTATTTATGGGCGCAAGCGGTAACAGAGGTGGACTCGTGGGATGTGGGTCGGGTGCGATTAGCGATGCACGATCAGAGCTTTAACGCGCCGCAAGGGGTGGTGTACATTGACGGCGACACCCAACACACTTGGAAAACGGTACGCATCGGTCAGATCACGGCCGACGGTCAATTTAACATCGTGTGGGATGCCCAAACGCTCTTGCGTCCACAACCGTATCCTTCATTTCGATCGGTGAATGAATGGCAACTTTTCCTAGATGACCTCTATAACGGGTGGGGTCAGCAATGGGCTAATCCCGGGACTTAAATCATGAAAATTTCAATCCGCCTCTTGATGTGGTTTTTGTTGATCGGGTTGTTACCGCTTTCGATCGTAACGGTGATCTTATTCTCAATTTCAGAGTCGTCATTACGCGCCCAAGTGCTAAACAACCTTCAGAGCGTGGCCACCAGTAAAGGCAATCAAATCCAAAATTATGCACGGGAGCGTAAACGGGATGTCACCGCGCTTTCCCGAATGCCGGAATTGATCGAAACGGCCAAATCGCTGATCTCGTTGCCGCGTGGTGGCGCGCTGTTTCAAACCCGTACCGCCCGCGTCCGACCCTTTTTAAATTATTTCATCCAACAGTCTGGTTATCAAGACCTGTTTATTATCTCACCCGACGGCCGATTGTTGTTCAGCATCAGTGGGAATTATTCGATCGGCACAAACTTTATGACTGAGGAGAATCGGGCCTCGGTGATCGGACGGGCTTTTGATCGCTCCAAAACGCTGTTAGAAACTGAGATCTCCGATTTTGAGATTGACCCTGATACCGGATTACCCAAGGCATTTATCGCCGCGCCGATGTTTGATCAAGGCGTGATCGTCGGCGTGTTGATGATTCAGTTGAGCAATCAAGAACTCTACAGTGTGGTCAATGAGTTGATCGGGTTAGGGGACACGGGTGAGACAATGGTCGGAGCGCGTTTCGGAGAGCAGGTCGTGATCACCACGCCACTTCGCAATCGACCCGATGCGGCCTTTAACCTCACCTTTGATTTCGCTCAAGGCGATGTGATCACCCAAGCGGTGCGCGGAATCCGTGGACAAGGCACGACCACCGATTACCGCGGACAATCGGTGATCGCGGTCTGGCGTTTCTTGCCGTCGTTACAATGGGGCATGGTGGTGAAACAGGATCTTTCCGAGGCCTTTGCACCGATCGCCACACAGCGCACGATCACCACCGCGGTGATCATGGTGACGTTGGTGAGCGTCTTTATCGCGGCCTTGGTGGTCGCCCGTTCTTTGTCGTACCCGATTATCCGGGTGACAGAAGCCGTGCGATCGATCGCGGGGGGCAATTTACAAGTGCGCGTCCAGATCCCGAACACCTCTGGCGATGAATTGGAAACCTTGGCCACGGGCCTCAACGAGATGGCTAATCAGCTCTCCTCCTTGGTCGGATCGTTGGAAGATCGCATCCAAGAGCGCACCGCTAGTCTAGAACAACAGACTTTCGCCTTGATCGAAGCGCGTGAAAAGGCGGAACAAGCCAACCGATCCAAAAGTGTCTTTTTAGCCAATATGAGCCATGAATTGAGGACTCCGCTCAACGCGATCCTCGGTTTTGCCCAAATTATGGAGCGCGATCCGCATCTTAATGTGCGTCAACGGGATCATCTGGGGATCGTGTCTCGGAGCGGTGAACACCTCTTGGGGCTGATCAACGATGTGTTAGAAATGTCGAAAATCGAAGCGGGTCAGACCACGCTCACCGAGACGGCCTTTGACTTGCGCGAGATGTTACGCGGGATCGAAGAGATGTTCCGGGTGCGGGCCGCGGGTAAAAAGCTGCAATTGTTGTTTGAGATCGAAGACAACTTACCGCGCTATGTCCGGACGGATGACGGCAAGTTGCGCCAGATCATCATCAACTTGTTAGGCAACGCGATCAAATTCACGGAAGAAGGCGGTGTGGTCTTGCGCGCACGTCAACGGGAAGATCAGCATCTCGAATTTGAGATCAGCGATACCGGACAAGGCATCTCATCGATCGAAATGGACAAGCTGTTTAAACCGTTTGTGCAGACTGAATCGGGTGTAAAATCGCAAGAAGGCACAGGCTTGGGCTTAGCGATCTCACGGCAATTTGTCCAGATGATGGGTGGGGATATTCGAGTGAGTAGCACGGTCGGACAAGGCACGACATTCGCCTTTGACATCAACGCGGATCAAGCCACGGCCGCTGATTTATCCACCAAAGAACAACAACGCCGGGTGATCGGGGTTTCGCCGGATGATCCGCGTGATTATCGGATCTTGGTGGTGGATGACAAACGCGAAAATCGTCAATTGATGGTGGAGCGCTTGTCGCATGTAGGCTTGGCGGTGCGTGAGGCGGCCAACGGTGAAGAAGCGATCCAAGTGTGGGAAGCGTGGGAGCCGCAATTGATCTGGATGGATATGCGGATGCCGGTGATGGATGGGTACGAGGCAACGCGCCGGATTCGTGGCACCGTGAAAGGTCAATCGACCGTCATCATTGCGTTGACGGCCAGCGCCTTTGAACATGAACAGGCGATCGTGTTATCCGTCGGTTGTGATGATTTTGTCCGCAAACCGGCCCGCGAATCGGTGATCATGGAAAAAATGGTGGAACATCTCGGAATCCAATTTATCTATGAGGAAGTCGACTCCGCCCCCAAATTAGAGGATGTGGTTTTGACTCGTGAAACGCTTAATGTGCTATCAGCGGATCAATTGACCCGCTTAGCACAGGCTGCGAATACCGTAGATTTAGATCTCGCTGAAACCTTGGTGAGCGAATTACGCGCTACGCATCCGACCATCGCTAAGGCCTTACATGAATTGGTTGCCAATTATCGTTTTGATCAACTGCAAACCCTGTTACAAGAAGGTCAGATCCCATGAAAGACACACCGAATATCCTGATTGTTGATGACACGCCAGCCAATTTAACGGTGTTAGGGACGATGCTCACCGCGCAAGGCTTCAAAGTCCGCCCCGCGATCAACGGTCAAGTGGCGCTCACGGCTGCCCGCGCCACGCCTCCTGATTTGATTCTGTTGGACATCAACATGCCGGGCATGAACGGCTATGAGGTCTGCCAACAGCTTAAAAATGACCCAAAAACCGCTGATGTGCCGATCATCTTTATCAGCGCCTTAGACGAAATTCAGGACAAGGTGCGCGCCTTTCAAGTGGGCGGGGTAGATTACATCACCAAGCCGTTTCATGTGGAAGAAGTGAACGCACGGGTGCGCGCTCACTTGGCGATCGAATTTCAGCGCCGCGAAATTCAGGCCTTAAACACCTTCAAAGATGAGTTATTGCGGATCGTCTCGCATGACCTCAAAAACCCGATCAACGTCTTTTTGGGTTATACGGATATGCTGTTAGAGGATTATTCGGAAGGGCATACCCATGAGATCCTCGTCAAAATGCGGCGCAGCAGTCAAAAAATGTGGCGCTTGGTGAGCGATCTGTTGGATGTGGCCCGAGCAGAAGATGAAGTGGCGTTTGATATTCGGCAGGTCAGGCTGCACCCGTTGTTACGTCAATTGATTGAGGAGCAAGAGATGGGCGCGGAACAAAAAGATATTCACATTCACTTTGAGCCGGACGACAGAGAAGTTAGTGTGCATGTCGATAAAAATCGGTTTGGCCAAGTGATGAGTAATCTGCTCTCTAACGCGATCAAATACACCCCCGACGGCGGCACGATCACCGTAAGTACACAGGTGGACAATGATTCCGTTCGGGTGAAGGTGATCGATACGGGATTAGGCATTCCCGCTGAGTCGATCCCGCATCTGTTTGAGAAGTTTTACCGTGTTCCCAGTGCCTCGCACATGGCGCGGGAAGGCACGGGTTTAGGACTCGCGATCGTCAAGACGATCACCGAACGCATGAACGGCACGATCGGCGTAGAGTCTGAATTGGGTAAAGGAAGTTGTTTTTGGGTGAGTTTGCCATGTCAATAAATCCCCGTCTGTACCCGTCATGGATCGAGATCCCCGCTGCTGACTTAGATCGCGCTTTGGCATTTTATCGCGCCGTGTTTCAGCTCACGGATACGCCGCTGTATGAGGACGGCGACATGCTGATCCGCGTGTTATGGCCGTCGGATAAAGTGGATCGTGCGCCGGGGGTCTCATTGGTCAAGTCACCGTTGCATCATCCGCCCGCTACCCCTAGTGGGCCGGTCATTAACTTTCATCTCGCGTCCCATGCCGATCTGCAAACGGCGTTAGAGCAAGCGCGGGCGTTTGGCGGGAAGATCGATAACGCGATCGTCGATATGGGTGACGGGGTGCAGTATGTCAACTTGATCGACTCTGAAGGCAATCGGATCGCGTTATCGTCTTATGAGGAAGATCCTAAAACTTTCTAGCGGCCCATATCTCTAAAATATGGTAAAATGTTTATAAATGAAACTTGCTAGGGGTGGTTTTATGGACAAAAACATTACCGATTTATCTGCTGCTGATGCGGGGCAATACCTCTACAAGTTATTGCTACAAGCCAATTTGCAAAACACCACTTTTGTTGAACCGCCCGATCGTCCGATTGATTTAACTGTTCAATCTAATGAAGCGTTTTGGCAACCGTTTATTCAGAGAGACGAAAGGCCGCTTCCTGCTTTAAAGTGGATCACCTTAGAAAATTTCCAACTTTGTGATTGGTTTCCACGCACCCCCGGTGTTTTTTTTACAGAATTGGCAGCAGAAGCGCGTTATCTCGAACGAGCGCGTGTCATCAGAGTAGAGGGGTTTAATCACTATGCCCCTGATGGAAAAAAACGGATGATCGATACCGGAGGAATTGGTTGTTTACGTTTCAAACCCATCAAAATTGAAGGGCTTGATTGTTGGTTATATACCGCAACCTCCGATGACTTCTGCCATACAGGCGTGCCATTACTGATCCCGAATAAAGTCTTAACGCAAATTAACTTTGATCTTTCGCGTCGTGTTAAAGTTATCGGTGAGATCCGTTTTTTGCCGGACATTCTTGAACCCTATTTTCGCGATTGGGTCAAGATTCCACAAATTTATGTCCATGTCGATCGGATCGAAGCGCTTCCTATGGCCAGCACGCCGATTGAAGTTACTCCGACGGTTCTGTTTAGTTTTGATCCGCAAAAAAGCGAAGAATATTTTCATAATATTCGTAAATCGGTTCATTGGTGGTATCCAAGGGGTGGCGATTTTGGCCTCACGTTTGTGACTTGTTATCCTGACCAAATGGATCTGGCTTGTTCTCGTATTGAACGCTATGTTGATATGTACGGTCAAGCGATCCTGACCAATTTTGATCAACAATCTCCCACTTGGCCCGGTGTCCCATTTAATTTAGACAAGATTATGGAGGGGCGGCTTAGCGCAACTGATTTTGAGCGAGTGAACATCCATATCGAACACGCGGCTATTGAACGGGTCAACACCATTCACACTGAATCGACAAAAATCAATCAAGGGATCGAACTGAACGCTAGTGGTAATAGCACAATCAATACGGGAGATGTAAATCTCACTCGTAATCAGGACGATCCCTCACTTTAAATTAAGCTACTAACGGGGGAGTCGCACTCCCCCGTTAGTAGTTCCATTCACGGATCGCAAACGCGCAGCGCTCACGGACTTCCGCGATTAAATCCGGTGGGATTGTGCGTTGCGTCGGTTGAAAAGAGGCGCGGCCGGCGATGTCTTGTTTGAACCGCGCCTCAACCGCGTCATAATCCCCTAAACACAGGTGATCGTAAATCCGCCGCAAATGGCGCAACGGATCACCCACAAATTCCTCATAACGAACCTCAATCAGGCGATCCGGTGCGATCAAGTCCCGATCTGCTAGGTAACGTTGCATCACCCGCTCAAAGGTGTCTAAGGTGCTTTCACGGATCTGTTCCGGCGTGACCGCTTGCAGCTGATTCATGTGAAAAGACATCGTGTGCATCTGGATAAACGACGGGATCACCTGAACCGGATCGCGATAGATATGGATAAACTTTGCATCCGGAAATAACGCCAACAATTGCCGAATGCGGCCGGTATTCGGCGGATTTTTGAGGATCAGTTGCCGCCCTTGTGAGGCGAACGTCAACTTTTGTAACAGGTGTCGATAAGATTGTCGCCACCCGTCTAACTCTGCATCGCTGATCCCCTCAAATAACACGTAACGGGTGACCAATTCACGACAAGCTTGCGGAAATAACCACCAATGATAGAGTGCGTATGGCGTGAGGTTCATCAAGCCAACTTCATCTTCTTGGGGGCGATCAAAATCCAATGGCATGTGATCGACCACACGGGTTTCGGGGGCCACCAAGCGCAAGAGTCGATTGATGACCCCGCCGGCCGTGAGATACGCCTCCGGCGCAAACATCTGAATATGATCGGGATAGGCAAATTGTGGATCACAGGCCATGACTTCATGCAGATAGGTCGTGCCGGTGCGCCAAAACCCCAAGATAAACACGGGCGGAGCGGTGATCGGCGTTGATCCGATCGCGGTCTCATAACGCCAACGCTCATAACGGCGGATCGGATCAAGTAAGTGGCCAGTGAGCTGATTCATACGTGCCAACCGTCGATAGCTGGGATCAACGCCATAATGTTTTATTTGAGCTTGCCACAGTGCGGGACGCATAAACAAAGCCAACGCACTGCCGATCCGTTGCGGTAACTGGGTCATTAACGTCCGCCTCGGTGATCGTTGTCGTCGTTATCATCATCGTCATCCACATCGTTATCATCGTTATCATCGTTATCATTATCATCGTCATCATCCACCTCTGGCGTAACATCGGGGGTGAGGACGGGACGAAGATCGGGGGTGACATCGGGGGTTAAAACGGGTGGACGGGGCGGGAAGATGGCCGCGGTGCGAGTGGCATTGCTTTCGGGCGTGATCTCTGGGGTGAGGATCACATCGGGGGTACTCATGACTTCTTCCGTCGCGATCACATCAGGGGTACTCATCACATCGGGCGTGATCTCCGGCGTTAACAGCACCTCCGGGGTGATCTCTGGTGTCAACAGCACATCGGGCGTGCTAAGCGGTGTGATCGCGCCGTCGGTGGCACTTGCCGGACGCACATACCATACCGCGTAAATGGTGACCCCTAACGCGGCGGTGATCAGCCACAAGGCCAAGGTGAACCGCATATAGGTTTTGATGTTTTTGACCATGATCCAAGTGGGTAACACCTTTTCCAACCACATCCGCAAGACCAAGTAAGTCGCTAACAATTGCGCCGTGGCCCCGGTGACGAGGTGAATCGTGGGTAACACATAGATCGGATCAGCGATCCGGCGTGGGACTTCGGGTGCGATCGCGCTGTAAGAGACCAACATCACGGCGATGATAAACAGCCAATTCAGCACGGTGACAAAGGTCATCATGAGTTTGTGATGCGGTACAAACCACTTACGACGGGCAAATACAAATCCGATCAACATGGACGGCACGATCAGAAGTATATAGGCCAAAAGGGTGAGATCAGAGGCCAGCGTTGCGCCAGTCCCCAAAAAGCCGGGTTGATTGAACATAAGAGCAAAGTCCTTGTGAAGAAATAGCGCTGATCAAGTCCTATATATAGCATTCATCCGTGTCTAAGGCAAATCTCACCTAAAGTTCACCTCAAACACGGGCTAAACTGAGTCCGGCGCTGTGTTACACTGGTGCATCAACCGAACACAGAAGGTAACTTGATCTATGCAAGGGGATTCCCTCAAAAAGAGCATCCGCTCCGCCTTGTTAAAACGGCCGCAATGGCCGTTTTTAACGGTGTTGATCTTTAGTGCGACGCTGATTACGGGCGGATTCCGAGCGGAATTGACCTTGGCTAACTTCACGATGATCTACTTGTTGATCGTGGTGATCATCGCGATCCAATTAGGGACTCGCGCAGCGATTGCGGTCTCATTTTTGAGCTTTTTGTACATCAATTTTTTCCTCACACGCCCGTATTACACCTTTCTCGTAGCAGACCCGCGTGAAGTGTTGGATCTGTTTGTGTTTTTGATCGTGGCGATCTTGTCTGGTCAATTGAGCGCACAGGCCCGCGCCGAAGCAAGCAAGGCCCACCAACGCGCCCAAGAACAAGTGATCTTATTTGAACTCACCGGACAATTGAATCAATCGGCTGAACCGAACGCGGTCTATCAGATCTTGGATCGGGTGTTACGAACCGATTTAAATGCGCGGGCGGTGTTTATCTTGCCAAAAGAGCGTGCGACCTTTGAACATTACCAGACCCTGCATTACTTCCTGTTGCAGATCGAAGCAGAGATCTATGGGACGCTGTGTGTCGTGTTTGATGACCCGCTCTCACCCGAAAAACAGCGCCTCTTACAGACCTGTGCCTCACAGGCCGCCATGGCCTTACATCGGATCGCATTGGCCGAACGCGCCCGTAAAAGTCATCAATTTGAGGAATCCGATCGACTCAAAACGGCGATCCTACACGCCGTCTCACATGACCTTCGCACCCCGATCACCGTGATCAAGACTTCTGCTCATAATCTACAACGACTCTATGACCCACAGACCCAGCTGGAGATCGCACAAACCATTGAATCAGAAGCCGATCATTTGGATAAATTGGTCGGCAATTTATTAGATCTCTCGCGATTGCGGGCCGGTGCGTTGCAACTCAACCGCCAACTCAACGCCTTAGAAGAAGTGGTGGGCGATGTGGCGGCGCGGGTCTGGCAATTGACTCATCAAGAGCGCATTCAGATCGATTTTCCCGATGATTTTCCCTTGCTATCGTTCGATTACGGCTTGATCTTACAAGCGCTGTCGAATATCGTGGAGAACGCGCTCCGCTATGAACCCCCCGGCGGTCAGATCGTGATCCGCGCTTGGATCGAAGGGAAATCGGCACATTTAGCGGTGATCAACCATGGCGCGGCGATCGAAGCACAAGATTTAGATCACATCATGGAGCCGTTTTACAAAGGTCATCGCGGCCATATCGGACTCGGATTGCCGATCGCCAAAGGCATCCTCGAAGCGCATCAAGGCGCACTCACCGCCGAAAACGTTGCCCATGGCCAAGGTGTGCAGTTGATCTTGACATTACCATTCGCTTAGGAGCGGTCAGATGAGCTTAAAAATTTTAGTGGTAGATGATGAACCCCAGATCCGTAAACAATTGAGTATCGGCTTGTCCGGTTACGGATACACGGTGAACACCGCCGATCACGGTCAAGCGGCGTTGATCGCTATCGCTCAACACCCGCCCGATCTGGTGATTCTGGACATTTCCTTAGGCACACCGCCCGACGGCATTGAGGTCTGTCACCGCTTGCGCGAATGGTCAAAAATTCCGGTGATCATGCTGTCGGTGCATAATGAAGAAAAGATCAAAGTGAAGGCGCTTAACGCCGGGGCAGACGATTATCTCACCAAGCCTTTCGGCATGGAAGAACTCCATGCCCGCATTCAAGCGGTGTTACGACGCATCACCAGTGAACAACCGAGCGTGAGTCCTAAGTCCGAGATCCGCGTCGGGGCCTTATCGATCGATATGATCAATCGTCTGGTGCGAGTCGATGATCAAGAGGTTCATCTCACCCCTAAAGAATATGAATTGTTGCGTTTGTTGGCCACTCACCCCGGCAAAGTCTTAACTCATCGCGTGATCCTCAACGCCGTGTGGGGGACAGAGTACGGCGAAATGGATCATTACGTGCGGGTGTTCGTCAACCAACTCCGCAAAAAATTACGCGAAAACCCGACCCGCAACATCCGGTATATCCTCAATGAACCGGGCATTGGTTATCGCTTTGTCGGTGATGATCCGACCTGATCCAAAATCTTGATCAAAAATTTACGCGACTCGCCACTCCTCTTGTTACGCTCTTGACGCATCGGGCCGTACACTGATCTTATATTCATGTGAAATAAGGATGTGTGGCGTATGGCGTGCGTAGTCGTACAACTTACGGATCAATTAACCACTTTAGCGAATGTTCATTTAGCGGCGGCCTTGGCCAGCAGCACTCAAAACGAGTTGATCTTTTTGGATCTACGTCGGGTGCTAAATCCCCATCTATTAGGCGCAACCATGGGGCATGAACATCTCGAAGATGAAACTTACGATCAATGGGAGACCTATCAACAGATCGCCCAAACTTACGGATTGAATCCAAAACTACAGGTTATGTATTACGAATGTTACTTTGAGGCCTTACTCCAAGCGTCGGAAGCTTTGCAAGCGGTCGCGCTATTTGCGGTGATTCCGGCCGGCCGCTTTGGGCTTTGGCATGATTTTCGTGTATGGCGACTCGAACGTCAATTAAAGGCTAACGGGTGTCGTCTTTCCACCGATTACCGTGAAGCTGCACTCGTCAATTGGTTGCCAAATCCCATTCCTGCACCGTTATCCGGCAATTCCACCATTTAAACAGTTTAAAGGGAAAGCTATGTCTGTGTTCCGTGATTTCCGTGATCGTGTGGAAGATGTGCTGATCGGTCAGCCCTTAGAAACTTCCCAGATCACGCATCAAACTGCGCCGAATTTCATCGCGTTAGCTGTGTTAGCCAGTGATGCGCTTTCGTCGGTCGCTTATGCTACTGAAGAAATTTTGATCATCCTCAACATGGCTGCGATCAGTGGCATGACCTTTTTAGGATTCTATGGCAACGCGATCTCTTTGCCGATCGCGATCTCGTTGTTGATCGCGATTGTGACCATTTCTTATCGTCAAACGATCTTCTCGAATCCGGCCGGCGGGGGTGGGTATCGTGTGGCCAAAGAAAACCTCGGTGAAGAATTGGCCCAAGTCACTGGGGCCTCACTCTTAACCGATTACATCTTGACGGTCGCCGTCAGCATCAGCGCGGGGGTTGCCAACGTGATCAGCGTAGCGCCGATGCTTGCGCCGTATCGCGTCCCGTTGACCGTTTCGATCATCTTGTTTATGACGATCGTCAACTTGCGCGGCGTAAAAGAAAGCGCCCGTTTATTCGCGATTCCCACCTATTTCTTCTTGGTGACCATGTTCCTGATGTTAGGCATCGGCTTATTCCGTCTGTTAACGGGGACACTGCCCACCGTGACCGGAGTCACCCCGATTCATCATGATCATCTGTTGGCCGTTTTAACGCCGCTGTTATTGTTGCGTGCGTTTTCATCCGGTTGTACCGCCTTGACGGGAATCGAAGCGATCTCGAATGACACCCAACTGTTCAAACAACCCAGAGCTAAAAATGCCGCCAATACGTTGGTAGCGATGAGCGTGCTGTTGATCACCTTGTTTTTAGGGATCACAGTCATGGCGAACGCGGTGCAAACGGTGCCGTCACATCAAGAGACGATCATCAGTCAGATCGCACGCACAGTTTATGGGTCTGAGGGACTCGGCTATCTGGGTTACATCATCACGATCGCGGGCGCGTTTGCGGTCTTGTTCATGGCGGCCAATACCCCCTTTGCCGACTTCCCACAACTGGCAGCCCTCCATAGCAGCGACGGCTTTTTACCCCGTCAATTGACCTATCGCGGACGGCGCTTGGTGTTCTCTTGGGGCATCATTACGCTGTCGGTTAGTTCAATTGTGATCGTGATCATCACGGGCGCGCTGGTCACCAACTTGATCCCGTTATATGCGATCGGGGTGTTTTTGGGTTTTACGATCAGCCAAGTGGGCATGACTCGCCGTTTTTGGCGGGCCGGTCATCTCAAGCCGGGTGAATTTACCTATGGGTTGGAGACCAAGATCTACTATGACCCTACTTGGATGATCAAGTTCGCGATCTCTGGGGTGGGGGGCTTGGCAACTTTTATCGTGATGTGCGTGTTTATCGTCACCAAGTTTGAGCAAGGCGCGTGGTTTATCGTCTTGTTGATCCCGACGTTGGTGTGGGTATTTTTCCGCATTCATCGTCACTATAAAGAGACTGCTGCCAAACTTCACCTTGACGACGCGCCGACCTTTGAGCGTCAACCGGTGGTGTTTGATCCGACTCAACACACCGAATTGGCGATCTATTTCTGTGATACGTGGTCGAAACTCTCGGTTGAAGTCACCAAGTCGATCCTGAAGCGTGGAATCCCGATGAAGATCATCCATATCGATGTGAATGAGCGACGCGCCAGCCAATTCCGCGCACGTAGCCAAGAGATCATCACCTTAAACGGGTGGAATGGGTCGGTGATTGAGGTCTTAGAAGCCCCGTATCGCGATTTGTATGAGCGGATCACCGATACGTTGAAAAGTGTGCATCAACGTTACCCGGATGTCAATTTACAGGTGTATATCGGCGCATTGCGCGTAAAGTTTCCGTTTAATTTGCTGCACATGGCCACGGATCGCTTTTTGCGTGATATTATGACCGAAGTTGATGATGTGGCGCTCAATGTCAAACAAATTGATCTGGATTCGCTCCCCTTGCCGCAGGGGTTC
>JALOOG010000228.1 GCA_025454525.1 Anaerolineae bacterium | reverse complement strand
GCCCGCTGTTACGGTTTTCGTATGCCCTGCAACTACCCGTCGTACCAACGCCGGATCAGAGCTATCAGGGAGATCCCATATCGCCTCAAATAGTGTCGGGAGGTCTACCGTGAATGGTTTTAACAACTCAACTTGTCTGGCGCGCAAAGTTAAATTCGTTAAAATATCCCCTTCCGTTGATTTTTCTGTAAAAAAATGGGCGTGATTGATGTACAAACGTCCTAAGACCCGCGTCTGTTCATCGGCATGTTTTCCCGCCGCTTTGAAATCATTTTCGACCGCGATCCGGCCTTTGAGGTGGGTCTTTTTTGCCAAATAACGCAAGTTCTGTAAGATCGCGTTGAGTTTATCTAATTGACCCGCTTCGATCACATGATGCGCTAGCGCTAAGTGATCCCGTAAATACCGCTCATCCGCGGGCAGATTCCGCCAATCACTCACACCATAAGCATCTAAGAAGCGCTGTTGCGCTTGCTGATATTGGCTTGATTCCATGGTCTCGATCAAATATTGCCGGATCACATCATGGATGAGGATCGTATAGGTTTTGAGGTCAATTTGTCGGACCAGTGAGAGGCTTTCCAACCGTTCACAAAATTTATCGACATAGTAATCATCGATCCCCCATAATTTCTCTAAAGCCGGGAATGGGATCAAGGTGTCCTCTGGGAACACAGCCAACAGGTTAAATCGGTCGCGTTCTTGGGGGTTCAATTCGTTGAAGCTCACTTTCAACGTGGCCTCCACTGCGCGATTCCGTTGGATCAGGTCCTCTGGGTCATCAAAGGCGATCAAGCCTTCATGTTTCAACGCCTTGTCAATATAGTTCAGGGCCTTGGCCAAACTCTCCCCCCCTTTTTTCAGCCGCTTGTTCAAGGTTTTGTTGACCAGTTGTAACAAGAGCGGCCAGTAGCCTAAACGCTTTGCCAACGCCTTCAGTTGGTCGGGTAAAGATGGATCAGCCGCTAAGTCTGCCTCTAAATCTGCACCAAGTAGCTTGACCGACTCGCCTTCTCGCATCGCGTCCACTGTGAACGGCTCGATCCCGCGTGGAAGGGTCTCACGGTTACGGGTGGTGATCAACAAGGTGCAGTTTAACAAAAACGGGGTGAGGTGTTCGGAGCGCCACGCATCATCCACCACCAATAACACCGATCGATCCTGTAGTACCTGATCTAATTCGGTTTTGATCGCGTTGATGTCGGTGGAGTCAAGTTTAATTCCAGTTAACAGATAGAGCAACCCCAGCAGTTGCGGGCGCGCATCAGGAGGCGACTCGCTCAAACGCACCCATAAGATCCCATCTTTGAATTTCGCCCGGATCTGTTCGTTATGGCAGACCGCTTGTGCGATCGTGGTCTTGCCATAGCCGCCCGCGCCACGTAAGGCGTGTTTGCTGGTGATCCCAACCGACCCTTGTTCAGATCTGATTAAGGCCCCGATCACCTGATCTAATTCGGGACGGGGGACAAAATCGGATTTCAGCGGTTCCACCATCATCGGCGAACGACTCGGATCGTAGCGCGTCGTGCCACCGGGGTAGATATTCATATTGTTGATATTTTCGCCGCGGGAGTCGCCGTCATGTTGGATGTTCATCGATCGATTCTCATAAGTCCAAGTCCGCTATTTTAAGCGTTGACCGGGGCCACTTGAACCCCGGTCTTAGGGTTATTCATCATCACGCCGATTCAAACTTACCAAATATTCTAACGCGGCGCTATAACTGCCTTTCTCCGCGATCAACTGGTCTAATTGCTGTTGGGTGATCTGAATTTGTTGGCCATCCGGCAAGATGATCGGAAGCGGAATCGTCTGGTTTTTCGCAGGCGATTGACTCGGGGTGGACGGCGGTTGACTTCGGGGCCCGCGTGGCCGCAGATCTTCTTGTCCGGTGGTCATGCGGCGCGTGAATCCTCCCGATGTCGGCGGGGGTGTGGTCGGGTTTGTCGGCGGACTCCCTTCGGATCGGGAAAACCGACGGCGCGCCGCTTCACTGGGATCGGGATTAGGTGACGGTGGTTTCGTCTCGGTGGGGACAGGTGGCGGTGCGCTAAAGATCCGTTTACGACTCACAGGCGGCGGATCACTAGGTGGGTTAGACGGCGACGGATCGGTGGTGATGCGACGGCCGCCCACCCGCCCGACTCCCGTCGGAGTCGGTGTTGGCGGAGTCGCCTCCGTTGAAGGGGATGTCACTGCCGGGTGTTCATGGGTGGCCGGCTGATCTGTATCATCCGTTTCAATCTTCCCGCGCATTCGATCACTCAGTGAGGAAGCCAAGCGCGATCGAGGATTCGTTTGTGGAGTCTCTCCCTTGTCTTTGCTAAACGGACTCCGACTGGTAAATGGACTCCTAAGGAGCGTATCGTCATTTGGATCAGGTGGTGCTTCTTCGATCGGCGGCACACCGAAGATCTTTTCGCGGGTGTTAGGAGTCGCGGGGCGATTTTCATCAGCATATTGATCGATAAGCGGAGGTGCTATGTCTGTATCACCAAAAACTTCACGCCGTGAAACCGGAGTCGGTGGACGATTACCAAACGGATTCGCATTTATACTCGTTTGTGGCATCTCTGGGGTGTGATCCTCAATGGGATCAGCTTCGGGTGACGACGGCGCATCCGCTTGCATCAGATCAGGATCAAGTATCTCATCTATCGGCGTTTCGGTGAAATCGTCTTGCGACACCTCATCAATTACAGGCGTGATCGGTTCGGGATGATC
>JALOOG010000140.1 GCA_025454525.1 Anaerolineae bacterium | reverse complement strand
TTGGTAAAGAAAGTAGGCGAGACACTATGTACAAAGTATTGGTAATTGAAGATGAAATTGATATTCGGGCCAATCTGGTCGAAATGATGACTCTGGAACATTATCAAGTCTATGAATCTGCCAATGGTGAAGAAGGAATAGCCATGGCCCGCCAAGTTCAGCCGGATGTAATCTTGTGCGACATCATAATGCCGAAAGCGGACGGGTTTCAGGTGTTATTTGAACTGCGTAATGACCGCCCCACCGCCACGATCCCGTTTATCTTTTTGACCGCGTTGGCTGATCGTAGCAGCAATCGTCATGGAATGCGACTCGGCGCAGATGATTACATTACCAAACCGTTTTCCGCGGGTGAAGTCATGGATGCGATTCGCACCCAATTGACCAAACGCAATCAGATCGCCCAAGAATATGAAGAACGCTTAGAGACGCTCCGACGTAACATCATCCATGTCCTACCCCATGAAATGCGGACTCCCTTAGCTGGGATCATCGGTTGCGCGGAATTTTTAAGCATGGAAGGTGAGAAGATCGAGCCGGAGCGTGTGAGGCACATCTCACAGATCGTCGAACGATCCGCTCGTCGCTTAGAGCGTATGATCGAAAATTATCTCTTGTATGCTCAAATTGAGATCATCAGTAGCGACCCCGCCCGATTATCAGAGTTGCAACAATCCCGTTTATTGGACACCGGAAATTTGATCTATGAGACCGCTATCAAACGGGCCGAAATGTATCAACGCGCCCGTGACCTCCGCTTAGAACTTAACAGCGCGGTGATCGGCGTTTCGGAAGAAAATTTTTCAAAAATTATCGATGAATTGTTGGATAACGCCTTTAAATTTTCGGAGATCGGCACACCCGTGATGTTAGAAGCCGAGATCACCCCCGATCGTCAATATCATCTCAGCATCTCCGATCGCGGCCGCGGCATGACTCAAGACGAGATCAAGAGCATCGGCGCTTATATCCAATTTGAGCGCACCCTGTACGAACAACAAGGGATCGGCATGGGCTTGACGATCGCTTATCGCCTCACCAAAATTCACGGCGGTGCGTTTGACATTGACAGCACCGTGCAACGCGGTACCACCGTCCATTTAAGTTTCCCCATCATGGAATAAAAAAACAGGGGCCTCATGCGCCCCTGTTCTAAAATAGAAATCTACTTAAGTTGAAGAAACTTAAAAGATGCGCCAATTTTCTCGTATTATAGGCAGCGCATCAAAATCGCGATCTGCACTTACAATGATACCACCAAGTCTTTTAGTAACAGCAGCGACAAGCAAATCAATATCTGATAAAACTTTTCCCTTATTCGCCATATCCCCCCAAAATTGAGCTGCTTGCTTCCAATCTTTTTCAGTGATTATTACCCATTGAAATTGTTGTTTTATCTTATTTTCGTATGTACTCAGTTTGTTAGTTGCGGATGTTTTGAAATAACCTCTTCGGATCTCATAGTCCACCGCTTCACATAAAAGAGTGTATCTTGCCTATGTTTGACAAGATTAACCAAAACATTCGAAATAGGACTGGGCGCGACAATATCAGAAATAACATTGGTATCCATCACAAAGACCGTCATTGATCATTGTCCAACGGTTCAATATATTCGTCATTCATGGCCCGTTCAATCTCACTGAATTGTTCATCACTCAACCCGGATCGGATTTCCGCTAATCCTTCTAACAATTCATCAACGTTTAATGTACCGGCTTTCAACTCAATTTGCTGTTCACGCTGTTGAATATATTCCCGTAATTGACGCAATTGATCAGCAGAAAATTCTTCAATTGCCTTGATCACCTCTGTGAACACCATCTATCACTTCCCTAATTTAGACTCATACGCCCTACTAAATCACGGTAAATTCCGTGTCGCTTCAGGACGATCCTCACAAGTATCGGTATCCAAGCAATCTGGTGTCGGGGTTTCATCATCATAAGATTGATCTTCAGAGTTGTTATCATCATCGTTATCATCATCTCGACCACCTCTACCCGTATTTTCATCCCCACCATCGCCATCATCATCGTTATCATCGTTATCATCGTTATTCGCTTGAGGCGTGGGTGTGGCATGAGGATCATCCTCATTGTTTTGTGTCTCTGTCGCATCCGTCGACACATCAGGATTAGGGGTGGTTTCATCTTCAATTTCATTTGAATCTTCATCTTCATCTACGGGAAGCGGAAAATCTTCAAAATCCGATTCAAATTCATCGGTAAATTCGCTGTTTTCGTCGTTAGTTTCCCATTCAATCGACAGATCTTCCGAGTCAATCTCGTAATTTAAGATCTCAACATCTTCGATCGGGTCTAAAAATTCAATTTCTTCTAAGGTGACTTCCACCGGTTCAGTAAAGGCGGTGGTGATCTGTTGATCTTCACCGATCTCCGCTTCAGTGGTAAAACCGGCCGGCACGATCACATTTTCCACTTGCGCCGCTCCGCTCAACGTGGTCACTTGCAAACGATCTTCTGTTTGAGTTAAGAGAATCGTTGAAGCAAGCCGGATCTTTGCGCCATTCGCTTCGAGATCCACCACCAACCCTTCCGGCCCTTGAATTAACAATGAGCCTTGCGCTTCTTGGCATTCCATATTCCCGATCCCTGTGGTGAATTGGAAGGCCTGCATCGGCGAAAGAGAGGTTGTAGACGGATTCGGCAAACCCTCCGCTTCAGGGCTTACCATTAATCCAGCACGATTCACCCACCCCGGTAAACCGTTGTAGAGCGTGCGAAACCATTGACCATCCTCGCTCCGCAGATCGCTTTGGATCACCGTTTGGGGGCTAAATGTCCCCAATAAATTCGATTGCAGACTCGGTTGGCTACGGACTTCCGCCTCGCTAGACACCGTGAGATCGATCATCTGGGTGAGATCCGGCGCTTGCCCTACTCGATCGTTGATCTGAGCATCGCCCATCAGAATATAAACCACATTCTGACCGGGCAGCGTGTTCGGGATATTGGCTTGTACATTTAACAATGCCACGCCCCAATGTTGGGTTTCGGCATCATAAGCGGAAGTTTGCAAGGATTGTAACAGCGCCAGATCCGCCCGATCTGACGGCGTGGTGAAATATTCGGCCTCAACTTCGGTTTTAAAAGTCGCAAACACCGCGTTATATCCATAACAAGCGGAATTACGTGACATATCACTACAGTTATCGCCTAACGCCAACAACGCCTGTTCGACAATTGATGGGCAACTTAACAATTGTGAAAAAATCGGACTTGGCGCGACACCAAATACGATCGCAAGGATCAAAAACCAATGTTGAGGCCGCATAATCGATCACCTTCTAACGAATGGATAACGTCTTGTTATGATTATACATCCGTCTCGGATAGAGCATAAAGGACAATTTTAATGAGTTGTGGAAGCATGACCATACGCTTTAATCACCCCACGCGCCACCACCATCCGATGCACTTCCGACGCACCATCATAGATCCGAAACGCCCGTGCCGCCTGATACCATTTCGACAACGGGAGATCATCAGAGATCCCTAAACCGCCGCAAATTTGAATGGCGCGATCGATCACCCGATGCACCGTTTCAGCGACAAATACTTTAGTCATGGAGGCCTCTTGTCGGGCCTGATCGCCCTGCTCTAATAACCAAGCCGCTTGTTGGATCATCAACCGGCCGGCGTGTAATTCTGTGGCCGAATCGGCTAACATCCATTGGATCGCTTGATGACCGCTTAGGCTTGACCCGAAGGCCTCGCGTTGTGTGGCATAAGCGGTAGCGATCTCAAGCGCACGTTGAGCGATCCCCGTCCACCGCATACAATGGGTTAACCGGGCCGGCCCTAAACGCGCTTGCACTAAGGCAAAACCGCGCCCCACTTCCCCTAACACCGCCTCCGGCCCTAAACGCACATTATGAAATTTGATCTCACAATGCCCACCCAGATCCGGCTCACCCATGTGCGAGATCCGCCGGATGATCTCAATTCCCGGTGAATCGATCGGCGCAAGGAATAAGGTTGCCCCACCCCGCGCCGCGGAATCGGGATCGGTGCGCGCCATGATGATCAAAAACGAGGCGAGTCCGGCCCCCGTTGTCCACCACTTATGACCGTTGATCACCCAGTGATCGCCCTCTAAAACCGCGGTGGTCTTTAACATTGACGGGTCGCTACCGGCTCCAGGGGCGGGTTCAGTCATCGCAAACGCCGAAAAAATATCCCCATTGGCTAACGGTTTGAGGTACTTTTCCCGTTGATCGGCATTGGCAAACATATTCAAGAGGTGCATATTGCCTTCATCCGGGGCTGAACAGTTCAAGGCCAAAGGGCCTAATAAACTTCGACCGGCCGCTTCAAACACCGGCACAATCTCTTGTAGACTTAAGCCTAACCCCCCTAATTCGGGTGGCATCGTAGGACACCACAATCCGGCCTGTTTAGCCTTATCGCGCACTTCTTGCAATAATGGGAGCGGCAGCCCTTCCACCGGATCATCATAAGCGTGAGCCTCTAAGGGGATCACTTCTTGATCGATAAAAGTGCGGACTCGTTGGGTTAATGTTTGTAATTCGGGTGCGATCTTAAAATCCATTGGCTTAAAGACTCCTGAATAAAATCTCTCTTGAGGAAGGCATATCCAAGCGGGCAATTTGCGTTAAAATTGTACCGTACTCACTTAGTCAACTCAAACTAAGGTTCTGGCAATGACTTCTTTTCAGCAAAAATTAGAACATTACCTAGCGGATCAAACGGGTCAAACCGTCACGATCCACAAGCTAACTCCCTTAGCAGGCGGTGCCTCGCGCGATAGTTGGGCGATCGATCTGATGATCGGCGATCAACCGGAAAAATTGGTGATGCGACGCGATCTACCGACCACCATGAACACCCAAGCTTTAACCCGCGCACAAGAATACACACTGATGCGAATCGCCTATCAGCATGGCGTAAAAGTGGCCCGGATGCGTTGGTTATGTGAAGATCCAGCCGTCTTAGAGTTCCCTTTTTTTCTCATGGATTACGTAGACGGGATCTCGATCGGCCGCAAGGTGATCACCCTGCCCGAATTAACCCAAGCCCGGGCCGCCCTTCCCGATCATATGGCCAAGCAACTCGCCTTGATCCACACGATCAACCCCGATCAACCCGCTTTTAGGTTTTTACAGCGTCCCCGTCACCACGACCCCGCCCGTGAAGCGATCGACTCCACTTATGAGATGTTAGACGCAATCGGAGCGCAAATTCCGGCCTTAGAGTATGCGCTCCGGTGGTGTGATCGTCATGCCCCCAAGCCGGATCGCATCACCTTTTTACATGGCGATTTTCGGGTAGGGAATCTATTGGTAGATCAACACGGCCTTGCAGCGGTGATCGATTGGGAATTTGCCCATATCGGCGATCCGGCCGAAGAGATTGGGTATCTTTGTATGCGGGATTGGCGTTTTGGCAACGATCGCTTACACGCGGGTGGATTGACCGATCGTGAACAGTTTATCGCGGCTTATGAGCGTTATAGCGGCTATACCATTGATCGATCGCGCACCGATTGGTGGGAGATCATCGGCAATATCCGGTGGGCGGTGATCTGTCTGACACAAGCGGAGCGTCATCTCTCCGGCCGCGATCCCAGTGTGGAGTTAGCGAGTTTAGGCCGTCGCTCCGCCGAAATGCAATTAGAAGCACTCCGTTTGATCGAGAAAGCAGGCGTGAACCATGTATGATCGTCCCTCTGCCCAAGCCTTAATTGATGGCGCACGTTTACACTTAGAAACCCTCGTGATTCCGGCCGTTCGTGGTGATCCGAAGTTGTATTTTCAGACCTTAGTTGCGATCAACGTCCTCAAAATTGTAGGGCGTGAATTGGATCACGCCGAAACACATCAGATCGCAGAGTGGGCCGGATTAAACCTGATTGAAGGACAAGATCTCCCCTTCCCTGCCTTGCAAAGTGAGCGGATTAGTGCGCTTAAGGCACGTAATGCCGCCTTATGCACCGCGATTCGTGCTGGTGTGTATGATCAAACGGAGTCATTGATCTTGGAGCATGTACGCCAAGTGACGATCGCGCAATTAGAGGTTGCCAACCCGAAATATTTACAGACCTTAGCCCATGAAGATCACCTTGAACGGTAACACCTACCCATTGATCGAAATACAGGCCTTTCGGGAGCAGTTCGCCTTGGGGCCCGATTTTGGGATCGCGCATTTTGAGTCCAAAGATTTTACCGGATTAGCGCGCATCGATTCGTCCAATGGTGCGTTAAACGAGTTACGCCACACCGTGTATCAAGCGATTCCGGTGACGATCGCGCTTAGTGATCTCATGGATTTTTTAAGTCGCTTGAGTCATCTATTTCGGGTTAAGCTCTATGAAGTGAACACAAGCATTCAATTAAAGCCTGTTGAAATTGATTTTGCGGCCGCCGGATTTGAGGATGTGTGTCAGGCCTTAGGCTATGCCTTGATTTTAGCTGTCACCACCCGCTCTAAATTCGATTTTGCGACGGTGTATCAGACTTGGTTAGACGGAACGACTCGCGTTGCCAGCACGTCTTATCCTTATATGATTGGATCAAACACTTGGCAAATCCAAGTGTTAAATACAGCTTATGGGCGGATCGGCTTGCGCGTGCAAACGGATGAAGCGGTTTATTATGTGCGCGATGCAGTATATGGATGTCCCGCCGAGGGTTTTATGGCCACACTCTTAGCCGGAGTAGCAACCCGGATAGCGACAAGTGTACAATCAACACTTTGATCCTGATAATTGTCAAGGTTTGTCCACAGCGGTTCGCAGTTTTTTATAACTTTGTTATACTCAAAAGAGCGTCATAGACAGTCAACTGAACGAATTAAAGTGATGATTAAATTATGCCTCTCATGATTATGCGTCGTGGCCCCGATCCGGGGAAGATTTACGAGTTAAGCGGTGAAACGATTAGAATCGGCCGTGGTAGCAAAAATGATATTATCATCATCGATAATGAGGTCAGTCGTGAACATTGTTACTTGACCCGCATCGGGGGTGGTTATCAAGTGACCGATCTTGAGTCAAGCAATGGCACGTTTGTCAACGGGCATCGTGTCAAGGAAACATGGTCACTTCCGGCTGAATGTCTGATCGAATTAGGGGACTCGATCACGTTGGAATACAAGTTCTCGGAAAACAGTAAGCGTGTCGCACAAGTTGATGAGGCGAATAACGCACCAGATACGATGTTTCTCGTGGTGTTAGTCAATTCACGCCCTACTCCGGCGATCTATCCCTTGGATGGTTATCAGATCTATGTGGGGCGTGGCACAGACAACAACATCATCATTGTTGAACCGGAAATCAGCCGTCAACATTTGCGCTTTACCCGTACCAAAGACGGTTACACAGTAGAAGATGTTGGATCAACCAACGGCACGATCTTAAACACATCAGAGCTAGAGCAAGCGATTTTGATCGGCGAAGACGACATCATCCGCATCGGAAAATCGGTAGTGATGCGTTTGACCACCAAGCCGGATCTCTATATGGCCAAGAAAAACACCGATCTGCTGGCGCAAGAAGGCGATCATCGCAAGGATTCAACCATGCGAAAGCGCGACGCTCAAAAATCGGGTTCACAAGCCCGTACCACGCAAGCCACAACTCGCACCGTCGGCACGGGAATTGAGCCGGGCGGGTTGCTTGACAGTGTATATTTGATCTATGCACGTCAAGATTGGGAGCATGTGGTTGCGCCGATCGTGGATCGTTTGTATCAAGAAAAGATCGACGTATGGGTGGAGCAGTATCTCACCCCCGGCGGCGGTGATTGGCAAGCAGCCAATGAGCAGGCGCGTTCCGAGTGTTGGTTGCTATTGGTGGTGGTCTCACAAGAAGCGTTAGAATCGGAGCATATCCTCAAGACATGGCGACATTTTCATAACCGTGAAAAACCGGTGATCTTGATCTTACATGAGGATGTTGAACGCTTGCCGATCGGTGCGAACAAAGCGCATAAGATCGTTTATAACGCGCTCTTGCCAGAGTCCAGCTTAAAACAGATCATCCATGAGATTAAACAACGCCGATAGGGGTTGCGTGTGTTCGGAGAACATTTGTTAGTTGAGGGAGAAACGATCATCGGGCGATACCAAGCGGAGATCGCCCGATGGGCCAATGAACGGTGGGTTTCCACAGTCCCACCGATCTATTTAACATTGACCGATCGGCGGTTGATCTTGCAACCTCAAACGCGCAAACGTCATGATCCCGCCAGCATTCCCGGACGATATATCAAAGATGTGAGCGATCTCAAAGCGAATCGACAGGGGATCGCGCTCACCTTAAAAAATGATCAACGCATTCATCTATTCATCTCCACCGGACGCAATCATCTCCAGTTTATTGAGCAGTTAAGGGCTTTAGCGGCATTGCCCCCTAGCAAGGATTATCAATTTCCATTAACTGCTGATAACTTACAGCGATTGATCGATTTTGTAAAGATGCTCTAATTTTCGGCAATTTGCACGAGATTTTCGCCTTGCGATCTATTAAAGATCAACATAGGACAAATGTTGATTTTGATCTACACTGTAATTAGAGAGTGGCGAATACCCTTGTATTACCAAAATCAACAGTTTCCTTCCTCCTTGTGTGGGCAGAGGTGTATGTTGGGCGCATACGCCTCTGTTCATGTTTAGCTCCTGTATTGTGTTCTCCCTAAAATTGGCTCATAATGGATAGCAATGGTTTTAAATCCGTCGCAGGGAGTAGTTGACTTGTTTACGAGTCCTAACATCCAGTTTTCGTTGGATCGTGAAGGTGAAGAACCGATCTATCGCCAATTGATCCGACACATCAAAACACAAATCGATAGCGGTGTTCTGCCTACTGGCACGCGCCTACCTGCGAGTCGTGATCTGGCCCAACATTTAAATATCAGCCGGATCAGCGTGGTCAATGCGTATGCAGAGTTACGCGCCGAAGGTTACTTGAGCGCGCACGCGGGACGTGGGACATTTGTGGCCAAAGATAATGGGGGTTCATCCTCACCGCCAGAAAAATCGCCGACCCAACCGGATCTCACCAATGCGACACCGGATCGATCCTTGCGTGAGATGATGCGCTTAGCTCGACAACCGGGCATCATCAACTTTGGGCCGGGCGCGCCGCCGATCGAACTTTTGCCAACCCAATTTTTAAAAGAAGCGATCAACGCGGTGATCGATCGCGACGGGGCAAAGGCACTCGGTTATGAGATGACTGAGGGGTATGGCCCCTTGCGTACCGCTGTGCGTGATTACGTCACCGCGTTAGGCATTCAGTGTAGTGCATCAGATGTCTTGATCACGGGGGGAACGCAACAGGCATTAGACTTGGTGATTCAAGCCTTGGTCTCTGAAGGTGAGACGATTGTCACCGAAGCGCCGACCTATATCGGCATGATCGACATCATCCAAACGCGCCGGATTCAGGCTCAAGGGGTTGCAACGGATGAAGAAGGGATTCGGTTGGATCATCTGGAAAATTACCTGATTGAACATGCGCCCAAACTCATTTATGTGATGCCAACCTATCAAAATCCGACGGGTATGGTAATGCCATTACATCGCCGCCGCCAGTTGATCAATTTAGCGGTGGAATATAACACGCCGATTTTAGAGGATGCGGTGTATCATGAATTTCGGTTTGAAGGCGATTCGATCCCGCCCTTGAAGGCGTTAGATGAATCGGGGATCGTGATTCATGCCAGTGGTTTCACCAAGATGCTGTTACCGGGAATACGGATCGGGTATTTGATCGCAAATGGGACGCATTACAATCGTTTAGTGCGAGTCAAACAAGCGGCGGATATATCGACTCCGGGGTTAAATCAGCGCACGATTCATTGGATGTTAGAGCGTGGGGTAATGGCGCAACAATTAGAGCGGAACAATCGTGAGTTCAAGCGGCGGCGTGACATTGCGTTAGCGGCGGCGAAAAAATATTTGCCGGCTGGCACAAAATGGAAGACTCCAGAAGGCGGGTTATATCTTTGGGTGACATTGCCGCGTAATGGCCCTACGGCGGCGGAGTTATACATTTCGGCGATTCAGGTGGGCGTAGGTTATGCGATCGGCAATGTATTTTATCCACAGAATCCCGATAATTTCACGATTCGTTTGAATTATGGCGCGCATCGTCCTGCGGAAATTGAGGAAGGTTTCCGCCGATTAGGGGCAACATGGCGTGAATTAGCGGCTGAATATGCGGAGATCGAAAAATCCCCATTGCTTTAAGTGGGGAATCAAAAAAGGGGAGATAAAGAGAGAAGGGAGTACAGAGCAAAAGGGAGAGAAGAAAGAGGGACAAACAGGTTGGCAGCGGCGTACTCTCCCACCTCGTTACCAAGGCA
>JALOOG010000227.1 GCA_025454525.1 Anaerolineae bacterium | reverse complement strand
CAATTTCTTTAGTTCAATATCGCCAGCCGAATCAGAAATTAACTGGTCTAAGCCCGAAATATCTTGGTTATAGCTCTTTTTGATTACCTCTTTTTTACGAAGACGGCTCTCAATGGCACTTAATAGCTCAACATCATCAAAAGGTTTGGTGATGTAGTCGTCGGCACCCATTTCCATTCCTTTTCTAAAATCTGACCTTTCGGCCTTGGCAGTCAAAAAGATAAAGGGGATCGTGGCGGTTTTTGCATCAGCCCGCAATTCACGCAAGACTCCGTAACCGTCCAGTTCTGGCATCATGATGTCACAGATGATCAGATCGGGGAGAAATTGACGGGCCACATCCACCCCAAGCCGACCGTTTTCGACTCCTTCGACCTCAAACCCTTCAAAACGCAACATCTCCACCGCATCATTACGAAGATGTGCCACATCTTCAATCACTAAAATCTTGGTCATACGCTCCCCTCATACCGTGGTATTTTGACTTTGACAATCGTACCTTTACCTAATTGGCTGGTGAGATAGATCACGCCGCGATGTAATTCTACGTAATTTTTCACCAATGTTAAGCCCAAACCGGCCCCAGAGATGTTTTCGGCATTGCGGCCGCGTTCAAACACCTCAAACACCCGCGTTTGATCCTCTAACGCGATCCCGATCCCTTGATCTTCGATTTTGAGCATCAACTCATGTTCTAAGATGATCAACTGGCAGCGGATCACTGTCCCTTCTGCGGAGAATTTCACCGCATTACGGAGCAGCTCTTCTACTATTTTATGCCAACGTCGGCTATCTAAAGAATAAACCTTATGTTCACCCTCCACTTGATAGATGATCTGGTGGTGGAGGCCGATCTGGGTTTTAAAGCTTTCGATAAGGGATTGCGTGAGGTGATGCGGATTCAGCAAGGTCGGCGTAAATTCAACGATCCCTTCGCTTAACTTACGAATGTCGGTCGCATTTTCCAAAAAGGTGATCATGCTGTGAATCGCTTCATTGATCGCTTCATTGCGTTTGATCTTTTCTTCCCGTTTGAGGCGATCATCGTACAATTGCAAGATCTGATTAGCGGATTGAATCTGGGTTAACGGAGTACGGAACTGGTGTGAGACCATTTGCAAAAATTGCGACTTCATCACGCTCAGTTGATGTTCTTTGCGGAGAGCTTCGCGCAATTCTTCGGTACGGATCTCCACGCGCTGCTCTAATTCGTTGGCATAGCGGCGGATCTCGGTGACGAGGCGTGCATTTTCAACCGCGATCGTCGCTTGTCCGGTGACAGTCGATAACAAGGCAAAATCGACATCATGAAAGGTGCGATCGCCTTCAAGTTGTAAGATCCCGATCACGCGGTCTTGGCTAAGCATCGGTTCATACAGAAAGCGATCATGTTGGATCGTGCCATGGGTATAGAGGATATGTTTAAGCAGATCTGGATGAACGGTTTTGCGGGCCAAGGCATCGGCGTTTAGCTCTAGGCCGTGTTCGATCCCAAAAACATATTGACCTTGATCTTGTTCCAACAGCACGATGTACATATTGCTGGCCGAAAACAGGCCTTGCGCCACTTCCCGATACATCACCCGGTAGACCGATTGCGGATCTAAAGTAGAGTTGAGCGTTTTCCCAATCTCGTAGATCGCGATCAAGTTGCGTAAGCGTTGTTCGATCTCGGAAGAATGCCGCAAGATCCGATCATGCAGTTGGGCATTGCTGATCGCTAACGAGACTTGACTCGCGAAAATCTCTAGGTGATAGAGGTGTTCCTTGCTAAAGGCAAACGGTTGATCTTGGATCAAGTTGACAAAGCCCGCGATGTGGTCGTCAATGAAGATTGGCGCACCGATATAAGATTGCGCCATGTGATTCCACTCTTGGCTAAAAAACCACCGTTCAAACGCTTCGGCGGTCGCGATCAGCAATGGGCGGCGTGTGCCGGCCATGTGGACTAAGGCGGGCGATTCGTTCAATTTATAGCGCAAATGCGGCAGGCGATGTGTGACACCATACGGCTCATAACCACGATGCCGTGCGATGTAAACCGAATTGCCTAACACCATTAACACACTTCCTAAGCGGTACGGGATCACTTTTTCCAAGTTATCAAGGATGCGATCCAAGACCGACTCAAAATTGAGCGTAGCGCTAAGGGCGATCGCCGTGTCATGTAAAGCGTGAACCATTTCGTTATTTTTGCGTTCGGGTGCGCTCATCAGCAGGTTCATCAGATGTTTGAGCCGATGCGCCATGTAGCGCGCTTCTAACGGCAAGGTGAGAAAATCGGTGACACCACAACGAAAAGCGTAATCTTCGGCCACGGGATCACTGGGCGGGATCAATAACAGACTCGCGCAATTGCGATGAGAATAGGCCGAGAGATCTAAAGTAGGGGTGGTGTATTCGATCACCACGATGCAAGGGTGATCTTGCGCCGCGATCTGATCCAGCGTTTCTACAGAATACACCGCATCTACCCAAGGCGTTAGGTATCCCACTACCGCTTGTGTAAGCTGAACAGTTGAGCAAAGGGTATAACCGATCACCATAGGATATGTCGTCACATTACTTAAACTTGAAGATGAGATTGTAAAACAGGTAAACGGAAATAGCGATAGATTGCAAGCGAAAAAAGTGGACAAATGTTACGACTTTTTCGCTCATCTGTGCTATGATTAGTCTAACACAACCGAGATCAGATTGAGAGGGGAATCTGATGAAAGTGCTATTTAACTTTGTATGTGATGTTTGTGGTACTCACCTGTACCAATCTTACAATCCATCTAAC
>JALOOG010000139.1 GCA_025454525.1 Anaerolineae bacterium | reverse complement strand
CAATTTATTACATTTCCATTCAACAAGGGTGAGCAGTCTGTGGGATGGTTACGGCTTTTGAAACCCTCACCTTGACGGACAAGATAACTACCACCAACTCACGCCGATGTATCGTCAAGGTCATAGCAAGCTTAATTGACTGCATGTGGCAACCCAAGAAACCCATCCTTCATAGGTCACCACATGAAGATAAAACGCTTGCTTTACTTCCTTAGCTATCCGAGACTCAGGTTCTTTACCTTTGTCTTCAAAACTATTCCCCGAATAGCTATGTACCCCACTTGAAACGAAAACTTTTTATGCCAGCGACGCTGATTTTACACGTAGCTGGGATAGTCTGGGATGTACATCTGTGCGCGCACATATCCCAACACATCATCCGGTTGCGAGAAACGCGCTAAACCATCGCGATAGGCCACTTGTGCCACAGCCGCCGCGATATGCGCGGAGACCTCACGAATCCGAGAAAGCGCGGGATAGATCCGCCCTTGCTGTAAGTCGTCCGCTGTCACCAAAGAGACTAAGGCCTTCGCCGCCTCAAAAAACATCTCATCTGTGACGCGAGTTGCGCCACTTAACGCGATCCCTAATCCCACGCCTGGGAAAATATAGGCGTTATTCGCTTGACCGGGGACAAAAGTCGCACCCTGATAGGTCACGGTTGGGAAGGGGCTGCCACTGGCAAAGATCGCCCGCCCGTTTGACCATGTATACGCTTGTTCGGCGGTGCATTCTGATTTTGAAGTCGGATTCGATAGCGCAAAGATCACCGGACGATCGTTGATCGCGCTCATTGCTTCGATCACCGCTTGCGTAAAGGTTTGTGGTTGACCCGATACGCCGATCAACATCGTCGGTTTGAGCGTCTGCACCGCGCTTAACAGATCTGGGATGAATGGGTGAGCATGGGCATAGGGGAGCTTGTGTGCGACCAGATGATCGCGCCCTTGTACAACGAGGCCCTTCGAGTCGATAAACCAGCAATGTTGACGCGCTTCGGACTCGCTCAAGCCTTCGGCCATCAAACCCGCCGTGATCAGATCACCGATCCCGATCCCGGCTTCCCCAGCGCCCAAAAACAAGAACCGTTGATCGCGCAAGGATTGTCCGGTGAGCTGTAACGCGGCATAGATTCCGGCTAAAGTCACGCTGGCCGTGCCTTGAATGTCATCATCAAACGTGGCGATCTGATCGCGATAGTGGTTCAGCAAGCGGAAAGCGTTGTGATTGCCAAAATCCTCTAGTTGGATCACGGCATAGGGGTAATGTTTTTGCACCTCTTGCACAAATTCATCGATCAATTCATCATACGCGGTGCCGGTCACACGCGGGATCGGTAAGCCGATATACAACGGATCATCCAACAATTCGCGGTTGTTGGTGCCGACATCGATTGTCACGGGTAGACATTGACTCGGATGCACGCCCGCGCACGCCACATACAGCGACAACTTGCCCACCGGAATCCCCATACCATTCGCGCCCAGATCACCTAAGCCAAGGATGCGTTCTCCGTCGGTGACCACGATCACGCGGATGTCTTCTTCATACCAATTGCCTAGTAATTCTCCCACCCGTCCGCGATCCTCGATCGAAATATACAAGCCGCGCGGACGACGGAAGATATGCCCGTATTCTTGGCACGCTTGCCCCACGGTCGGCGTATAGATCAACGGCATCATTTCCTCAACGTGTTCGGTGATCACCCGGTAAAACAGGGTTTCATTGCGATCTTGTAGACTGGTGAGAAAGATGTATTTTTCTAAGGAGGAGGTTTTGCGGCGGAGGTTTTCGAGAACGCGGGCCACTTGTTGGTCGGTGGTTTGGATACGCGGCGGGAGCAGCCCTCGCAACCCCAACGCATCGCGTTCCAGTGAGCTAAACACCGTGCCTTTGTTGTAATGCGGGTTATGTAGCAGATCGATGCCAGTGGGAATGGGGGCATCAAAGTTAAACAAGAGATTATCCTCTGCGTATGACATGAGCTTACCTTTAAAGTAAAACGATTAATCTAAATCTACTCTCCTCGTTTCACGCTCCCTAGTGCGAGATGTTACCTCTGTCACATGACAAACGGAACTTTACCCCCCTATGATCACCCGCCACACCAAAAACACGATCATCCCGATCCCGATCGTTAACATCAGGTTTTTGCGATAGGCCGCAATCCCGATCGCCACTATTCCAGCGATTAAGTAAGCGTTGGTGGGGGTGATCGCGATCTGATGATTCGGTGCGATCAACGCCGGTGCGACGATCGCACTCAAAACAGCGGGCGGCACATAGCGCAAGGCCCGTAACACCGACGGCGAAAGTTTCATCCGTCCCACCAATGCCAGAATCGGATAACGCGCTCCAAAGGTGACGACGGTCATCCCAAAGATCAATAAAATTTCGTCCATGTTTTAGTTTTGCCCTTCTGGTGCTGATGAGGAAAGATGCGCGATCGGTGTCGCTGACTCCGCCCAGACTCCGGCCGCGATCCCCAAAAACGCCGCGATCAACAACCCCAGATTATTCGGCATTCCGTCCAATAGGATCGCGGTGACACTGGACACCACCGCACACAAGATCATCGGGCGGGTGGTCAACAAGGGGACCACGATCCCGATAAAGGTCACCAACATCGCAAAATCAAGTCCCCAATTTTCCGCCCCGGTGAAGGCTGACCCGGCCGCGATGCCGATCCAAGTGCAGATCTGCCAATTGACATACATCGCTAACGATGATCCCAACTGATACCATTGCTGATGAGGGGTGCGATCAAATTGAGGCAAGCGTCGGATCACCACCGCGTAAGTTTCATCGGTGAGCATAAAGCCTAAGGGTAACAACCAACGTTGCGGTAAATGTTTGAGATAAGGCGCAAGCGAGGCACTATACAGCGCATGACGCAAATTGACGATGAAGGTCGTCACCACGATCACCGCGATCGCCGCGCCGTCTTTGACCAGTCCGGCCGCGATAAATTGGGATGATCCGGCGAACACAAATAACGACATACCCGCTGTGGCCGCCGGAGTTAAGCCATTGTTCACGGCCAACGCGCCAAAAATAAACCCGAACGGGATCGCGCCGATGATCATCGGCAAGGTGTCTTTTGCGCCGGCCAAGAACTCACTACGCCGGGTGGGAATCGTTCGATCGGTGATCACAAACCGCTCCTTAGACTGTTGATCATCACAAACTTGGTTCAAAAGGATCTGTTTGCTGAAATCGCTTCAGAAAAACACCCCAACAACCTCGTAATCAGATCTTTGTTCCCATCCCAATATGGGTTCATTTTTGATTATGGGGGGATAGACAAATAAACGTTCACTTTGACGACCATGAACGCACATCTCCTATTATACGCATTTTCCGTCGTAGTCTCTTGCCCTAATTTTGATAACCCGCGAGTCTGTACTAAAATAAGCACTTTCACAGGATCGACTCGATTCGAGAGGGAAACAGACCAGTGGACGCACGCGCATTGTTCGATCAAGGGGTCAAAGCGGCCAAAGCCGGACAAAAAGACGAGGCTAAAAAGCTGTTACAACAATCGTTGCGCTTAGATCCGACCAACATCAACGGTTGGTTGTTTTTGGCCAGTGTCATCAGTGATAAAAAAGAACGCTTATTATGTTTGCAAAAGGCCCTGTTGATCGATCCGGCGAACGAGATGGCCCGCAAGGCCGTCACCGCCTTAGGAGTCGATCCGGAAGCGTTGCTTAAAGTCGCATCACCGCCGCCGACCCCTGCCTCAAAGCCATTTACCGACAGTTTGCCCCCTGTCGAAGACAAAACCGATGTACCCAGATACCTCCCGATTGAAGATGCGCCCGCGCCCCAACAAAAACCTTTTACCGGGACGTTGCCCACGCCGAAAGCCCCTGAACAACAACCCGAAATTCCCGCTTATCTCGATCCCTCACCGCCGGCCGCCAAACCGACCAGACCGGAGATCCCGTCGTATCTCCCGTTAGATGATTTTGAGGACGATGAAGACGATCCGTTTAGCGAAGCGCCACCCGCTGTAAAATCCGTCACCCGTTCCGAGGTGCCGTCGTATTTGCCATTCGATGATTTTGAGGATGACGACGCAGACGCAGATCCCTTTGACGATGATCCCTTTGGTGATGACGTGAACACCGTCACTTTTGCCGATCCCGATGATGTGTTTGCCGATCAAGACGATGATCCGTTCACACCTGCGCCGCAATCCGCTCCCACTGCCCCTGCCAACGCCCCCCAACCGCGTTCGGGATTACCGCGTCCACCCGTGGCCGATCAATCGGCGGGGGGAGTGCCGATCCCCGATGTGGCGTATCTAGAGCGTGTGTTGGTGTATATTGAGCCGATTAAAGCGGCCGCTCAAACCGCGCCCGAAGGCCCGATCCAATGGGTGCATAAAGAGCGGCGGCGGGCCGGTGAGCGTGACATCCTTACCTTGCGCTTACAGATCGGGACAGCGATCCTCACCAGTTTGATCGTTTTAGGGGTGATCGGCTATACCATTGCTTGGAATGTGCCGGAAGTGCGGCGGGTGGTGTTTGCGGCCACACGCACGCCGACCTTTACCCCGACGCGCACACCGACCTTTACCCCCGGTTTCAGCGCGACCCCTTCACCAACCTTAGATACGACTCTGAATCCGACGTTTACGCCGAGTCCGACCGTGCCATTGACCTTTACCCCGATCGGGAACATCAATCGCACGCCGCGTCCGACTGATTTATACTTGCCACAACCCCCCGGACAAGCGTTGATCAATGCGGAACGTGCGATCATCTTCGGCAATCCGACCGCCGTCTTACCGACCGTTCAAGCAGAGCGCCGCTTGAATGACACCGTGTTTAACCCGAATAACTATTACTATGAGGCCCGACTCTTGGCCCTAGCTGGGGAATTTGATGAAGCGATCGCTTTAATGGAAGAGGCCGAAGAAGCGCTCACCACCCGTACTAGCGCCTCCGATGTGGTGCGTTTCCGTCCGATCATCGATCTCGGTTTTGCGGAAGTGTATGTGCTGCAAGGGTTGGATGCGTTACAACGGGGCAATCCCGGCGGCGCACGGGCTAGTTTTAGCAACGCTGAACCGCGCTTGACTTCGGCAATCACCACCGATCCACGCATGGCACGCGCTTATATTCTGTTGGCCGAGATCAATACCTTATTGCAAAACTTCACCGATGCGATCTTGGTCTTGGAACAAGGGCAGGCCGTCCCCGATCTAGTGGATGATACCTCTTTGATCATCGAAAAAGGTCAAGTGTACTTTGTACAAGCACAACTGTTAGCGGATCAAGGCAATCAGGCCGGCGCACGCGGGGCCTTTGAACGCGCCGATTATCAGGGCTTTTTGGCCCTTTACCTCAATCCCTATGATGAGGCCGCACATGAACTTCGGATTCGCTCCGCCTTAGAGACCGATCGGCCGGGTTTGGCGGTCAGTTATACCGAGACCTATCTGCTCTATCACCCAGGTAGCCCACGCGCCTTCCGATTAATGGGGGATGCACGGATTGCAGAAGGGAAACCGGAATTGGCGCTTTCGGCTTATGCCAATGCCGTTCAAGATACCGCTGATGTTGAAGCAGTCATCGCAACCTTGTTAGCGCGTGCTGAATTGTATATCGAACAACGTCAATTTGACCTCGCTTTGGACGATTATAACCGCGCCTTGGAGATCAACCCCGAAGCGTTAAATGTGCGCGCCGCCCGGATGCAACTCGCCTATCAGTTGGGGGATCTCGCTATGGCCGCTGAAGACGCGGAACAGGTGATCGGATCGGGTCTCGTCTCGGATGATCTCGCACGTTTGATCTTAGCCCGTAGTGTGATCGATCAAGCGCAATCTGCGGAGGATTATGAAGAAGGATTAGCGTTGTTGAATCGGGTCAATGATGGGGGGCTAAGCACAACCGATGCTGCTTTTGCCAACGAATACCGCGCCCGCGCCTTGTATGAAACCGATAATTTCGACGCGGCCTTAGACGCGATCAACCGCGCTATCTCGTTAAGCGAAACGGGGAGTCGTCGCTATTTACGCGGTCTGATCCAAGAAGAGCGCGGTGAATTGATCGCCGCGCAAAGTGATTACGCATGGGTGGTGACTTGGGATAGCATCTTTGCTTATCCCTTTGGGGATGAGGCCAACGGGCGCTTGATCGATATTGGAGATGAGATCGAACGAGTGAGCCGTTTAACACCTACCGTGACCCCAACCCCTTAAACGCATTTTGGGACTCTCTCTTATAATAGAATCTACACCGTACCTATCTTGAGAGGGAGTTCCATTATATGACGATGGTTTGGAAAACAACGCAAGAGATCAGCAAAGCACATCTCACACAGGTGTTTTCGGGTGGGGCGTGTAATGTTCTCAATGAACAAGGCACACTTTTACGCAATGCCGAACGGGATCAGATCAATAATTGGCTGACGGAACGCAATATTCTGTTTTTCGATCCGCAAATTCATCCCGATACCCATGGGATGGATTACAATTATCCGGTGCATCAGCCGATCGAATTGGCAGCGCGTAAGGCCTCTAAAATCAACTTGTATGAGGTTTCACCGCTCTCTTTCGGGGGGATCACCAGCTTTGAGATCGCCGCCGATCATTTGCGCCAACATGAACCGACGATCATCTATTTTTCGGATGGCAACCCGCATCAAGATGAAATTCCTGCCCATACGCGCAAAGGTCATCCCTTATTTGCCCCCGTTGGCATCCAAAGTACCCCACAGGCCCGTTTAGCCCATTATCGCGAGTTCATCAAAAATGCCAACAACCTACGCAAGTATATGATGACCTTTGCCCGTGAGATCACCACCTTAACGGTGACCTTTGATGAGAAGATCCAACGCGGTGACAATGTGATCTCCCCGCGTCGGATGCACGCGGCGGATATGTTGCGTGCGGTCGCTCGGGCTGCCGCAGGGGATCGGGTGTTTGTGAATTTCACGGGTGGGCCGGAGTCACGCGATGATAAGGGCAATCCGATCTTTACCGCGCCGCAAAACCCGCCGGAAATGGAATTACAGGTCTTGTTAGATCAATATGTGGATGAAGGCAATGAATTACGTCGGGCGATCTCTGAAATGGTCAATGTGAGCGTCTTTACCCGCGTGGTTTATACCCAACAATCGGCGATCTTAGCCTTAGAAGAACTGTTGCGTGTCAAGAAATTGATCTAAACGTATCGAAATGGGCGATCACCGGATCGCCCATTTTGTCCACATAGCCGCTGACTTTATTCTACGGTGACGCTTTTGGCCAGATTACGCGGTTGATCCACGTCCGCGCCGCGTTTAACCGCCACAGCATACGCCAAGAGTTGCAACGGGATCACCGCGACGATCGGGCTAAGCAATTCCGGCGTTTCGGGGATATAGATCACCTGATCGGCTTTGGTTGCGATAAAATTATCGCCTTCAGTTGCCAACGCGATCACCATACCCCCGCGGGCCTTGGCCTGTTCCACTTGGCTGATCATCTTCTCGTAGAGCGCGTCTTTGAGTGTGATTGTCAACACGGGCATGTTTTCATCGATCAACGCGATCGGCCCGTGTTTCATCTCACCCGCCGGATAGCCTTCGGCGTGAATGTAGCTGATCTCTTTGAGCTTGAGCGCGCCTTCTAAGGCCACGGGGTAATTGATCCCGCGTCCAAGGTACAAAAAGTCTTGACAGTGGTGCAGTAGATCCGCTAAATGCTCAATTTGCGGTGCAGACTCCAACGCCCGCCCGATCAGATCCGGTAATTTGGGTAACGCTTCGACATAAGCGCGGCGTTCACTTTCGCTCAACGTGCCACGCAATTGTCCCAAGTACACCGCTAACAGGTATTGATCGACGATGCTGGTCGTAAACGCCTTAGTGGATGCGACTCCGATCTCTGGCCCGGCATTCATGGTGATGTAGCCGTCGGAGACTCGCATCGCCTGACTCCCAACGGCGTTGACAATGCTCCATAACAACGCGCCTTTTTCGCGGGCCTCTTCCATGGCGGCCAAGGTGTCCACTGTTTCACCGCTTTGCGTGATCGCTAAAACGGCCGTGTTCGCATCGATCAACGGATCACGGTAGCGATACTCACTGCCATAATCCACTTCTACATTGATCCGGGCGATCTTTTCGAGGAAAAATTTCCCGATCAACCCGCTATAGTAACTCGTGCCACAAGCGACGATCACCAACCGCTGAATCGCTTGCGCTTTTTCGGGCGTGAGATTCAGATCCGGTAACATGACCTGCATGTGTTCAAAATCGATCCGCCCGCCTAACGTGTCAGCGACGGCACGCGATTGTTCGTAGATCTCTTTTTGCATAAAATGTCGATATTCGCCTTTGACCGCGCTGATCGGATCATACGGCACATCGTGGATCGTGGCCGTGATCGCTTGACCGTCTAGGGTTTCGATTGTCACGTCTTGCGCGGTCACGATCGCCATTTGACGGCTCTCTAAGAAGATCATGCGACGGGTGTGATCCAAGATCGCCGGAATATCGGACGCGATGTAATTTTCCCCGTCACCGAGTCCGATCGCGACACCGCCCGCATTGCCGATCCGCACCGCTATGAGGCGATCCGGTTGGACTTGGCTCATCACCACGATCGCATGTGCGCCGCGTAAGCGTTTGACCGCTTGGCGGGTGGCCTCGACAATATCGCCTTGCGCGCCGTTGTGTGCGAATTTTTCGATCAACTGCACGATCACTTCGGTATCGGTGTCCGAGTCGAAACGCACGCCTTCGGCCATCAATTCGGCACGCAATTCGAGATAATTTTCGACGATCCCGTTATGCACCAAGACAAAATCGCCGCTCATACTGACATGCGGATGCGCGTTGCGTTCCATGGGCGCGCCGTGAGTCGCCCAACGGGTATGACCGATTCCGGTATGCCCGTGAAGTGGATTCGAGTCTACTTTTGCCCGTAAATTGGACAATTTGCCCACATCACGCCGGACTTGAATCCCTTGCCCATTTAACAAGGCCACGCCGGCCGAATCATAGCCGCGATATTCTAAACGTTGTAATCCTTCTAAAATCAGGGTAGTCGCATCCTGATAACCGACATATCCAACAATCCCACACATGAGCATTTCTCCCTTGCAAATTGGCGATAGGATATAACCGTCTCTACTCTATCGATCAACATTAAGATAGAGATGAATTTCGCGTTGAGATCGGTAAAATTTGATCGCTCCATCCTTAGACCGTGCCACGGGGCGCGACTCCGAGTGAAGACACTTGGCTAAGCCATGGACAACTCACTGCCCGTCCGTTGTCGCTGAACTTACGTTCAGGTTTTCGGGCCGGACTTGGCGGGGAAAAACAGGGCGGTGATTGCGCCCTAGCGGTATCCGCTGATAAAACTCGATAAACCGCTGCCTCGTCATCCTTAAAAGATTAAGGATCATGCGCTTGGTTAGAACATCCCCTGTACTGGTGTAATCGTGCGCGTCGCTCCTTCGATCAACCCATCAACACGCACGATCATACACAGACTTTATGCGGACGGCAAGGTTTAGAATAGCAAAGCGACCACCACTAAGAAAATCGCGCCCGTGATCGCCCATTGAGAGCGCGGTAACGCGGGATATAACTTTTGGAGTCCCTGCATCATCAAATAGAGCGCATACCCTGCAACCGCGGCGGCCATCAAGGTGAGAATGGGCGATCCAAAGGTGAAACCCAATAAAAAGAGTTTTAAGGTATTGATCGCTCCGGCAAAGAACAATTCTAATAAACCGATCACCACCAAAATCACACTCAACGGGGCCCACACACGGATCAAGGTATAGGAATGATCGAGAAAGCTGGCTTGTCCGCCGCGTTGGGTGGTGATATACCAATAAGAGAGCGCACATCCCGCGCCGACTCCGATCAACGCATACAAGAGGATCAAGATCGGGTTGCTGATGATCGCGATCAAATTAAGTGACCCGCCGCGTAAGGCCGAAAACAAGACACGAATCAAATTACCTAAAGCGATAATCGCGCCAGTGGTGAGGATCAACAGGAGATTATTCCACCAAGACGCGGGTAACATCGGCGCGGGGGATTTGAGTGTGAGCAGTTCAAGGCTATCCCGTGCCACTTCTTCGATAAAATGCACAAAATCACTGAGCCGATAACTTTCCGGCGCGCCGGGAATCCCTTTGGGGATCGCGATCATCGGTGAGGCGGTCGGGCCGGAGGCGTTGGGACGGGGAGCGGCTTTCGCTGCATCCATCGTGGCGAGGTCATGTTGCGCTTCCTCGTAATTAGGATCAATATTCAAGGCGCGTTGCAGACATTGACGGCGCTTATCCGGGTCGCGATCCCCTGTTCTACTAAATCAATTTCCATCAGATACCCTCCAGATTGTCAGATGCGATCGCCTTCATCATCGCACGATTAGCGAAATGATGCAATTTATCGCGTAACCCGTATGGGATAACCGCTCTTTTCACAGATTGATCCCTCTGTACTTAAAAATCTGACCGATGTGCTATACTATTAACAGTGATTTGCACTGATTTTCCGGACGATGCTGATATGACTCCTACCCCACCTACCCGCCCGATCCCGTTTATGGCCGATCCGCTTAAACCCGATTTTGTCTCCCGTGAGCAATTAAATCAGGTGATCAAACACCTGATCACCACCGATGACCCCGCCGGAATCACCAGTCAAGCGGCCCTGAAAGGCATGGGGGGGTATGGCAAGACCACGCTCGCGCAAGCGGTGTGCCATGACCCGCGCATCTGGGCTAAATTCATCGACGGGATCTTATGGGTGACATTAGGCGAAAACTTCTCCGATGCTCGCCCTCACTTGCTGAGTCTTTATCAGTTGTTAACCGGAAAAACATCCGATCTCACTGACATCAACGCGATCAAAAATGCGTTAACCGATTTTATGATCCAAAAGAAAAAACGGATTTTGTTGGTGATCGATGATGTATGGCAGTCAGAGCATCTCGCCTCATTTTTATTGCCGTGCGCGTTGTTGATCACCACCCGTAACCGCGATACTTTGCCGCGCAACACCCCTCAATTTTTGGTCGAGGAGATGCAACGTGGAGAAGCGTTAACCTTGATCGGTGCAGATCGCGCCGGATTGACTGATAAACGCCACATTGCCCGGACGGGCGATCGCGGTCGCAAACGTGCCGTTTAGCCCATAACGCGGCATCATCACGCCAAGACAGTTGGGGCCGATGATCCGCATCTTACCGCGAGCGATTTGACTGATTTGGCGTTCTAATTCGACTCCGGCGGGGCCCGTTTCCTTAAAACCC
>JALOOG010000138.1 GCA_025454525.1 Anaerolineae bacterium | reverse complement strand
GCGCGATATAGGGTGTGAAGAAAAACCACGCGATCACCCCCAACGGCGGGTCTTGTCGGCGGAAGGCTTGCCACGCGATCAACGCACCGATCGGCCAAGAGATGAGCGGCGTAAAATGTTTGCTAGGGGCGATGTTAAACGTCTGGGCAATGCTCAAGGTGGGGACTCGTTGGGCGATCTCGAAAAACCAAAAGCCCCAGATGAGAATCGAGATCGCCACGACAACCGCTGTCACCATGCCGATTTTAAGCCACTCCCGCGGAGGAACACCCAAATAATAACCGAGTGCCAATTGCGGCTTGAGCAATAGAAACGGCCCACTCCAAGCAACCGGTATGACTAAGCCGATCAAGACAAACCAATCGACATTTAACTCTAAAACCGCATTTAAGGCGATAAACGAGGTCAGGGTAAGGATCACTGCCCAACGATCGCCTTTGAATTTAAAGATGATCGCGGTAATCAACGCAAAGTAGAGTCCCGACTGAATCAACACACTCAAAGCCAAAGGAAACAGGGAAAAAGGTGCAAGTAAGGGGATGATCCAAGGGGTATGTACAAATCCACCAACACTATAAGGATCTAATAAAAAACCGACACTACGCCGAAAAATGTGTTGCTGATCGTACCAGACGATCGCCCCTTGATCTCGCATTATTTGCGCCACGATCCACCAGATCACCGCCATTATTTGCGAGAAGATCAGCGCCTGCACACGCGGATCATGCCGATCAATGTGTAAGGATCGTAATTTGTCTAACGCAACCTGCACACGCACTCCTTTTATCGTCTCCCGATGATCGGGGCTTAGCCTTCATGACGCGATCATCGCACCTTGCCCGATGATAACACGATTGTAGGTATCGGATAGATTGATCTTAGAGGACACTGTTAAAGGGAGTGGCAAAAGATAATTGATTGTCCCTATGGTTAGGAATCAGACCAGTAAGTGAAGGTTGGCTAGAGGCTATTATGCACTTTTGCGACAGTCAATGTTAAACTGGAAAGATGAAGGAGAAAAAAACTATCCCAATGAGGGAGTTGACGAAGGATAGGCGTGGATCGCACCCTATCTGACCTTGATGACTGAAGACGCGCCTTGACGTGAACATGCGTTGCGAGGCGTATTCAACGGATTGTGCTAGATCGTGCGCGGTGTATCAACCAACGCAAAGCCGGTTGAAACGCTGTTGCAACTGGCAGAACAGCCCAATGCGATGATTTTTGACAGTCACACAAGTGGTAAACGTGTGGATGCCAAACGGCGTAAAGATAGCAAAACGCCTCTTGTCGTAGATACTTTGGAACATTTATTGGCCCCTCCGCGTGACACCCGCCCACGAATAAGACTGTGCTCAAGTCGTGTTTATGGGAGCTACATCGAGGAGGATGCCTAAGCACAAACAGCGTATTCGGTTGAAAGTAGTAAAGTTACCTGATACCTGATGCTAAAAGCGGTTTCGTTTTGCTGCTGTCACCCTGAGTGCTTACCCGATACTTTGAAGGGCTTACATTTTCTTGCCTTTGTCATGTTGATAGTTTATCGTTTCGTTTTGACTTTGGCGTATACCCTATAAAGTGCATAACACGCACGAGATAGATGCTGTGTCTGGTTGGTTATCCTATTAAGGAAGTTGTCGATGACGGTTCGCCCTACCCCCGGATTATTCACCGATGTTCGCCTCTTGTTGATCCTGTTTATCGCATTTCGTTTGATGCTATTGATCGCTTATGAACCGATTCTCTTGCCAACCGGAGAACGCGGCCTGACAATGGGCGGCGATTTTCTCACCTATTATCAATTGGCTGGATTGAGTGACGACGGCGCATATCCCTATCAACAATGGTGGAGCGAGTTTCCGCCCCTTTGGGGTTATCTTCAGATCTTGATCTATCAGTTGTCACGCGGAAGTTATACCCTGTTTGCCTTGATCTTGGGCAGTTTGTTATTGATCGCCGATGTCGCGATCCTCAACTTGATCCGCTTGATCGGTGGGCGGTTGCACGGGGAAACAACCGGCATGATGTTGGCTTGGATCTACGCATTGCTAAGCGCGCCGTTGGTGTTTAGTTGGTGGAGTTTTGAGCATTTCGCGGCCTTCTTCTTATTACAAGGGCTATGGTGGTTGTTACAAGGGCGCGACTCCGCTTCGGCGATCGCCGCTGGACTCGGTGCGTTGACCAAGTTCACGCCCGCCCTGCTCATCGGCGCGGTGATCCGCTATCGCTCCCGTCCACAGGCGATCCGTTACCTTGCGATCACGATCGGAATTTTTGTCGGGATCTACGCGCTACTCTACTTGAGTAGCCCTAACGCAAGCATGGTGACGGCCTCTCTTGTGGCACAATTCGGCAAAGCATCTTATCAAAGTGTGTGGGCCTTAATCGACGGCAATTACAGCACCGGCAATTTTGCCGCCCCTGATGTTGATCCGATCGCGATCCGCTTTGATGCGACCGCCGCCACTACAATCTATGGGAATCCGGCCGTGATTCCTGGGCCGGTACGCTTGATCGCGGCCGGATTGATCGGCTTGTGGATCTTTGCGCGGACACGACGGTATGATGACAAGGGAATCGTGGCGTTTGTCCTGATCACGTTGCTGATCTTCTTCCTGCAAGCGCAAGGGTGGAGTCCCCAATGGCTTGTCCAGATCATCCCGTTGATCTTACTGCTGTTTCCACAACGCACCGGAGTCTTGATCGTAGTGGTGTTAAGCGGATTGGCCTTTGTGGAATATCCGTTGTTGTTTATCCGTACTGGGGACACCGCCACGCCGGGTGTGATCTCTGGGGAGTTGCTAACCCCATATGTCTTGATGATCTTGCTACGCACCTCGATCTTGATCGGCGTGTGTGTGGCGTTGTATCAACTGCTACGACGCGAGATCCGGCATGGATAAGAAAAAGTCTTCAAAAGTAGTTGCGCCCAAAACCATACAGGTTTTAGAAACCCGTCATGCGGTTCGTTTGCGCTTGTATCAGCATGACCAACAGCGTCTCAACTTAACCCATTTGACGATCTTTGGCTTATTTGTGCTGGCTTTGCTATTGCCCGTGCTGTTTGCAACGCAACCTGTGTTGATCTGTTTGGGCATCGGGATCATCTTTGCTTTGGTGATGTTGTGCGTAGTGGTCTTTACGCGAGTCTACTTTCCGGGACAGACGATCGAAATCCAACAGGCCCAACTCCACCGCTTGAACCACTGGACGGGCCATATCGATTTTAGCGCCATGTTGACCGAGATCGATCGAATCGTGATTCGGGCATCTACCCAAGCGGATCGTTTGGATCTGTTTTTGATCCTACCCGATCAACCGCCATTACGCTTACTAGAAGCGATCAGTTTGGAACAAGCGCGTTATCTACGGTGGAAGTTATCTGCTATTTTGCATCGTGAAAATTTGTTTATGGATGAATAAACGATGATCAACCAAAACGCCTATAGTCTGCTCTCAAGCGGGTTGTATATCCGTGAAAGCGACCCGGAACAAGCCATGAGTCTCTTGTATCAAGGGCGCAAGATCGCCGAAGAGCAACAGAATCATTGTCTTTTGATCGAATTTGATCATTGGATCGGGAGTGTGTTGCTGTTTAGCCTTGGCAAATATGGCCAAGCATTGGATGTCGCGGTGCGTGCGACCGTTGAAGCGCGTAAACCACAATATCAAACCTGCTATGAGCGGGCGAATGTGTATCGCTTGTTGTTGGATGCGTACCTCTTTTATGATCTGCTAGGATATGAGGATGAGATCCGCGAGACGATCGAATTAATGGAAACCACCATGAACCCACACCTTGATCTGTGGTGTTTGTTGCAATGGGGACGGGCCTTATTGGCGATCGCACATGAAGATTGGGACGCGGCCGTGAATGAGGGTATGGTCTATTTTGCGCGCTGTGAGACCGCCTCGGATTTTCGGCGGGCCGATGCTCATGCACTCATGTGCGAGATCTATGCCCGTCGCCAAGAATGGGATCGGGTGCAGATCTACGCGCAAGACGGCGAAATCTATGCCAATTACCAAAACGATACGATCTGCTGGTATCTGGAGTTACTCGCTTGGCAAGCCACTATCGCCCGACGCAATGGCGATGAAACCGCTGCCCAACGACATCATCAGCAGCTTCAATCCCTCTATCACAAATTGCGCTCCAAGCCCTACATCGCCTTTTATGACGGATTAAGCGCGTATTATGTGGCCGGTGGTGAAATGGACGCGGCGATCGCCTTGCGCGATCAACAATTGGCTTGGGTGCTAGAATGCGAAAGCCCCTATATTTTGAGTGAATGTCGCTTACGGCGATGTGCGTTGCTTAAACAGAGCGGACGCGATTATCAGGCGGAACACGCGGCGGCCTTAGCCGTGGCCACCCACTTGATCAAACCGGACATTTATCAAGGACGATTAGCGCGGGCGGTGTCGGATGAATGAGGCACAAGCAGAGGCCTTACTCTATCGGGCTTGGGAGGTGCGCGAGTCCGATCCGATGCAAGCGCTCCAATGGATGCAAGAGGGACTCGCGATCGCACGCAAGTTAGGACAGCCCTGTCTCGCGCTTAAATTTGAACATTGGATCACCAGCCTTTATCTGTTCCAATTGGCTGATTATCAGCAAGCGCTTAAACGGGCGATCGAAACCTTAGTCGAAACCCGTAAACCCCACTATGAGCATTGTCCCTATCGGATTGACGCACATTATATCGTGATCGATGCCTATCTCTACACCGATCCGCATGGCTTTAAAACCGAGATTTATCAAGCGATCGATCTGATCGAAACAACGATGTCCTATGATCAAGACTTGTGGCGGTTGTTGCAAGGGGCGCGGGCGTATGCCGAGATGTTGACCGATCAATATGCGGCGGCCTTGGATCACGGCCTCAAATATCTCGCACGATGCGAAGGCGCATCGGCCTTTCGCCTTTCGGATGTCTACGCTTTTTTGACTGAAGCCTATGTCAAACTGAAAGATTGGGATCATGCGCTCCACATGGCTCAAACGGGCGTGCCGTATGCCCGCGATCATTATGCGACGCGGCGTTGGTATCTGGAGTTGATCGCGTGGCAAGCGTACATCTATCGACTCAAAGGGGATCAACAAACAGCGGGCCGTTATCATCGTCAAGCGACTCAATTGTTTACCCACTTGCGATCGCGCCCATATTTTGCCTTTTATGACGCATGGGCGGGTTATCATGTGTGCGGCGGGGAGTTGGAGATCGCGCTTAAAGTGCGTCAAGATCAACTCGCATGGGTGATCCCAAGTGGTAGCCCGTTTTGGATCACCAAGTGTTATTATGAGATCTGTTGTTTGTTAAAACGACTCGATCGCCCCTTTGCGTCCGAAATAGAGGCGGCCAAACAGGCCGCCCAAGCCTTGTTACAACCCGATTATCTGTTGACCCAATTGGCCCAACTCTAAGGAGCCTCCCCGCATGGATCTGAATGAACAATATATTTTAGCCTCTATTTTACTTCAGCAAGCGATCAGCTTTCGGGAGCGCGATCCGGATCACGCCCTTCAGATGATGGAACGGGGCCGAGTCATAGCCGAAACCCTAAATGACCCGTGTTTAACCTTGAGTTATGATCATTGGTTAGCCGATCTGTTGTTATTTTGTCGCAATGAATACGCCCGATCGTTGGATCATCTGATTCGCGTGATCGTGGAGGCGCGAAAACCACAATATGAGAATTGCGCCGATCGGGTGAATTTGTATCAATTGTTGATCGAAGCCTATTTGTTTAACGATCCGATCGGGTATGAACGTGAGATCCGCGAAACGATCCACGCCACCGAAACCACGATGATCATCAGCGAGGATATGTGGTGTTTGCTACAGTGGTGCCGGGCTTACCTAGAATTGGCGATCGGCGATCTGGATGCGGCGCTTCATGCTGGTGAGATCTATCTGGCGCGGTGTGAAAAAAGCTATTCCAATTTTCGGCTCTCGGATGCGTATTCGTTCTTGTGCGAGACCTATTATCGGCGCGGCGAGATCGACGCATTACAAGCACACGCAGAGGCCGGTGAAACCCATGCCCACCAAGAACAAGATACCCAACGTTGGCATGTGGAGTTTATCGCATGGCAAGCTTACGCGGCCCAACGTCAAGGGCGCATCGCTGACGCGCAACAACAGTTTAAACGCGCCCTGTTGCATCTTTCGCGACTCCATGCGCCGCTGTTTATGGCCGGTTATGATGCGTTGTGTGATTATTATACTTTTGATCACCAATGGGACGCGGCCCAAGCCTTGCGCGATCGGCAATTGTCCGAGGCCGTCAAGAGTGATAGCCCATACATTTTGATCGAATGTTATTTGCGGCGGATCGCTTTGGCTAAAGCGGCGGATCGCACGTATCACGATGAATGGATCGCCGCGCAACAGATCCTTCCCCGTCTGCAAAAACCGGATCACTATCGTCTCTTGTTGTCGAAATGGGAGTAAAAACCGAATGTCCGCTACTTCACTTTACAATCAAGCGCTGGGTTATCGCCGGAGTAACCCACAACAAGCGCGATCGCTGTTTGAGCAAGCGCGGGCCGTCGCTGAAGAAGAAGAAAATTATTGTTTCATGCTAGAGTGCGACTATTGGATCTGGGAGTGTACACTGTGGTATCTGAACGATGATCAGGGCGCAATGGATCTCGCAATGCGATCGTTGATCGAAGCCCGTAAACCGCAATATGCCCGATGTACCGCCCCGTTAGCGGATATTCATTACACGATCGCTTCAACCTATATCAATTACGATCCGGTCGGCTATGAGACCGAAGCGCTTGAGATCTTAGCGTATGTTGAAAGCGAGATGCACCCAGAATATGAGTTATGGTGTTTGTTGAGCGCTAATCGGGCCAAGTTAGCGCTCTACCTAGAAGCGTGGGATGAAGCGATTCATCAATCACAGATCGGACTCGTGCGGAGTCAAAAATCGGATTTTTTGCTCTCCAATTTGCATTTAAAACTATGTGATCTCTACGCTTTACGTCAGGACTGGGAACAGGTCGCCCAACACATGGAACAAGCGGCCGAAAACCTGCAAAAAGTGCGCGTCACCGTCGGGCGGATGTCGGATGTCTTGCTATGGCGGGCAGTTTTAGCACACTTAAACGGCGATTCAGTCAAGGCTCAAACGTGGTATCGAGTCCATTTTACGCACTTGCCCCACCAAGACGATTACCGCGATAGCGATTACATCGATCTCCGTTGTCGCTATCATACGCTGTTAGCCGATTGGGATCAGGTGTGGAAGTTGCGCGAAATTGAGCTAACAATGGCGACACGCGGCGGGAGTCCTTTAAAGATCACCAACACCTATCGCAAGCGGATCGCGTTTTTGCGTCAACGTGGATTGCCGTATGAGTCTGAATATCAGGCGGCGATCGCAGCGGCGGACAAGCTCCGTAAACCAGAAATTTACCTCGCACGCTTACAAAATGATCTACAATGCAATGAGGCTTAAAGTTTTGCAAGGATAGGTGGGGGGATGTCGGCCACAATATTGTTTAATCAGGCGTTGGATTATCGCGAACGCGAACCTGAACGCGCCCGGATGTTATTTCAACAAGTGCGCGCACTCGCTGAAGAAAATCGCGATTACTGTTTTGTGTTGGAGTGCGATTATTGGATCTGGGAATGCACGATCTGGTATATGCACGATTATCAGGGGGCGATGGATCTCACGGTGCGAATGTTGATGGAGGCCCGTAAACCCCAATACGCCGAATGCTTAACCGATCTTGCTGACATCCATTATACGATCGCCGCCACGTATATCAATTATGATCCGGTAGGCTATGAACAAGAAGCGCGCACGATCATTGATTACGTCGAATTTCAGATGCAACCGGGGTATGAGTTATGGTGTATTTTGAGTTCGATCCGCGCAACCTTAGAGATGTTGTTAGAACGGTGGGATGAGGCGTTGCAACAGGCGTTGATCTGTCTTGCCCGTAGTGATCGCACCAATTATCGCTTGGCCGCTGCCAATATCAAGTTGTGTGACATTTACGCCGCCCGTGAAGAATGGGATCTGATGCTGTCTCATGCCGAACAGGCCGAACATTACGCCCGTGAAGACGGTGAGGTGGTCGGGTGGTTAGGTGAAGCGCTACTTTGGCAAGCGTATGCGGCCGCCCGTTCCGGCGATCTGATCCGCGCCGATCACCTGTTTCAGCAACATCTACGCCACTTAGTGCCGATCCAAGATCGGTTGGATAGCGATTACTCGGATGTGGCCTGTCGCTATTATGAATGGTTGGGCCAGTGGGAACAGGTGTGGGAATTACGAGAGCGCGATCTTGCGCTTGCCTTGCGCGGCGGGAGTCCAGACTTGATCACCAAGACCTATCGCAAGCGGATCGCGTGGTTACGTCAACGGGGATTGCCCTATGAGGCCGAATATCAGGCCGCGACTCAAGCCGCCCAACGTCTCCGTAAACCAGAGGTTTACCTTGCGCGCTTAAAAAATGATCTAAAATAGGCGTATACAAACGAGGCAACGGTGATGCAATTTGATCAAGCGGAGGCGAAGGCCCTGTTTAGTCAGGCCATGGAATTATTGGAAACCGATCCCTTTCAAGCCAAAAATTTGTTGTCCTATGGCAAATACATCAGCCAACAACTGGATGACCCCTGTTTAGAGTTGGATTTTGAGTTCTGGTTATGCGGGGTGACGTTATGGTATCAGCGTCGGTATGCCGAAGCGCTCCAGATGTCGATCCAAGGCATGGTTGAAGCACACAAAAGTCGTTATACGTCCTGCATTCATCGGCGGGCGGATATGGCGTATGTGCTATTGGCCTCGTATATCGATTACGATCCGGTCGGTTATGCCCCTAAGATCTACGAGACGATCGAACTCCTCGAAAACGAGATGCAACCGGATTATGACCTATGGTGCTTAATCCAGTGGTGTCGGTCGTTTATGGCGTTTGTGTTAGGGGATCTGGATAATGCCCTACAACAGGTGGAAAAATACATCGCCCGAAGCGAAAAAAGCTATTTTCGCCTTGCCGATGCTTACACCTTGGCTGCGATCATTCATTACCGTCGTCAAAATGTTGAGGGATTGCGGAACGCGGCCGAATTAGGGGAATATTACGCCTCGCTGCATGGGGATGCGCCGTGGATGTTGATGGAAGGCTTTTTATGGCAAGCCTATTTAGCGCGCTGTGAACACGATGAAGCCAGCGCCCAACGCCTTTATCAACGGCATCAAAAGGAACTCGCACGGGTCAAATCTAAAGCGGACATCTACTACTATGAGGCGTTATGCGTTTATCATGAAGCGGGCCATGAATGGGAGGCAGCGCTTGAGACCCGCGAACGTCAACTAGAAGATGCGATCCAAGGCCAAAGCCCGTTTATCATCACCGAAGCCCATTTTCATCGCTTGCGTTTGCTCTATGAATTAGGACGACCCACCGAAGCCGCCTTTAATGAAGCGATCGCCGCTGCTGAAGGGCTATTAGATCCTGTCCCCTACCGCGCACGTTTAGATCAACTTAAGGAGGGGCGTGATGGATGATCGGCAATTGGTCTATTATCTGTTTGATGAAGCGATGCAACTGATGGAGATCAACGCAAGCAAGGCCCATCAACTGCTCACGATGGGACGCAATTTAGCCGAAAAATTAGAAGATCCCTGTTTGATATTAGATTTTGATCGTTGGATCTGTGGGTTGTCTTTATGGTATACCGGAGAATATCACAAGGGGTTAGATCAAACGGTGCGGGCGGTGATCGAATCGCGCAAGCCGCGTTATGACAAATGCAGCATCGGACGTTTGCATCTGTTACACGCGCTCACCGATGCCTATATTTCCAACGATCCGCTAGGCTATGAGCAGGAAATCCGCGAAACGGTGGAGGTGATGGAAAAAACCATGTCCCCCCCTTATGATCTGTGGTGTTTGATGCAATGGACACGCGCTTACTTAGAGTTGGTCTTAGGGAATTTTGATCACGCTTTGACCGAGGCCCAATATTACCTAGAGCGATCGCAACGGAGCGAATTTCGATCGGCGGATGCGTGCGCGTTGTTAGCAGAAATCTATTTTCATCGCAAAGACTGGTTACAGTTAGAGGATATTGTCGAACAGGGGATCGAATATGCCCAGCGGGCCTATAATGCCCGTCGGATCATGATCGAGTTGTTGGCTTGGCAGACGTTTAGCGCACGATTGGCCCAAGACGAGGCGAAAGCACAAAAATATTACGCCCAAACCCAAACCTTGTTACGTGAGATGGATGCGAGACCTTCTAGCGCGTTTTATGATGCGATCTGCGCGTATCATGAATATGCCCACGATTATAGCGCCTCGCTTCAATGGCGCGATCAACAGTTACAGCAGGTGCGTCAAAGTGATAGCCCGTTCGCCTTGACCGAATGCTATCTCCGGCGGTTGCAATTGTTTGTCAAGATGGGCCGACCGATCCAAGAAGAACGCGCCCAAGCGTTGATCGAAGCGCAAAACTTGGTGAACCCGGAACGCTTTTTCTTGCGCTTGAGTCAATT
>JALOOG010000137.1 GCA_025454525.1 Anaerolineae bacterium | reverse complement strand
GGGTTTTAAGGAAACGGGCCCCGCCGGAGTCGAATTAGAACGCCAAATCAGTCAAATCGCTCGCGGTAAGATGCGGATCATCGGCCCCAACTGTCTTGGTGTGATGATGCCGCGTTATGGGCTAAACGGCACGTTTGCGACCGCGATCGCCCGTCCGGGCAATGTGGCGTTTATCAGTCAATCCGGCGCGATCTGCACCTCCGTGTTAGATTGGAGCTTTACTGAAAACGTCGGTTTTAGCGCATTTATCTCGATCGGATCGATGTTGGATGTCTCTTGGGGCGATCTGATCTACTACTTGGGTGATGATCCCTTCACCCAAAGCATTATCATCTATATGGAATCGATCGGCGATGCGCGGTCATTTTTATCAGCGGCCCGTGAAGTCTCACGCACCAAACCGATCATCGTGATCAAGGCCGGCCGCACCGAGCAAGCGGCCGCTGCGGCCGCCTCTCATACCGGGACTTTGGCCGGAAGTGATGAAGTCCTCGCGGCCGCGTTCCGGCGGTCGGGGGTGTTGCGCGTGGATCGGATCGCGGACATCTTCTATATTTCGGAAGTCTTGGCCAAACAACCGCGTGCCAAAGGCAAGCGCCTAGCGATTGTCACCAATGCGGGCGGACCGGGGGTGTTAGCCACCGATGCGCTGATCTTGGACGGCGGTGAACTCTCCGAATTGACTAAAGAAACTATGGATAAACTGAATAGCTTTTTGCCCGGCGCATGGAGTCACAATAACCCGGTGGACATCCTAGGCGATGCTGACCCCGAACGTTATGCCAAAGCGCTAGAAGTGGTCGCTCATGACCCGAACACCGACGGCATGTTGGTGATCCTCACCCCGCAGGCGATGACCGATCCGACGCAAATCGCCGAGATCCTGAAACCCTATGCGCGTATGGGTGAAAAACCGGTACTCGCAAGTTGGATGGGCGGGGCAGAAATCCGCGCCGGGGAACAGATCTTAAATCGTGCCAATATCCCGACATTTGCCTATCCCGACACCGCCGTGCGTGTATTTAACTATATGTGGCGCTACAATTACAACCTCAAAGCGCTTTACGAAACCCCGATCTTACCAGAAGATCGCTATGGTGATACGCCCGATCGCGCTACTGTGGATGCGATCCTCACCAAGGCCCGCGCCGATCGTCGCACGATCTTGACCGAGGATGAATCCAAGCGCGTGTTAGCCGCCTATAACATCCCGACGATCCCGAATTACGTTGCCACCTCGGAAGATGACGCGGTTCAAGCGGCCGATGGGATGGGGTATCCCGTCGTGTTAAAACTGCATTCCGAGACGATCACCCACAAGACCGATGTCGGCGGCGTGATCCTAAACTTGGCTGATGCAGACGCGGTACGGGCGGCCTTTAATAAGATCCGCCAAAGTGTCAGCGATAAAGTCGGGCCGGAACATTTCCAAGGCACGGCCGTACAACCGATGATTAAATTAGAAGGTTACGAGTTGATCATCGGTAGCAGCATCGATCAGCAATTCGGGCCGGTGTTATTGTTCGGTTCAGGCGGAACGTTGGTTGAAGTGTTTAAAGATCGCGCCCTAGGCCTCCCACCTTTGACCACCACCTTAGCCCGCCGCATGATGGAACGCACCTTGATCTACGAGGCGTTACACGGGGTGCGCGGACGTAAAGGGGTGGATCTCGAAGCGTTGGAAAAGATCATGGTGCGTTTTAGTCAATTGGTGGTCGAACAACCGTGGATTCGTGAGATCGACATTAACCCCTTGGTCGCTTCTCCAGAACGTTTGATCGCGTTGGATGCCCGCGTGGTCTTACATGACCCAGACACTCCAGAAAGCGCTCTCCCACGCCCGGCGATCCGCCCCTATCCCACCCAATACATTGAAGATTGGATCGCTCAAAATGGCGAAACCATCAACATCCGCCCCATCCGCCCAGAAGATGAGCCGATGTTAGTCCGGTTTCACGAGTCGCTTTCAGAACGCACCGTTTACATGCGCTTCTTTTCGGTGATGAAGTTAGGTCAGCGCGTGGCCCATGAACGCCTCTCACGCATCGCATTTCCGGATTACGATCGGGAGATGACCTTAGTGGCGAATCGTTTGAACCCAGAGACAAGTGAACCAGAAATCTTAGGCACAGCGCGATTGATCCGCTCCCATACGCGCAAAGAGGCCGAATACAGCTTGATCGTCACCGATCGTTTCCAAGGACAAGGCTTGGGACGTAAGCTGTTATCGAGTCTGGTCGAATTAGGTCGCAAAGAAGGTCTTGATCGGATCTATGGTTATGTCTTGCCGGATAACCAACACATGCTGAAGGTTTCCGAAAGCTTGGGCTTCCAACAGCAATATGTCAAAGAGGACAACATCATGCGGGTGACTATCGATCTCGTCTAAGGTTAAGCGCAATCTAGCAGTACAGCGAGGATCACTTGAACTTGCTGTACTGCGATCTCAGTGATTAAGCGCATCGGCAATCCGATCGGATCTGACTTATTTGCGCTCATAACGGGGAGTCTAAGCATCAAATCAAGTCTTAAGTTCAATTTTAAGATGCGCGGTCGGGCTAAAAAACACCCCAATACCCACGATCAATAACAGCACACCGGCCGCGCTAAAGGCAAGGGTGACATCCACCTGACTTAAGGCCCCCGCAATGCCTTGTGAAAACGGATCCACCGCTACAGCCGAAAAGGTCAAGAGACTCGCGATCCGCCCTTGCATCGTCATCGGGGTTTCTGCCTGAATCCATGCGGAGAAAAACGGCATCGTGCCACCTACGATCACGCTAGACACCGCCATTAACCCAAACGCTGCCCAAAATGTTTGTGAGAAACCGATTGCGATCAGGGCGACACCTAAAGCGATCGCTGTCCAAATCAACATACGTCCCGGACGTTCTACCGCATCGATCGTCCCCGCGATCAAAGATCCGATTAATGCGCCGACTCCATAAGCGGCCAAGAAAATCCCGTACATCTCCGCATCACCGTTAAAACGTTGTTGCACCAACACCGCGCCCCCAACCACCACTGGGCCGATCGCAGCGAAATTGAGTGCCGCGATCGCCATTAAGCCCAAGCGGATCGCGGGTTGTTTCATCGCATACCGCACCCCATCGCGCACAGATTGCCAAGCCGTCTCTCGTCTTTGATCGGTCTCAACGGGTGAGATTTTGCCGATCCCACGCACGATGATCGCACCGATCAGGTATAACACTGCATTTAGCCCTAATGCCGCCGGAATCCCTAACCACCCGATGATCAAACCACTCAAGGCGGGTGCGATCATGTTGATTAAACCGTCCGCGCCTTGCATCAGCGCATTGGCCCGCGCTAAACGGAACGGATGCACCAAGCGCGGTAACAAGGCGTAACTGGTCGGATAGAAAAACGCATCCAATAACCCCATGATCACGCCCGCTAGGGTCAAGACCAGCATCGTCAATGCATCGAATCCGAGTAAGAGCGCGACTCCTGCTACGATGATCCCATTGCCTAACGATGCTCCTAACAAAAAGCGTATCGGATCACCCCGATCGATCAATGAGCCACTCAACAACATCATCAAAGCCCGGGGGATCGCGCTGATTGCCAAGATCGTCCCCAATTGCAACGATGATCCAGTCAATTCCAAAACTAGCCATGTGAGCGCCACCGCATAAAACTGTACACCAGATGACATGAAGATCAATCCGAACCATAAGGCGCGGAATTGGGGGATCGCTAAAGGTGATTCATTAGAGAGTGTGTGCGAAGGAGTCATCCGGTATCCTCAAGAGTGTATTGTAAACTCAATAGCATGTTGATAAACTTAGTATAAGAACAATCTTGAGCGTGAATCAATCATGAAATTTGACTATCTCTTGAGTAATCAACAATATGCCTAAAGTACCGAGAAACTCCGTAGATCCGCGGGTGATCCGCACTCGTCAGATGTTACGTACCGCCTTGTTTACGCTTTTGGAGACCAAACATTTTGAGGTAATCACCGTATTAGCGATCACTGAACAAGCGGGTTTGAATGCGGCCACATTTTACCTACATTATGATGATAAATGGGATCTGCTCAACAGTATCGTCGCTGAGATCGGCATGATCGTGCAAGCGCATCAACCCTTGGTGTTTCGTCTTGATAATGGTCAAAAGGGGATCTCACCCACGATCGATCTGCGCTTGTTTGAACACATTGAGCAGTACCGGGATTTTTACCGCTTGATGTTGGGGAAAAACGGGATTCCCGCCGTGCGTTATGCCTTAGAGCGACAATTTCAGCAAGTCGTGCGCTCAGTCATCGCACAATTACCGGAGGTGCTGGATGGGCATGATATTCCCGCCCAGTTGATCGAACATTATTACGCGGGGGCGTATCTTGGTGCGATCCAATGGTGGTTAGCGCAAAACGAGGCGATTCCCCCTGAACAGATTACACGATGGGTAGCAGACATTCAGCTAGAGTCACCTCCTTAGTAGTTCATCTGAGACATCCTGCGGCTATTCGTCAAAAAACCCCTGCCAAGTGGACAGGGGTTTTTATAGTTCAGTGATCCTTAGTCGCCGTCTCCGCCTAAGCTTAAGAGTCCGGTCGGCATTTTGGGTTGTCTGGCCGCTTCATCATCTTTGCCGAAGCGTAAGGTCTCACCGCTTTCGGTGATCGCTTCAACCGCGAGCCCTAAGCTTTGCAGTTCTTTCACCAACACGCGGAACGAGGTCGGGATGCCGGGTTCTTCGATCGGCTCCCCTTTGACGATCGCCTCATAAGTCTTGACGCGCCCTTGCACATCATCCGATTTCACGGTGAGCATTTCTTGTAGGGTATAGGCCGCGCCATAGGCTTCTAACGCCCATACTTCCATCTCACCAAACCGTTGACCGCCGAATTGTGCCTTACCGCCTAACGGTTGTTGGGTGACTAAGCTATACGGCCCTGTCGAACGCGCATGGACTTTATCTTCCACCAAGTGCGCCAATTTCAGCATGTGGACATAACCCACCGCCACCGGACGATCAAAAGCCTCACCGGAACGCCCATCGTAGAGTGTGTGTTTGCCATAGATCGGCACTGGATGACCGGTTTGGAACATGGCCCGATCCGCATATTTGATCAGCTCATCACCGGTTGCATCTTCTGGGAAGGGCATTTCGGGCGCGACGGCCTTGATCCACACCTTCAAGATGAAATTGAGCGCGTTATGATCGCGGCGTTTGCGTTCATCCGGTGGAATCCCTTCATTATCAAATGCGAACGCATCCAACGGATCAAGCCCTTGTTCGCGTGTCCATTCGGCCATCACCACGCGCCGCGCATACAGCGGATTGCGCGTCATCAGGTCAATGTCATACCCGTAGCCGTCGCTGTTTTTCAGCCATTCGTAGATATAGAGACGACGCACTTCTTCATCGTCCTCAAGGTCTTCTTCCGTGTAATCGAATTGTTGAATCCAGTCAAAGGCGCGTTGGGTGATGATCTTCCAAGTGTGATCGATCAACCAAGCGCGGGCCAATTCGGCGCGGATGTCTTGTTCACGAGCGCCATCAAATACCGGAGTCACCGCACGGAAACCCAGTTGATCCGCAGCCCAACCGAGATGTAATTCCAAGATCTGGCCGAGGTTCATACGACCGGGAACACCTGTCGGATTCAGGATGATCTCCACCGGAGTCCCGTCGTTAAGATACGGCATATCTTCGATCGCCACGATCCGCGAGATCACGCCTTTATTGCCATGGCGGCCCGCCATTTTATCGCCCACGGTCAATTTACGGCGTTGGGCCACACTCACACGCACCATTTTCTCCACGCCGGCCGGCAAATCGCGATGTTCCTCACGGGTGAAGGTCTTGACATCGACCACCTTCCCGCGTTCGCCATGCGGCAAACGCAGCGAGGAGTCTTTCACTTCCCGCGCTTGTTCACCGAAGATCGCACGCAACAATTTTTCCTCTGGGCTAAGTTCTTTTTCGCCCTTCGGGGTGATCTTGCCAACCAGAATATCATTGGGGCCAACTTCCGCGCCGATCCGCACGATCCCAAATTCATCAAGGTCTTTGAGCGCGTCCTCACCGACATTCGGGATGTCATAGGTGATTTCTTCGGGGCCTAACTTGGTGTCCCGCGCTTCAACTTCATGTTTTTCGATATGGATGCTGGTGAATTTGTCGTTTCGCAGCATATCCTCGCTGATCAACAGCGCGTCCTCATAGTTCCCACCGTCCCAAGAGATAAACGCCGCTAACACGTTATGGCCCAAAGCCAAGCTCCCCAAATAAGTAGAGGAACTATCGGCGATCACATGGCCTTTTTCGATCCGTTGACCTTTATAAACGGTGGGACGTTGATCAATACAGGTCGACTGATTGGAGCGATCGTACTTACGGAGACGATGCACCACTTCCTCACCTTGATCGGCACGGATCACAATGCGCTCACTCTGAACGCTGATCACCTCACCAGCCACTTCCGAAACGAGGATCTGACCGCTATCCAAGGCGGCATGGGTCTCCATACCCGTACTGACGATCGGGATGTCGGGGCGTAACAACGGCACAGCTTGGCGCTGCATGTTCGATCCCATTAAAGCGCGGTTCGCATCGTCATGTTCCAAGAACGGGATCAACGCGGCGCTGATGCCCACAATTTGACGGGGTGCGACATCGATATAATCGATCCGTTCCCCGACCACAGTGAGGAATTTTTGGTTATGACGGGCTGAAACACGGTTTACCACAATCTGACCGAGTTCATCGGTGAGGGCGGTCGCTTGCGCGATCACGTAATGATCTTCACGATCCGCCGACATATATTCAACTTCACCCGTGATAAAAGGCAGCACTGGCACGTTTTTAATGTTGGCATCGATCAAACGTTGCCGTACTTGGGGCGTGATCACGGTGTTTTCTTCAAATAACACCGTGTTATGTTGTTCAATCTCCTCGCGAATTGTGCGACCCAAGATCCGATCATCGGTGGGTGCGAGGAACTTAGCGACCTTACGATACGGCGTTTCGACAAAACCGTATTCGTTGACGCGTGCATAACTGGCCAAGCGTCCGATCAAACCGATGTTCGGGCCTTCTGGTGTTTCGATCGGGCAGATCCGTCCGTAATGGCTATGATGCACGTCACGCACATCAAAGCCCGCACGCTCACGACGCAACCCGCCGGGGCCTAACGCCGAAAGCGTGCGCTTGTGGGTCAATTCCGCCAAGGGATTGGTTTGTTCCATGAATTGCGACAATTGCGACGATCCAAAAAATTCGCGCACCGAAGCCACCACCGGCCGGATGTTGATCAATGACACTGGGGTGACATGATCCGCCTCTTTAATCGACATGCGTTCCTTGACGACACGCTCTGTCCGACGCAAACCGATTCGCAACTTGTTTTGGATCAATTCACCAACAGTTTTTACGCGGCGGTTGCCAAGGTGATCGATGTCATCAGGATCCGTTTTGCCGTTGTTGATGTCGATCATGCGGCCGATCAAGCGCACGATGTCATGTTTGGTGACGGTACGGAATTTCTTATCGATGATCTGATGCAGGTCAAGGCGTTGATTCAGCTTATAACGTCCAACGCGCTCCAAGTCATAGCGACGAATGTCAAACAATTGACTTTCGAGATATTCGCGGGCGTTGTCTAAAGTGGGCGGATCGCCCGGACGCATCCGGCGATAAAATTCTAAGAGCGCCGCCTGTGCGATCGTTTGATCTTTCTTGAGTTCCCATGGCGGCTCATTTTTCAGCGTGCCAAGGATGTATTGATGATCGGGATTATCATCGATCGATCGATACAGCGACATGATTTCTTCATCCGACCCTTCTTTAACCGGGGCGGAGTCTTCTGGCATCCCGTCTTTGACCGCGGCCAAAGCGCGTAACAAGATCGTGACAGGCACAGTCCGTTTCCGGTTAAACTTGATCGTGAGATAATCATTTTTGCGGGTCTCAAATTCCATCCACGCGCCACGATCCGGGATCAGCTTAGAATTAGAGAGCAAGCGGCCGCTCACCCGGTCTTCTTCTGCGTCAAAATAGACCCCCGGTGAGCGGATCAACTGACTCACCACGACGCGCTCCGTCCCATTGATGATGAACGTGCCTTTTCTGGTCATCATCGGGAAATCGCCCATAAAAATATCGGAGGTGATCACCCGATCGCCTTCTTCGCGGTTCACCAAAGCGACTCGCACGTATAGCGGCGCAGCATAGGACATATCGCGCTCAATGCACAATTCTTCGCTATATTTGGGTTCATCAAACCAATAGCGGAGTCCGAATTGTTGCGCTTCGGCGCTGTTGCCGGGCAAATACAAGCGCAAGTTGCCGTTAAAGCTTTCGATCGGGCTGATTTCGTCGAATAATTCAGCCAATCCTTCACGGAGAAACCAATCAAACGACTCTAATTGGACTTCAATCAACGACGGCAACGTTTGCACATCGGCGATCCGTGCGTAGTTCTTCACATTCAAATAATTGTTGTGCCTAATGTTCGTCAATGCGCCACTCCTCACACTATTCACAGGTCAAAAGGGGACGAGTTTGTGGATCGGAAAAACGCGATTGCGCGCTTTCCGTGAAGATCACCTAAATCAGTTAACCCTGTACGTTTCATGCGTGGTAATTTTCGGGTTTTAGAGGTTTCGTGAATTGGTATTGTAAGCTCAAATGAAGGGGTTTGTCAAGGAATTGGTTTGAAAATGAGCGCATTTAGATTACATCAAATGAGATGGCTTGCCAAAAGCATAGCTCATATCGCTGAATTGCGATGAATGAGAAAATCCGTTACATATTATATTGCCACTTTACGTTGAGCTAAAACTGATCAATCGCCTTGATCTTAAATCAGCGCGGATGATCTGATCAATCCGCGCCACCTTTAAACACGACATCAACCGACCATTATATCGATGAACATCGGCGCTATTTCCAGTTCAGTAACGGTTTGTGCTTGTTTGCGTTGCTTACGCTTTTCGGTGGTGGTGAGTTGTTTGGGGAACAATTCAGCCGCATCCCGATCACGAATGCTCTGGATCTTGTTTAGGTACATCGAAACTGGATAGCCTTGATAAAGTGTGGGTTGTGCGGCTTCGATCTTTTTGAGCGCGATCTGCTCATACACCGCATCCAATTCGATCCCGATATAATGCCGTTTGAGTTGTTTGGCCGCGATCGCCGTAGTCCCCGTTCCCATAAACGGATCTAACACCACATCCCCTTCATCGGTGGTCATCAAGATCAACCGTTCGATCAGGTGGATCGGCAATTGACAGGGATGTGGATCACGGCGTTTAGAATGGCGAATCCGATGAATATCCGTCCAAACATCACTCACTAGATAGCCAAAAGGGTGCATTTGGTCTTTTTTACCGCCGTAATCCTTCAGGTACGCATCACACTGACGACATTTTTTATGTGGAGCGCGGATCTCATAAAATTTCGTCTTTTGCGGTTTCTTACTGTAAAATAGAATACCATAATGTGCCGGAAGTAAGGTTTTACCCAGCGGCGTACTCATCGCATCCCACGCGATCCAATGGCGAAAATGAGCGTGTTTGTTCAAAAAAGCCGTGTAGTAGGTGAGCCAGCGCGGAATATTATGGATCAAGATCGATCCGGTTGGTTTGGTAACACGCACTAATTCCGCTAACCATTGCTCACACCACGCGATATAGGTTTCGACACTTTTTTGATCTTGGTAGGTGGCATACTTTTTATCCAAGTTAAACGGCGGATCTGCAAAACACACATCAATCGTTTCGTCAGGGATCTCTTTCAGTTTTTCTACACAATCGCCGATGATAATCCGATCCAATTCAAGCATGGTTTTATCCCTCAACAATCGGTTTAGGAGACACGGTAAAGTAAGCTTTAGGTGTGTACTTGCAAATAATCACTTCTAAGTGATCAAGGGTGTTGAGGTTTAAGATAAAATCGCAACTGTTGTACAGTTTTTTAAGGTCGCTTCGCCGCGCTAACCACCCTGCACCGTCCACAATGTTGATAAACACTCGTTGTTCATGATACCGTTGATTCCGTTCAGACAGTTTCAAGTACATCGAACGTTGTTCGTTCGCACGGCCGGTTTGACTACTCGAGGCATACAGGTCTTGATAAATGCGTCTAAATCCGGTTTATGAAGGTAACTTCATCGAAAATTCTCGAACAGGTGTTTAATCATTGAACTTAGTGTATGGGAAATTGCCACAGATCACAATAGCCTAACACGATCCGGCCCTTGATCAGGCCGAATCGCATCATCAATTAGGATAAGACACTCATTTTTAGCTTTACCCGCCGAAGGTTTGCCGTAACCGATTGCCCATCTCACGCAAACCACCACGCACCAAAGCTCGCGCAATCACCGGTGGCGACATCAACGTCACCATATCCGGCGGCACTTGCCGAGTGATAAATTTACCCATCAAATCTTTCATATCGGGGTCATTCATCACCCAATCACCTAGGATTTTTACCGCCCATGGCGGCGGGGGTGGGGCATATAAACTCGCTTGGACGCGCCCTAGCAGATTTTTATACATCGCATAGGTCTTGAT